>NZ_JBSICD010000001.1:0-360740 GCF_058246155.1 Providencia sp. UF-183 | reverse complement strand
CTTAAAGGGGTGTTACGCAAAGAAGGTAATCGCTGGGTACCTAACAACACCACTGCCCAAGGGCTGCGCTTTAACCCTGAGTTCCTCAAGGCGTTAGATACCTTGAGCCATTTGGGGGATGTGGCCTTCGCCAACGGGGAAGCGCGCCTGTACTTTGAAATCCGCCCCTCCACCAGCCGTGATGTGATGCAAACCATTTTGGTGATTGATAAACAGACGCTGACCTATGACAACCAATTCCCCGAGTGGCAACGCTTTGTGTGGCCAGGGGATACCATCGCCTCCGGTGCGTCACTGCGCTGGATGAGCACCACCGCAGGCACCCGTTTACTGGCAGACCACCGCGGCGTGTGGGGAGTAATTCGTTTATTGGAAAGCGCCCAAGTCGCTCCGTATGCAGGCACCACCAGCAGTTATACCGTGTCGTGGCAGACCAAAAACGGCAATACCCTGCCCTTTATGCTGCGCACCGAAATGGGGGAAGGCCCCCTTGCGCTGCTAACCCTGCGTAATTTTGTGCTGCCTAGAAAAGTCTTTTTGGATTGATTGAGAAAGGAAATTGTAGCTACGGTTTTTCTGCTTAAAAAAAACAGAACCTGCTTAACGCAGGTTCTGTTGCTTTAATCAGGCCTAAATTATTTTTTAGACGCTTGAATATACAGCATTTCTAAAGCAATTGATGCCGCGGCTAATGCCGTGATTTCAGATTGGTCATAAGCGGGAGCCACTTCCACTAAATCCATCCCAACGATATTTAGTGGCTGTAAACCACGCAGTAGTTTTAGTGCGCGATCTGACGTTAAACCACCAACAACGGGTGTCCCTGTACCCGGTGCAAACGCAGGGTCAAGGCAGTCGATATCGAAAGTGAGATATACTGGCATGTCACCCACGATCTCTTTAATTTGCGCAACCATCTCATCCACACCGCGGTCATTCACTTGCCCTGCATCGAGTACAGTGAAACCGTTGTCGCTATCGTGCTCAGTACGGATACCAATTTGCACTGAACGAGTTGGGTCAATCAAACCTTCTTTTGGTGCATGATAGAACATGGTGCCGTGGTCATACTGGCTACCGTTACCGTAAGTGTCAGTATGAGCATCAAAATGCACTAACGCCATTTTGCCGAAGTGTTTAGCATGCGCACGCAGCAGTGGCAGTGTGACAAAGTGGTCACCCCCAAAGGTTAAGCAGCGTTTGCCTGACTCTAACAGTTTTTCCGTGTGCGCTTGGAGTTTGTCGCACATATCTTGCGCGTCACCAAAAGCAAACACCACATCACCGCAGTCCACCACATTTAAGCGTTCGGTCAGTTTGAAGTTCCACGGCCAGCGGTGGCTTTCCCATGCAAGGTTGGTCGACACTTGGCGAATTGCCGCAGGCCCATGACGGCTGCCTGCACGGCCTGAGGTTGCCATATCAAATGGCACACCTGTAATAACCCACTCCGCATCTGAGCTATATGGTTGAAAATTCAATGGGAAACGTAAAAAACCAAATGCGTTAGAAACCAGTGAATTATCAACTTGATTACCTAATGTACTATTAATCATTTTTATTCCTCAAAATAGACCCGCCCATTAGCAAGCCCTTTTAATATTTGGTTCAAACCATGTTTTGGCATGAATTTACTATCTGCAATACACTAAACTAATGTGCCAATACGCTAAACCAATGCGCTAAATAGTTCGTGTTGTGGCTAGGCGGCAAGTAAGGATATCTCGGGGAGCATACATGAGTATGTGACCCGAGTAGCCGAGCGTAGCCAACACCGCCACAATGCGAAATATGACGCGCATTTATTCGTCTTCGAGATAGGTATAACCATACAACCCATTTTCGAATTCTGCCACAAAGTCTTTTTGCAGCTGCTCGCTCAGACCTGTACCTTTCACTTGCTCCGTAAAACTTTCAAGCAGGACTTCTGGTACCAGTTTGACGTATTGCAGCATGTCGGCCACTGAGTCGCCCTCTTCACTTTGCAGGTAGCGAATATTGCCTTGGCTATCGACCCATACATCAATTGCGGCGGTATCACCGAACAGATTGTGCATGTTGCCTAAGATTTCCTGATACGCCCCTATCATAAAGAAACCAATCATTGGCGGGTTTTCTGGGTCATAAGCTGGCATTGGCATGGTGGTTTCTACGCCATCGCCGTCAACATAATGGTCGATTATGCCATCGGAGTCACAGGTGATGTCTAATAGCACCGCGCGGCGATCTAACGGTTTATCTAAGCCTTCAATCGGTAACACAGGGAAAACTTGGTCAATCCCCCATGAATCTGGCAGAGATTGGAATAACGAGAAATTCACATAAAACTTATCTGCCATGCGCTCTTGCAGCTCGTCGATGATTGGACGGTGAGCACGGTTGCTTGGGTCTAGGTCTTGCTGAATGCGACGGCAGATATTCAGGTATAACTCTTCTGCCCATGCACGTTGAGTTAAATCAAGCACCCCGTGAGCATACTGAGTATGGGCTTCTTGTAAGTCGAACTGGCTATCATGTAACCATTCACGCAGGGAACGGCTGTTGCCCTGATGCTGCATGGATTCCCACGTTTCCCACAGTGATACCAGTGAGCGCGGCGCGTCTTCATCGGGTGGCGATGTTTTGGTAAATTCGTTACGCTCAACACCAATAACATTGGAAACCAATACGGTATGGTGCGCTGTCAATGCACGGCCTGATTCCGTGATGACGGTTGGGTGCGGAAGGTCAAACTCTTCACAGGCATCGCCAATCGCCCAAATCACGTTATTTGCGTATTCGTTCAAGCCATAGTTAACTGAACAATCGGACTGCGAACGCGTCCCTTCATAGTCAACGCCTAAACCGCCACCTACGTCAAAGCATTGAATATTGACGCCTAAACGGTGCAATTCCACATAAAAACGAGCTGATTCACGGACACCTGTGGCGATATCACGAATATTGGCCATTTGTGAGCCTAAATGGAAATGCAGTAATTGCAGGCTATCTAAACGATTTGCATTACGTAAAATTTCCACCAATTGCAGAACCTGCGTTGCCGCCAAACCAAATTTTGATTTTTCGCCACCACTGGCTTGCCATTTGCCTGAACCTTGAGATGCTAAACGGGCGCGCACACCTAAACGTGGCGTCACGTTCAAGCTTTCGGCTTCTTTTAATACCATCTCAATTTCAGACATTTTCTCGATCACAAGGTAAACCTTGTGACCCAGTTTTTCCCCGATCAATGCTAAGCGGATATATTCACGGTCTTTATAACCATTACACACGATCACGGTTTGTGTTTTACCCGCATTCGCTAATACCGCCATAAGTTCTGCTTTCGAACCCGCTTCAAGCCCTAATGGCTCTCCGGAGTTGACTAATGACTCAATGACACGGCGCTGTTGATTAACTTTAATTGGGTATACCAAAAAGTAATCGCCTTTATAGCCATAAGATTCACGAGCACGTCTAAACGCCGCATTAATAGATCGCAGACGGTGCTGTAAAATTTGAGGGAAACAGAACAACGCAGGTAAGCGCAGGTGCTCTTGCTCTTCTTTGACCTGATTAACCAATTCAGCTAAATCAACAAAAGTGTCAGGGTTTTCAGGGTTCGGGCAAACACAGACATTTCCGCGCTCATTCACCTGATAGTAACCACCGCCCCAATACGCAATGTTATAGGTCTGGCGCATTTTGCGTGCGATATTATCATTCATAATAAACTCCTGTATGGAGGGGTGAGTGGCGCGCTCTCATTCCTGATATATGTCAGTAAAGACATAGCACTGACAAGCAGTTATATCGGGGGAAACGGCAATACTCAGATTTTAATAAAAAGTGCTTAGAATTCTAAACAGTGACAATATACGACCTTAAGCTGACAAATTAATGACTCAGCCTCGAAGGTGTATTAAAGGTGTGACGGTAACTTCGTGATGAAGTAAAGAAAGACAGGAAAGTAAACGCCAAAGTCACGCGGCGATCCGCATATGACGGTTGGATACTGTTATTCAGTAGATTATGGATCATTCCCCATTAACCCCCAATATAACTGTTTAGCCCCTTCAGATTTCAATGTTGTAGCACTATTTTGGCAGGCTGACCTGTTGATTTAAGCTATATCACCTTGTGTTTTATTGAAATTCAAAAGTTTATAAACATTCCTGATAGATAGTAGGCGCTTTATTTTGACCTACTGGTATATAACGGGAAAAAACAACCATCCGTTACGGTCGCAGTTTATACATCTATTGGACTCAAAAAGCAAAAGCAAAATGCCGAAATTGCGATAAAATTTTGGCCGCTATTCATGAGAGCGGCTCAACATGCAAAAAAAGCTCATCGATGTACTGTTGTTCATGCTGAGTGATTTTTAAGTGAAGAACAGGCAGATAAAATAAACTGCCTTTTCCTCGGTGATTCAAAGCGATTTCGCTTAGTTTATGGTGTGTTATTAGGGGTTTTGCCTAGTGGGCGATAGTGAATTTGTGCCTCTATTCATTTTTTGTATAAATACAGGTAGAAATTTTTACTGCATGAGACTAAAATAGCCGTCTAGATGTTAAAACATCCAACTATAAATTCTGCGAATTCTTAAGGTATTAATCTCATGGCTACACATCTCTTTACTTCTGAGTCTGTATCAGAAGGGCATCCAGACAAAATTGCGGATCAAATCTCTGACGCAGTACTTGATGCTATTCTCGAACAAGACCCAAAAGCTCGCGTTGCCTGCGAAACCTACGTCAAAACAGGTATGGTAATGGTCGGGGGAGAAATCACCACCAGTGCTTGGGTTGATATTGAAGAAATCACACGCAAAACCGTTCGTGAAATTGGTTACACCAGTTCAGATATGGGCTTTGATGCCAATTCATGTGCTGTTTTAAGCGCAATTGGTAAGCAATCTCCTGATATCAATCAAGGTGTTGACCGTACAGATCCATCAGAACAAGGTGCGGGCGACCAAGGTCTGATGTTTGGCTATGCAACCAACGAAACTGACGTGCTGATGCCAGCACCGATTACTTATGCACACCGCTTAGTTCAGCGCCAAGCAGAAGTACGTAAAAATGGTACACTGCCATGGCTGCGTCCAGACGCGAAAAGCCAAGTCACCTTTAAATACGATAACAACAAAATTGTGGGTATCGATGCCGTTGTTTTATCGACCCAACATTCTGAAGATATCCAGCAAAAAGACCTGCATGAAGCGGTGATGGAAGAAATCATCAAACCCGTTCTGCCAGCTGAATGGTTATCAAAAGAAACCAAATACTTTATTAACCCAACAGGCCGTTTTGTGATCGGTGGGCCAATGGGTGACTGCGGCTTAACAGGTCGTAAAATTATCGTTGATACCTACGGCGGCATGGCTCGTCATGGCGGCGGTGCGTTTTCAGGTAAAGATCCATCAAAAGTTGACCGTTCTGCGGCTTATGCAGCGCGTTATGTGGCAAAAAATATTGTTGCTGCGGGCCTTGCTGATCGTTGTGAAATCCAAGTGTCTTACGCAATTGGTGTTGCTGAGCCAACCTCCATTATGGTGGAAACCTTTGGTACCGCAAAAGTTGACGAATCTCTGCTGATCCAACTCGTGCGTGAGTTCTTTGACTTACGTCCTTATGGTTTGATCAACATGCTTGACTTGCTACACCCTATTTATCAGCAAACTGCGTCTTACGGCCACTTTGGTCGTCCACAATTTCCGTGGGAAAAGACAGACAAAGCAGACGCTTTACGCGAAGCCGCTGGTCTGTAATCGCACTAAAAAATATGACACAAAAAAACCCATCATCATGATGGGTTTTTTATTGCTTGAAACCTAAATCCTATTAAATGACTTAGGATTTTTGGCTAAATTGGTAAACTGACATCCCTGCAATCATTGCCAGCGCAAAAATAATGCCTTGCGTGATCCCCAACCCTGTCAATAACAATGCAGGCCCTGGGCAAATCCCTGCTAACCCCCAGCCAAGGCCAAATAACACGCTCCCTGTTACCAATTTCTTGTCTATTTTTTGATTGGTTGGGATTTGTAACGGGCAATTTAACACGCTCACACGGTGCTTTTTCACCCACGCATAAGACATTCCGCTGATGACCATTGCAACGGCCATCGTCACCAGTAACGAAGGATCCCAATTTCCTGTGATATCAAGGAAAGCTAAAATTTTGGCAGGATTTCCCATCCCTGCAAGCACTAGCCCTAAGCCAAACAAGACGCCCGAAATTAACGCAATCAGAATTGGCATCGGCTTATCTCCCTAACCCAAAGTGATTAGAAATTGCGACGGTCACAAAAGCAACAACCATAAAAATCAACACAGCGACAATTGAGCGACGGGAAAAACGTGCCATCCCACAAATACCGTGCCCACTTGTACACCCGCTTCCTAAACGTGTCCCAAACCCGACTAACAAACCTGCAATTATCAAAACAGGCGTACTTGCAGCAATGTTCACTTCAGGGGTATAAGCAACCCACATAAATAAAAGTGGTGAAATGATAATGCCCAAAATAAAGGCGACCTTCCATGCGGTATCCCCTTTCGCAGGTTTTAAAATCCCCCCTAAAATACCGCTAATTCCAGCAATTCGGCCGTTAAAAATCAGTAAAATCGCCGCAGCGACACCAATCAATACCCCACCGATTGCAGCCGAAACAGGTGTAAAATTGACCCAATCAATACTCATCTTATTTCTCCTGCACTGGGCAATAAAGCTGATATAACGTATTGAGCAACGTAAATAATTTTTCATCCGCAATCGCATAATAAATACGTTTGCCCTCACGGCGAGTTTTAACCAATCCATCGTTACGCAGTACAGTCAGTTGCTGAGACAATGTCGGTTGCTGAATACCAAGCTGTTGTTCCAAATCACTGACGCAAGCCTCCCCTTGTGTCAATTGGCACAATAAAATCAGCCTATCAGGGTTACCCAGTGTTTTTAATAATGAAGCCGTTTGTGATGCCGCCTGTTTCATAGCTGAAAGCTGTTGTTCCGATGCGATATTATTCATATAGTCACTTATACCCAATAATATTATATATAAATACAATATATTATTTAATATAATAACTGTCAATTTTTACTTGTTTGTGAACATCTGCATCGCGTATTCTTAACGAATGAAAACTATTCGAGTCCCCATTTTCCTACAACAGCACGTTATGCGAGTTCTACGCGAAAAACTTGCCCTTGCAGAGCAAAAGCTGGAACAAACATTTCCAGAACCTACTGTTAACTATAAACAACGCGGTACCACAGCAGGTAGTGCTTACCTGAAAGAGTGGGAAATTCGCATCAACGCAACATTACTGATTGAAAATACAGAAAGCTTTGTCGATGAAGTCGTCCCTCATGAACTTGCACATTTGCTGGTTTATCGAGTGTTTGGCCGTAAAGGGATAGCGCCTCACGGAAAAGAGTGGAAATGGATGATGCAGCATGTATTGCAGGTTGATGCAAAACGTACACACAACTTTGCCGTTGCAACGGTAAAAAGCAAAACATTTGCCTACCACTGTGCTTGCCAAACTGTGCATCAATTAACTATTCGTCGCCACAATAAAGTAGTACGAGGGGAAAACCAATATTTGTGTCGTCAATGTGGGGAGATTTTAAAACAAGAAGAAAAAATTGGCGCTGCGGCAGAAAACTAATTTTCCTGCCGCATCAAGTTTGAGGTGTGCGCTTAAGCAAACTCCGTCATCACTAATTTAGCGATTTCAAAGTAAATAATTAAGCCTGTTCCATCAATAAAGGTTGCGATAAATGGTGCGGACACTACCGCTGGGTCAACTTTTAATTTCTTCAATACCATTGGGATAATTGAAGAAACAATCGCACTCCACATTGTGATAGCAACGATCGTTAAACTCACCACGATAGTCACTTCGTGGCCAACACCTAAAATCCAAGCACGGATTAGGGCTGCACCACCAATGGTAATTGCAACTAAAAACGAGGTTGAAACCTCTTTCTTCAGAACAGTACCAAGATTACGCAAACTCACCTCACCCAATGCCATTGCACGAACGAGTGTAGAGGTGATCTGTGTGCCACTGTTGCCCCCTGTTCCAATTAATAATGGAATAAAGAAAGCCAGTGAAATTGCGGCTTCAAGTTGTTCTTCAAATGCTTTTAGTACTGTTCCTGTGTATGCTTCCGCCACAAACAACATTAATAACCAAACCACACGCTTACGCCATAATGTGACTGGACTTGTCGTTAAGTAAGGTTCATCAAGAGGTGTGGTTGCGCCTTGTAACTGCGCATCAAGTGTATTCTCATCTTCAATCAGTTCTGCGATATCTTGCGGACGCAAAACTCCCATTAGCTTGCCAAATTGCACCACTGGGATCATATCTAACCCACTATGGTTAATCAGGTCATAAACATCATGACGAGATTGTTCAGGCGCAACTGAAAAATAATTGTGACGCATAATATCTGACACAAATAAGTCTTCAGGTGATGCTAATAATGATTTAACTGAAAGAATGCCATTTAAATAATTGTCGTTATCGACAACAAATAAATAGGTGGGGATTTGCTCGCCCTCTAGGTGCTCAATAAGGTTTTGTTTTACACAAGCAATTGAATCTGCGACAGAAACTGGCAGATATGATTGACTCATATATGCGCTGACTGTGGCGTCATCGATTTTTGGTTGTTGTGTATTGTTGCCTTTGAGGCGTGCGTCTTTCATCGCGGATTGAGCAATTGCAACTGCTCCCGCTTTGTTCTGGGTAGTGAATGTCATTTTTTAGTCCCTAGCTACTGTTGGTTACTCAAACAGTACTCACATAGGGGCGAAACCAGATGAGAGAATGCGAAAGCTATCTCTTCGTCTCGGTTTTAGCACTATACAACGTATCCTGTTTTTAACAGGAAGTTACATGGGGATATACCTTCGGTCGATATATCCTGTCCTAATCTTGGGCGTCTCTCGACGTCGTCAGATCAGTAACCTATGTTTGTATAGGAGCCTCGCCTAACGAGATACTGCACTTTGGATGCGGCGCGAATTATACCCATTGAGAAATTAATTGCCACCCTTATTCTAGGGTTTTTTACGCATAGGAAACTTACCGTTTAGGTTTTGTTTAAGTTAATATTTAATATAAATTCACAAGGTAACAAAATGTAACTTTAAATACATTCTGTTACTTTTTTATTAATGATTGAGATAAAAACATTTATTAATTAATAATCATGCAAAAAATTAAAAGTGCATTTAATATAATCGTTAAAAATTTTTATATTACACAGGAAAAATACTTACCAATTCTCAATCCTATAGCCTATTTTAGTTTTCCAAGTTGAATTTACCTCATTTAATATATTACACACTCAAATAGCGAGTAAGATAAATCACTCATGCCATTACGTCCTACGATTTATTCTTTTATTAAAAACGAAAAAATCACACTTTAAGATATGGAAATTTACTTAGGCCGACATTTAACTCTACAAAATAACATGTAGCAATTTTTTTTAATTTATATAAATGATTTTTTATTTTAATTCAGAGTTAAATATCAACAGATTTATCTTAGAATAAATCAGAATTAATTAACCGTGAAAGTTTTATTATGGATAAAGTAATTGTAGGAATGTTAACGAGCTTAACATTTCGTGTAAATGATGAAATTAAGATCGCGGCAATTTCCGCTTTGGGTGATTTTAAGGCAACGATTGAATATAATGATGCCATTATAAGGATCATAGACTTATGCCAAGATCCTAATAAGGAAGTTGCTGTTTCTGCGATTAATACATTGAGTAAGCTATCGGTGTATTTTATCCAACCACCACTATTAGAACACTAAACTCTACCCTTATTAAGAGTAGAACAAGTTAACAAATTCTTTTTTAGATAACATACTGTCCCATTAATTAAAATATGAGACAGTACATTGTGTCTAAATAGTTTTAGGCGATTTCAGTGTCACCTTGTAATTGGCAACTGCACGCTAAAACGTACCCTTCGGCAATTTCAGCCGCGGTCAATGTCATTGTGCTTGTTGTTGTATAATTACCTGATAGTACTTTTGTTTTACAACTTCCACAAACCCCCGCACGGCATGCTGCAATAACAGGCTGCTTATTTTGTTCTAACGCGGATAATAACGAAATCCCTACAGGTACTTTAAAGTCCGCTAAACGTTGGCGAATTTTTAACGTCAGAACATCTTCGCTATCAACCACTTCTGGTTCAGTAGAAAAGCGCTCCATAAAGAAATGTTCGGCAGGTACCCCCAAATTAGCCGCAAATTGCTGGGCATTTTTCATATAAGGAACCGGCCCACAAGTCATTACCACCCGTGAGGCAATATCAGGAACTAAAGCATACAGTTTTTCTTCATTTAAACGGCCTTGAGCTAACTCACCATTATCTGGCGTTTCTGCCATAATGCATAACTGTAAGCGGTCAGGATAAGCACGTGTCAGTTGTTGCCACTCCTGCGCAAAAATCACTTGCTTGTCATCTCGCACATTAAATAAGACTTTTACATGCGTTTCAGGACGATTAGCCATCAACCAGCGAGTCATCGACATAATTGGTGTCACGCCACAACCCGCAGCAAGCATCAGATACTGCTGGCTTTTGACATTCGCACAAGTAAATTCCCCTTGCGCTTCAGACAACCAGAGGTAATCCCCCGGTTTTACTGAACGAGTTAACCAGTTAGAACCTGCGCCATCCTCTAAACGCCTAACGGTAATTGAAATATAACGGCTTTGACCTGGCGATGATGAGAGTGTATAAGCCCGCATGACATCATCACTATTCTTAATGCTAACCAATGCATATTGACCTGGTGAATACATATAAAAATCGTGATTAATTAAGTTGATCGTCCAAACATCCGATGTTTCTTGGACAATCGAATGAATTTGCATTCTGTTTGGACATAAACTGCTTGGCATTGTCATCGCACGACTCCTTTAAAGGGGCTTGCGCCCCCTATTCTCATATCAGTATTTAAGGCTTGTTATATTGTCTGGCTAATTATGCAGGTAAGATTTCAGCCAAATCTTGCTCAACTGTCGTAATGCTGCGCATTCCAAACTTCTCATTTAATACATTGAGTAAGTTTTCAGTTAAGAAACCTGGTGCACTTGGGCCGGTGTAAATATTTTTCACGCCGAGCGCCAGAAGTGTGAGTAAAATCACGATGGCTTTTTGCTCAAACCACGACAAAATTAAGCTCAATGGTAAATCATTGATACCACAACCCAGTTTTTCAGATAAATTCACAGCAAGCATAATCGCTGAGTAGGCATCGTTGCACTGACCCACATCAAGTAAGCGAGGTAAGCCTTCGAGCGTGCCAAAATCTAATTTATTGAAGCGGTATTTACCGCAAGCCAGCGTTAAAATCAGGCAATCTTCAGGTACTGCACGTGCAAAATCGGTGTAATAACTTCTTTCGTCACGGCTGCCATCACATCCCCCAACAAGGAATACGTGGCGTAATTTTTTCTGTGAGACTAAATCGATGACTGCATCGGCTGCACTTAACAGGGTTTGGCGACCAAAACCTACGGTGATTTTGTGTTCGATTTCGGTGTATGGGAAGCCCGCTAATGATTGTGCTTGTGCGATCATTTCAGCAAAATCATCACCTTCAAGGTGTTTTGCGCCCGGCCAACCAACAATGCTACGTGTCCAAATGCGGTCTTTATAATCACCCACATCTGGGTCAATAATACAGTTTGAAGTCATCAACACAGGGCCTGGGAACTTCGCAAATTCTACTTGCTGATTTTGCCAGCCGCTACCGTAGTTACCCACTAAATGAGCGTATTTTCTCAGCTCTGGGTAGCCATGAGCAGGTAACATTTCACCGTGGGTATAGATATTAATTCCTGTCCCTTCAGTTTGCTCTAACAGCATTTTTAAGTCTTTCAGGTCGTGACCTGAAATTAAAATACATTTCCCTGCAACAGGACGAACATTAACTTCCGTTGGCGTTGGGTGACCAAATTCCCCTGTTTCACCTGCATCTAAAATTTCCATGATTTTGAAGTTCATCAAACCAATTGCCATGGAATTATCGAGCAGTTCATTCATATCTGCTGGTAATGTACCAAGCCAAGCCATAATTTCATGATATTGGCCATAAACATCATTATCATACTGACCTAATACATGTGCGTGCTCCATATACGCTGCCGCACCTTTTAAGCCATATAAGCAAAGCATGCGTAGGCCATGAATATCTTCACCCACTTGGGCTTTGTCGATATCTAATGCAAATTTTGCGGCTTGTGCTTGCAATGTTGGAATATCCGTCCCTTCTAATTGCAAATTAATCAGTGGGTGATTGAATGCGACTGCGCTATTTACTGATTGGCAGTGTTTGATGAGTTTGTCGCGTAAATAAATCGCTTCACGTGCATAACCGATAATACGGTCTGAATCGAAGTTCACGTTAGTTAACGTGGAGAAAAATGCGCGGGGAGCAAAGCTATCGATATCATGATCGATAACGCCTAGAGTACGTGCCGTAGCCGCACTCGCCGATAAGCTTTGCAATACAGCAACTAATAAATCTTGTAGGTCAGACGTTTCAGCTGTTTTACCGCACATACCCTGCGCGTATGCACAGCCATTTCCAGCTGGAGTTCTAATTGTTTGTTCACATTGCACACAGTACATGTTGTTCGCCTCTTAAAGTTGCATTTTAAATACAACATTAAGATTACGCTCTTTATTAGAATAAAAAAGAGGCATTTTGAAGTTATCTAACCATTTATTGATCTACATTAATATTCAATGTTAATGAGAACTATTCACATCAATAAAAGTATGCTAAATAAACAAATCCTCCTTTTTCCTGTATTATTTTTGTTCCCTATCGCCGAAATCGATGAAAAAATCATTTCTTATGATGGTTTTCGAGTAAGCCTTGATATACTGAATATAAGTGATTGTTATTTGGTCGTAATTAGAGAGTCAAATAAAGATGATACAGGCAACCTCATCCCCAAAATCTACTCCCTCTTCAGCTAAGGGGCTATTCTCACGAATAAAAAGCTCAGATAAAACGCCATTAAAGATCCTCTTACTGTCTGCCATTATTGGTGCATTTGTAGGGTTAGTTGGCTCTTTATTTGAAATGGGTACAACCTGGGTCAGTAATTCACGTGTTCAATCGGTGGGTGAACTGGTCAGCAATAAATGGCTGGTTGTGATCGCTATGTTTTTTGTTTCTGCCATTTTGGCGATGATTGGCTATTACCTTGTAAAACGCTTTTCTCCAGAATCTGGAGGGTCAGGGATCCCTGAAATTGAAGGCGCTTTACAAGATTTGCGCCCTGTTAGATGGTGGCGAGTGATCCCCGTAAAATTTATTGGTGGACTTGGGACATTAGGCTCAGGAATGGTTTTAGGCCGTGAAGGCCCAACAGTACAATTGGGTGCCAATATTAGCCAAATGTTCTATGACCTTTTTCGCCTAAAAGATAATGAATCCCGCCATACATTATTAGCATCGGGAGCAGCGGCGGGTTTAGCGACCGCATTTAATGCCCCACTTGCGGGGATATTATTTATTATCGAAGAGATGCGCCCGCAATTTAAATACAGTTTAATCTCTATTAAAGCGGTATTTATTGGTGTCGTCACCGCAACAATAGTCTACCGCTTAATCAACGGTGAAGCCGCAGTACTCAATATTGGGCAATTCTCCGCAGCGCCGATGAATACCCTGTGGCTATACCTTGTATTAGGTATGTTGTTTGGTGTTATCGGGATTTGCTTTAACCGCTTTTTGCTATTTCTACAAAGTCAGTTTCAACGTTTTTACCAAAACAAACTTTCACGTTTTGTCCTTATGGGCGGGTTAATTGGCGGCCTTTGCGGGGCAATTGGCGTTTATATGCCTGAAATTGTGGGCGGCGGTTATGCCGTGATCCACCAGATGGTCGCAGGCAGCTTTACTGTCACTTTCTTATTGCTATTTTTTGCACTGCGTTTTCTAACTTCAACCATTAGTTTTAGCTCAGGGGCACCCGGCGGGATCTTTTCACCGCTATTGGCTTTAGGGACCTTATTTGGCGGGATTTTTGGTTACAGTGCATTAGCCATTTTCCCTGAATACCAAATTGAGGTAGGGACATTTGCTATCGCTGGAATGGGCGCATTATTTGCAGCTACTGTCAGAGCACCTCTTACAGGGATCGTATTAGTATTAGAAATGACCGATAATTATCAGTTAATCCTACCAATGATTATTACCTGTATTGGCGCCACCATGATGGCACAATTCTTAGGCGGTCGACCGTTATACGCTGTTCTGTTAGAAAGAACCTTAGCGCGTAGTGATAAAGAAAAAGCCGCTGAAGCTTAATTTTTCGCATAAAAAAGGGGCTTTGGTTAGCCCCTTTCTCTTAATCATCGTTTATTTCTTTTTGGCAATTAATGTCGCAAAGTTTAATTTGATGCGATTACCTTGCGCATCTGTGCGGTGCAAATGGCCTGGGTTTTCGTTGTATTTTAAGATTTCCCAATCTTGGTAATAGCCTTCTAACTCACCAGGTCTCAAGAAACACTTAAATGGTACTAAATCCATTGGTGCGTCTGGTGTTTCAACCGCACAAACAATGACGTTTATCCCGCCCGATAATGTATGTTCTTGCATGTTTCTTACCACATCGGTAATTTTTTCCCGCTGTAAGAACATTAATACTACGGTGGAAATGATTAAATCGTAATCGCCTTGAATTTGATGGCTATTGATGTCATAAACCGCGGTGTTGATATTTTCAATACCCGCTTGTTTTTTAACAAAATCAATTGCCTGAATATGTTGCGGATTGATATCAACTGAAGTGACATCATACCCTTGTAAAGCGAGGTAGAAGCTATTGCGGCCACGTCCTGAACCAAGATCCAATGTTTTACATGGCTTAGAAAGGTTATTTTCACACAGATAACGCACTTCTGAATGTGGAGTCGTCAAACCGTATTCTTTAAAAAATTTAAGCTCAGGCTTGCACATAAATGAAAGCTGGCACTGCATGTCATCACTACACGCCGCAATTCGGTGCCAAACTTGCGGTTCTATTATTGGTGGCTGGTTGTTTACATCAAACGTAAAATGTTGCTCGCTACCATCATCATTAAAAATAATGAAATCCAAAGACCCTTGCAGCACCTTCAATTGCGCATAAGAATCTTCTTTTGTGTTATGACGTTCTTGGAACATTAACGGAAGAGACGCTTTATCCCAGACAGGCATGGTCTTGTAACACACTAGCTCGTTCATATCATCACCAATAAGTTGCATTTTAAATGCATCTTATACTGTTCGTTTATTATCTGCAAAGTATTCATCAATAAATTACTGAGGCTTTGATGCATATCAACCTACAGCAATTGCCGCAGGTTGATACAGCAAAATTGGGCACTAATAGCCTAATTGTTTTGCACTAAGCCCTAAGAATTCAAATGGTTTTGCCACCACGTAGTTATTGGTGGCATCCCCTGAATAGATATGACTTTGTTCTTCACCCAAATCCAACTTTTTCACTTTCCCAGTTTCAGCCGAAAAATCAATTTTCGCTAAATCCGTCCAAAAGATATTTGGCGTGAGCGCTGATTCAAAAAAGTATAATTGACGCTTATGGTCCACCAGTGTACGCCAACGAGTTGAAGATATTTCTGGAGAAGATTCAGAGCTTAAACCATAAGGCACAGAGACATTACGGATCACCCCAAACACACTCGCAACCGCTTTATTTGCCGTGGTGTTTTGTGGAATGGCATTGACATAAAACTGCGCACGAGCAAACCTATCCGCCGAACGGTTTGTCCCCGGCAACATGACGGTGCCACCAATACCTTGCCAATATTCCTGCATTGCCAATTGTTTTTCATAGGTTGGCGAGTTGGTCATTACTTGGTATTTACGGCTATGATGGATAACCTGTTTACCATCGATATATTCGATGATTGCACTGTCACCGCTGGCATCTGAAATAGACAAATGCAAGGTGGCTAAACGGTCTTGACCGGGAACATTATCAGTAACCACCAGCAATGGATTTTTTTCAAGATCTTCAACCGCTTCGGCAACAGTCGCATAGTTATCTAAAACATACTGTGCCCATAATGAAATTGATAACGCCGGTTGTTTATCATTTACTTGCGGATATTTTGACTCTGCTAGCCAAAGTAGGTTGGCAACCAATCCTTCTTCATTAACCCCATCAGTGGTCGAAATATCGTACCCAGACGCAATCACACTGCCGTATTTTGATTTCCATTTCACTGAATTCGGCCCAGCAACACCATCTCGCGTCATACCACGCGGAAAAATCCAAAGATTCGTGCCGATATCATATTTCCAGTCCATGGTTCGCCCTGTCATGATTTGCTCATTTTCCCCCAAATACACAACACGGGTACAAGCTTGGCTAACCACGGCTGGCAAAGAAATTGCCGCTAGGGTAATGAGCGTCACAATACTTTTTTGAACGAACTTCATGCCACCTCCAAGAGAGATAAAACTAACAGATTGATATAGTAAGCATACTACATAAATTGAAATAATGAGTTTTGTACAGATAAAGTATAAAAAATGGCAGGAGATGTGAATAAAATAAATGTAATAATTGATAATACGTAGTAATAGCACCCCTCTCAGGGTGCCATTTTTTTATCACTAAATTAGTTATTTACCGATGAAAATAAAGAGCGCAATAAGGCCGCTTTTTTCCCATTGTCAGGGATCGCAAGAATTTCATCATAAAAACTAATCGATACTTGGCATGCTAATGCAGGGGATTTTTTACCTGCACTCAAATTCCCAAGAATTGCTGCATCTGCACCATATTTAGCGCTTAGGCCAGAGGCTAATTGTGCCAGTGTTTCTGTATATTCTGTCGGTGACATCAATGCTTGAGTTTTACCCGCTTCACTGGAAATCAATAACTCATTAGTGGCTTGAATTTGTTTTAATAATACCGCTTGGCTTTTTTTCGGAGGGATGATTTCAGCCGTTTCTCTTAAATGTGGAAACAGTGAGTAAAAACAGGTTTTTCCCGTTGGGTCTTCTTCTAATAACACTTTAAGGTAATCATTGACCTTACTGGTAAAATTAATCACTGCATCATCAGATGCATATTCCATGCGCTCAACAACGAGCTTCATCACACCACCAACAACTTGGTCGAATAGCTGGCGACGAATATCTTCATTTTCGGGATCATACTGCGTGATTAAGTGTTCAAAACTTTGGTAGGTTTCAGGGCTAATTTTTTTCACGGTTGCAATAATCGGCAGCTCTTTTTCAGCTTGCGCTAATGCTTCCGAATGGATAGCGGTATTGTTCTCAGTCGATAACACATTGTTATCTTTGCTTAACCAGTAAAAACCGACTGCAAATGCAATAAAAATGATGCTAACAATCAATGCGGTTTTACGTGAACTATTTGTATTCAAAGTCGCCCTGCCTTTTCTTAATCAAACGAATTACGATGCTAACTTTCACGCTATTAGGTTATCTTTTCATCACATCCAATCACTCACTGACAAAAAGTCACTTAAGTAATTATAGTGTGCATTACGATAACATTCTGAATTAACCTGAAAAAAGTGATATTGACTATTTTAGCCTGTATCAATGCGGGCTCGCTATAGGAATAAGGGAAATTGCAAGGTAAAGGCGAGGGTATTTGCCACAAAAAATCAATTCATTATTTTATAATAAAAAACACCCTCGAGGTTTATCTCCCCGAGGGTGTTTGAATAAAACTATTTAGCCTGAACGCCTTCAACTGAAATTAACAGTTGAGCTTCTTGGGATTTAGGGCCCAAATCAGACTTGATGTTAAACTCTTTCAGTTTGATGTTACCTTGCGCTTCGAAACCTGCACGGTAACCACCCCATGGGTCTTTACCTTCACCCATAAGTTTTGCATCTAATGTGATTGGTTTCGTTACACCATTTAAGGTGAAATCACCGGTAATTTTGTAAGTTTCGCCGTCTTTTTTCACTTCCGTTGAAACGAATTTCGCTTCTGGGAATTTAGAGGCATTTAAAAAGTCTGCGCTACGTAAGTGCTTATCACGCTCAGCGTGGTTAGTGTCGATGCTGCCTGTTTTAATCGTCACTTCAACTTTATCTTTTGCTGGGTCTTTTGCATCATAAGTAAAGTTACCATCAAAATCTTTAAAGCTACCGTATACCCAGCTATAACCTAAGTGCTGAATACGGAATTCGATGAAAGCGTGTTGGCCTTGCTTATCAAATTGGTAAGTTTCAGCAAGTGCAGAACCTGCCGTTAAAAATAGTGCACCAGAAGCCAGACCAAGAACCGTTTTCTTCAACATAATTATCTCCACGTTACTTATCGGGGTTAAAACCCAACATTCTTTTTAATGTAATATCACGATCAAAAATGTGATGTTTAAATGCGGCAAACGCATGTAAAACTGACAATAAAACTACCGCCCAAGCAAGGTACAAGTGAATTTCACCGGCGGTATCGGCTTGTGTTGCAGCGCCAGTAAATAAAGCGGGAACCTCAAACCAACCAAATACACTGATTGGTTGTCCATCAGCGGTCGAAATTAAATAACCGCTAATCAAAATACTGAATAAAATAATATAAATCAGAATTTGAACAGTAATAGAACTGACTTTCGTTAATTTACTGTAGCTTGATAATGGCTTTGGTGGTGGTGAAATAAATCGCCAAATCACACGAAATGCCATAACAATAAATAATAATATTCCTATACTTTTATGAATTTCTGGTGCTTGGTGGTACCAGCTATCATAATAGCCCAGAGTCACCATCCATAAACCTAAGGCAAACATTCCATATACGACAATCGCGACTAACCAGTGAATGAGCAGCGAAATGTGCCCATAACGGGTTGTATTATTTTTCCATTGCATGATAAAAAACCAGTTAGAGATGAAGGTGATATTTAATTAACTAAGCCGTAATAATCATAAGGTGAAATTAATTTTATTCCTATCCCAAAGTTAAACAAATATTTTGTTGAAGATATTCAAATACGATCACCATTATAAAAAATAGTTTATTATTCTATTTTGTCTATATTAAATAATAAAATTTGAATAAAGTTTTTTCCAGTTTTGTAAATCACTGTGTCCGGTTATTTTTTAATAGCACGATTCATTCTATCTTATTCCTATTCGTTATATTCTTTTTTGCGATAAAAAACATTTGTAGACCCTCCATCTTCCTTTTACATTGGTATTATCCCTTTCCCACCCTTTTTCTTTGATGAGCAGGTTTGCCTATGTATACGCTTTGGATTGCTAACAAAAATTACTCTTCTTGGTCATTACGCCCTTGGGTTTTATTAAAAGCACTGCAAATTCCTTTTGAAGAAAATATCTGTTTTTTTGAAAATGGTAAAAGTAGCCATGATAAATTTAGCCGTTTTTCACCAACGGGGTTAGTCCCTTGTTTAGTAGACGGAAAGCAAACCGTTTGGGATTCTTTAGCGATTTGTGAATATGTGGCAGAAGAGTATCCGCAAGTGTGGCCAACAGACCGTGCAGCGAGGGCTTGGGCACGTAGCGCCAGCGCTGAAATGCACTCAGGTTTCACCACCTTACGTCAACAATGCCCAATGGATGTTTCTCGCAATGCCCCGTTAAACGAAATCTCTCGTGAGTTGCAGGCTAACCTCGACCGAATTTCACAGCTATGGCAAGAAGGGCTGGAAAAATTTGGCGGCCCTTGGCTGGCAGGGAATGAATTTACCGCAGTGGATGCGTTTTATGCCCCTGTCGCATTTCGTATCCACAGTTACCAGTTGCCAGTCAATGTCGCGGCACAACAATGGGTTGCCCGCATACTAAGTTTGCCTGCGATGCAAGAATGGCGACAAGCTGGTATTCAAGAACCCCATATTTCTCATTAAAAAAAATAGCGCAGAGTCTTTTCCCTCTGCGCTATTTTCAACCCGTTATTGCTCGGTAAAAAATCACCTGTACGAACATCAAAATTAATTATTAAACAATGCGTTCAACAAGCAAACGAAACCCGTACATTTTTACGACAGTGACCCTTTAAAGCGATTCATCCCACGGATCTGCTGTCATCACATCCCCTTGTGGTGTATGCAATGTGACCTGATCGTTTTTAAACCACTCAGCTAATGAAAAACCGCCTTTCGGCGTTTCCACATGAATATCAATGGGGCAATAAGGTGTATTAGCTTTGATGGCAAATTCAGCAAAATCTTCTTTTTGATGGCGCGTTGGGCAACGCAGCACCACATCGAGGTCGCAATCAGATAGCATGCTTTGAATATCTGTTGCCAGTGTATAAGCGCAGCTCCCCGCCACGCCCCATATCCACGGCCATTTGGTTTGTGAAATCAACCATAAAACTTGTACAGGTGGCAATGCAATAAACATCGACCGTTGCAATTCAACGGAGTCAGCCACCAATGACTCAACATTCATGATGTGAGTGATTGCTGATTTTTTAATTTGAGTCGTAACGCGTTGATGTGGCTTGATACCCCGTATTGCGACTGTCACCTTACCGTCTTCAGCCTTGTCACGGTACACCGTCAGTGGCAGTTTGCTATTCCACTGTACGCCAACCCATTCGGGGAGTGATTCTATCTCGACGTCTTCATTACTGCCGACCCAAACAAAATCATGAGGATTGATTATTTGCATTTTTTTACCTTTATGATTGTTACGACTGCTCTTTGCCTATTATGCCTTTTTTGCTATATAAAAACAGAAGTTACCTCCACTTTACTTGTGCAATAACATTTATTCCCAATCAGACAAAATACACATTCCCCCTTGTAAT
This sequence comes from Providencia sp. UF-183, assembly GCF_058246155.1. Lineage (NCBI taxonomy): Bacteria > Pseudomonadati > Pseudomonadota > Gammaproteobacteria > Enterobacterales > Morganellaceae > Providencia > Providencia sp. UF-183. Next base: position 339,914 of record NZ_JBSICD010000001.1, on the reverse strand, counting down.
CCCGTGATGCTTATTATTTAATTACCTTATTAATTAATAAGTTAAAATCGGTTTATGAGCATCGTATTATGAGAACATTTCCGGCTATTCACGATGGGATTATCTTTACCAGTTGCATGTTTTTCAGTGCGGCAGCAGCTTTTGCCATTTTAGATGCGCAAGCTGCCATGTGGGCGGCCTTCTCAACCTTATATTCCTTTAATTTATTCAATGCGGCGAAAGAGTATAAAAATTATGCTTACACCGCGTTTTGTTTACTGATGATCTTAGCGGCAATTTTCATCGGTGATACCCTGCGTCTGGGTATTCCTTTTTATATTTACCTCGCCATCTTCTCGTTTATTTATTATCAATTGTACGGCACCGATCCCGCCATGGATTTAACCATGAAATTTATGATTATCATGTCAACAATTGGGACGATCTTACCGGATATCTCTAAAAGCCTAGCGCTAGGCTTTATTATTGGCAGTGCTGTGACACTGATTACCTATTATGTGCTTAGCCATAAAATGACACGCCACAGTGTGATCACCAGCACCTTGGTTGAACGCAATTTATTTACTCTGCGTAAAAACATTATTCCTCGGTCAATGACCTATGCACTGGGATTATTGCTCGCACTTGCTATTCCACGCTTTATCGACCTTGGGCATTTTTATTGGACACTGCTGACCTTTGTGTTTGTTTTACATCCCAAATCACAAAGCATTATTAAGATTACCTTGCAGAGAGTCTTAGGTAGCCTGATTTCTGTTTTATTACTCTATTTTTTATTTAATACCCCACTCATGCCGTATATCGGGTTAATTGCGATGGTGGTTTTTGCATTTTTAATGCCAATGAGTTTCCATCACGGATATACGTTTATGACTTTTGTTGTAACGAGTTTAATACTCTCCGTGCTTGAACAAGTGGTGTATTGGCGCCATCCGACCTATGAATTACTGTTCGACCGTGTATTAGAAACGGCATTGGGCGGTGTAATTGCCATTGTGACGAGTATTATTTTGAAGTTGTTCCGCGAGGGAAACACACCTGAGCAAACCGTGGAAAAAAGCTAATTTCCCACGGCGGCCTCATTTACCAAGGTAGAGGGGCTTTCTCATTATTCGCGTGTTCCCCGTAATATAAAGACGGTAAGAAACGCGATAGATAGGTAAATTCGTTATAACAATGGCGCATTAATTCAAGGCCAATATGGTCGGGCAATTCATTCACTGGGTCTGTTAATGAAGCGCCCAGTAAAAAACGACTCCGCAAAACGCAACCAAACTCAGTGTCTCGCGTAATGTGCATCATTTTGCCATCAACAGGGTAGCCTTCGGCATCCATCAACACATTGTCCCCAAAGCCAATTGAAGCGCAGACAGCCCCTGAGATTGATTGGTTTTCAATCGCTTGTTTCAATGCGTTCGAATCAAAAAAGTCACTGGCTTCGCGAAATTTCAATTTAGCCGCAACAGGTGGAATTTCTCCCAATGATTCAACTGCATGAATTGATGCGCCAATGTAGCTCTCCCCTTTTTTCCATTTGTCATCCCAACCATGATGGGCGACATGGTCATGGGGGTGCCACCAGCGAATGTGCTGAGTCGTTTCAAAAAACGTAAACCACCACTCTAACATTCGGCCTTTACAACCGTGTAAGTCCGTTCGGACTGCAACAGTGAGTAACCCATTTTCATCCCTTTCAATCCCCATCTCTAACCGTAATGGTGCGGGTAACAGTAAGTCATTCACATTTTCAACGGCCCAAGCTGTATTCGTTTTCATTTTTCACCTCAATTAGGAAACTTTATTTGTTTCCTAATTATATTTGAGCTAAAATACGCCTAAGTCAAGTACAAAAAAATAGAGCGCCATTTATGCAAAAAAATGAACCAAGCAAATCAACACGCGGTAGACCCAGTGTTCCTGAGGCTGAATTAAAAGAAAAAATTATTCAGGCCACTGCACAATCGCTCCTTGAGGAAGGTTACTTATCCACCACCATTGATACAGTGGCAAAACGCGCAGGGGTGGCGAAAAAGACTATTTACCGATTTGTGGATAACCGCGAAACGTTAATTGAAATGGTGATTTTGAGTTGGACCGACAGCTTTGTTCCTCTGTTTGAGCAAGAAGCACAATCAACTGATAACTTTTTTACCTTACTCACTCAAAACATCAATGCAATTGCACAAAAAGTTTTGTCTTATGAAGCTGTTGGGCTCTTTCGTTTATTGCAAACCGATTTCAAGCAAAAACACATTTTGCTCGATAAATACCAAAAAAGTGGCATTGAACGTAGCCGCCAACTGTTGGCACAGTGGTTAGTTCGTCATGAGAAAAAGCAGCTTATTAAACAAGCAGATTTTATGGTACTCAGCGATTTAATCTTATCCATGGCCATTGCTGAGCCATTGCGGCAAATTTCCCTAGGGCTCTCCCCTGCGGGGTTAACACCCACACTCGAAGCAAGAACGGAACATGTCGTTGCCCTTTGCAAACACGTCTTGCACCCATAAAACTGGCGAATGATGTCAAGAAAACGCACTAAGTACATTCCGCGGAAGATAAATCTGCCCTATACTTTAATTAGATGATATTTACAAAATCAATCAAACAACAGTGTGTCACACACTAGGGGTTCCGTATGAAAATATCGATCATTGGTGCGACCGGTTTTGTGGGAAAAGCATTAGTTGCAGAAGCGCTGCACCGCCATCACCAAGTGACTGCCATTTCTCGCCATAGCAACACCCTGCCACAACATGCTCATTTGATAACAGAATCTGGGGATATTACCGATGTCGCGTGGCTAACATCTCGCCTGAAAGGCCAAGATGTGGTGATCAGTGCGTTTAACGGCGGCTGGCAAAATCCGAACTTGTACCAAGACACGGTCACAGGGAATAACGCTATTTTGCAAGCGGTACAAAAAGCTTCGGTAAAACGCTTTATTGTGGTCGGTGGCGCGGGTAGTTTAAAAATTGCCCCTAATATGGATTTAATTGATTCGCCTGATTTCCCAGCCGAAATCAAACCCGGCGCACAGGCAATGCGTGAGTTTAAAAACCAGTTGCAAACTATCGATACCCTTGACTGGACTTATGTGTCCCCCGCTGCCATGTTAGAACCCGGTGAACGCACAGAAACGTTCCGTTTGGGTGGCACTGAATTATTGATGAATGGCAATGTGCCTGCGAAAATTTCTGTGGAAGATTTTGCCGTTGCTATCCTTGATGAAGTCAATAATGCCCAATTTGTTCGCCAACAATTTACAGCGGCTTATTAATGACAGATAAAAAAGCCGGTAAATAATTTACCGGCAAAATAGATAACAGATTTGGTGCTTATAACTTTATTCACGACTACAGGTGACTACAGGTAACAACTTACTGCGCTTTGTGCTTGGCGGCATACACGTCACTATTGACCCAATTATGGTCTTTTTCCCATGTAAATAACCACTTACGTGTTGGTCCTGCCATCACATTCAAATAGTAGTTATCGTAGCCTGCCATCGTTGCCATTGGGTGATACCCTTTTGGCACCATAACCACATCTTTGTTATACACCGCCATACATTCGTCTAATTCACGGTCGTCAGTGTAAACACGCTGCATACAGAAACCTTGGGATGGGTTCAAACGGTGATAATAGGTTTCTTCTAAATAGGTTTCATTCGGTTCATTATCGGTATCATGTTTATGGCTTGGGTATGAACTGGTGCATCCCTCATCCGTAAACACTTCCACCACTAACAAACTGTCTGCGGCTTTATCATCAGGCAAAATATTGTGGACATAACGTTTGTTATAACCATGACCACGTTGTTCTGCACCAATATCATCAGGGCCAATTAAACGGGTTGGGTAAGTGCCTTTGCCTTTCGCACTGCACACGGCAAGCTCTAAAGCCGTTTCAGCTTTAACTTCTGCAAATTCTTGCGCCGTCACATACACCGCATACGGTTTTTTACGCTCAAATGGATCCATGCGATCGCCAATATTTTCAAACGTTTGATCTGGCGTTTTGATCGTCGCCTTACCTGCCACTAAGACTAAACACATTTCGTTTTCAGACGCAGGTAAAGAAATGGATTCTCCTTGTTTCAGTTCATACACATCAAAGTGTACATATCCCCAGTTGGCAATCTGTGGCGTGATATGCTGAGTACGCTTATGTGCATCTGGAGCATGATATTTCGACAGTAATTTTGACATAACTTTCCTCTAGCTTTTTTCAGGTTGTGACCGTTGTTCACAACCTATTTTATTAACTTTTAGCGCATATCTAATATGCGTTTGTGATCAAAAGTACCAATCCCTAGAAACGCACAAATCAATATCTAGGGATGGTAAACGAGACCAACAACATCACAGACTGAAATGTGACGAAGGTTTAGATGAGGCCTGCGTCTTTCGCTAACTTGTGTAAATTGTTATATCCTAAAGTCGCATACGTCAGTGGATGCGCAATTGCCGGGTCTTGCTCCGCTTCTACCACTAACCAGCCATTTTCATATTGGCTATTTTTCAATACTTTGAAAACTTCTGGGTAGTTAACACAGCCATCACCCGGTACGGTAAAGACCCCTGCCAGTACCGCATCTAAGAAACTCGTTTTACGGTTTTTCACATCATTGAGCACATCGGCACGTACGTCTTTGCAGTGCACGTGGTTGATGCGTTTTGCCCAACGTTTCGCGACTTCTACAGGGTCTGCCCCTGCAAATGTTAAGTGACCTGTATCAAGCAATAAACCGACTTCATCACCCGTATATTTCATTAGGTTATCCACATCTTCAGCCGATTCAATCACCGTCCCCATATGGTGATGGTAGGCAATTTTAACGCCTTGAGATAACGTATATTTCGCAAACTCTGTCAGTTTTTTACCGTACTCTTCCCATTTGTCCGCTGGGAACAGTGGGCGCATATGCACGGGTTTGTTTTGATCCCCATGAATACAATGGGTAACCTCAGCAAACACCATCACTTTAGCACCAAGGTCACGCAATAACGCTAAGTGCCCTTGCACAGCTTCAATTTCTTCTTCTACACTGCGGGTTAATAGCTCCCCCGAATACCAGCCAGAGACTAATTGTAAGTCGTGCTGTTTTAAAATTGGCCCTAAAACATCGGCTTTACGTGGGAATTTGTTCCCCAATTCAAAGCCAGCAAACCCTGCCTGACGGCCTTCGGTCAAACAAGTTTCTAGTGACGTTTCCGCCCCCAGAGTGGGTAAATCATCATTGGTCCATGTCAAAGGGTTGATACCAAGTTGGATTGCCATGATGAAGCTCCTGTGTAGGTAAGAGGGATATTATTTACGCTGACGCCATAGGGCAATCAGGTTTAAATAGTTTGTTTTTATTTTCTGCACGAGTTCGTCATCATTCAGCTCACCTTTCATCCATTCTAAAGAAGGTTTACCGAACAACGTACGACCCACTGCGAATCCTTTAACGATTGATTTGCCTGCGGCGGCATTAAAGCCTGCTTGCAGTTCGTCTTGCGGCGCGTCTAGCCCTAATAACACGACTCCGCGGCAATACGGGTCACGCTCTTGAATTAAGGCATCCACCGCATCCCAATTTTCGGCTTGCAACGGTGGCAGCTTCCACCAATCGGGTTTAATGCCTAAGTTATAGAAGCGCTTGATGGCACGTAAATACAGCTCGTCAGTGCGTTCCATGTCCGCAGGTAAAATCACTTCAAGCAATAACTCATGGCCTGATTGGCAACATGCGCTGTACACCTCTTGCACCGTTTTTTCTTGCTCTAAGCGCAGCGGGTGGTTGTCTTCTGGGTGGAAGAACACCAAACATTTTACGATATGCTCTTTCGGCCAACTGATCAGCTGTGAACCGATATTGCCATGTTCTAAGCACAATGGTCTTGATGCAGGTAACTCGATTGGACGGCCAATCCACCAGCCACGCCCTGTTACGTCGTTGAGCACATCTTGCCCAAAGGTACTGTCACACAGCAAACCCGCTTTACCTTGTAAATTCGCTTCTTGCGACACTTCAAGACTGGCACGGAAAATCAGTTTTTTCAGATGCGGGATGCAGGAAATGTCGGCTCCAGCAGCGCGTGCCATATCCACAAATTGGATGCGGTGGTCAAATGCCATCACACACAGTTCGTTCCATTGTGTGCTGCGTGTCGTCACACGGTGTAAGTGGTTTAATACTGGGTCGAGGTCTGGGCGCGGCACTGCCGCTGCACGCTCAAGGTAGTTATCCAACTCAACCTTCGTTGGCATTGCTGGCGCACAGCCGTGGCGTGAAACCACCAGCGCACCACACGCATTGGCGTAGGCACAAGCTTTTTCCCAACCATCTCCATTTAGATAGCCCCGCAACAGGCCAGACATAAACGCATCACCCGCGCCTAACACGTTAAGAACATCGACTCTAACACCGTGCACTGTAATGCCTTCGTCTAAAGTCTCTGGGATCGCACCACTAAATACCGAGCACCCTAATGAACCGCGTTTACACACTAATTCTGCATCCGTTAATTTGCGGATATTTTTCAGTGCTTGGATGGTATCGGTTGTTCCTCCTGCAATGTGAAACTCTTCTTCGGTTCCCACAATCAGGTCAAACATCGATAATACGTCTTGCAGTTGCTGCGTTACACTGTCTGAGGCAATAAAGCGTGTTTCGCCATCACCCAAAGAGGTTAACCCCCATAACACCGGTCGGTAATCGATATCAATCGCGGTTTTCACATTATTGCGTTTCGCATATTCCAGCGCTTTTAATACCGCCGCGCGGGTTTTCGGGTTCGATAAATGCGTACCCGTAATCGCTAAGCAGCGGGAAGAGGCAATATAGTCTTCCGTGAAATCATCCGGAGTAATGGCCATATCAGCACAATTATCACGGTAGAAAATCAACGGAAAAGTATCTTGGTCTTTGATCCCTAAGATCACTAATGCGGTTAATCTGTCTTTGTCCGTGATCAGGTGGCTGGTATCGCACCCTACGCGTTGTAATTCCTCGCGTAGAAAGCGCCCCATATGTTCATCCCCCACACGGGCTAACATTGATGATTTCAAACCTTGTATTGCTGTACCGAATGCAACGTTACCTGATGAGCCGCCTAAATATTTGGCAAACGTGCTCATATCTTCTAAACGAGAACCTATCTGTTGTCCGTACAGGTCAACGGCAATACGGCCCATACAGATAACATCTAACTTCTTCTGCTTATCCATTAATTACCCCTTAACTACAACAGAATTAATTGATTTCTTTTACTTTGACCCAGCGCTGCTCTTCATAAGAGCGGGCGATGGCATCTAAAATACGCGATACTTTCCAACCTTCTTCAAAGTCTGGCCACATGCCTTTGCCTGTCGCGACACCATCAATTAAATCGCGTACTTCGACTGTTTTTTGATCGTTAAACCCAATTCCATGACCTGCACCGCCGCAAAATGGCGCATAATCTGGGTGCTCAGGCCCAACTAAAATAGTTTTAAACCCTTGGCGGTTTGATGGCTCATCATGGCGATACAGTTTTAATTCCGCCATTCGCTCTTGGGTAAATGACAACGTGCCTTTGGTGCCCGTGACCACATAGGTCAGCCCCATTTTGCGGCCAGATGCAATGCGAGAAGTTTCGATAACCCCCATCGCACCACCCGCAAAACGCACCATCGCATGAGCTTGGTCTTCATTTTCTACCGCAACCATCACTGACGAACCTGCTTTTTCTGGACGTTCTTTGATGACTATCTCCATATCGCCACACACCGTTTCAATATCGCCCACTAAATATTGCGCCATATTGATGATGTGAGCAGATAGATCCCCCAACGCACCCAACCCTGCCTTTTCTTTAAAGCAGTGCCAATGAATAGGTGCCGTTGGATCAGCCATATAGTCTTCATTATGTGTGCCGTAGAAATGGATCACATTGCCGATTTCGCCATTTTCGATGATCTCTTTTGCTAATTGCGCCGTTGGGTTTTTCATATAGTTAAACCCAACCAAGGTTTTTACGCCGGCTTTTTCAGCCGCGGTAACCATCTCTTTTGCATCGTGGGAATTGAGGGCTAGTGGCTTTTCACAATAAACATGTTTGCCATGTTTAATCGCTTCCATCGCCATTTCTTTGTGTAAAAAGTTAGGAGAACAAATATCCACCACATCAATATTTGGATCCGCTACAAGTTTGCGCCAATCATCCGTTGAACGATTAAACCCCATTTCTTGTGCACGAGTTTGCGCAAGCTCTGGTGTCACTTCCGCAATCATTTCACGAACTAGCTTTCCTTTTAGTGGGAAAACCGTTGATGCTTGTGCATAAGCAATCGCATGTGCGCGCCCAATGTAGCCTGTTCCAATCATACCAATACGGATTTCTTTCATTTGTTCTCTCCCTCGCACATTCTGTATGGCGCAATGGCTGTCCCAATGCTTTATTGAATACTTTTGATTTGATAATACTGTTATACGGAATATTTATTTCATTTTCAATAAAGTTAGAAATATTAATTTCATTATGTGATCTGGCATAGATTTTTCTGTAATTTACTAATTTATAAAGAATTAAAGGTTTAAAAATTCTATTTCACCAAATAAATAGAGATGAGAAGTCCAATAAAAAGACACTAAATGAAATGAAAAATGAAATAAAAGGAGATGTGTTTGGTATTGTATGAGTTTTAATTACACTTATAGCTTAATTAAACTTATAGCTTCATTTAACTCTTGAGTATCATTATTTTCTCTTTTACTGTCAGCTATTTTAACTTCAGCTGCAAAGCGACTAGAGGAGATGCTAAACGATGAGTAAAAAATCAATTGCTTGGGAAGATGTTCTCAACGATATTTTATCTGATCCAGAAGTCAACGCCATTTATGAAGCCGAATTACGCGCAGAACGAGTCAGAGAACAATTACTTGCATGGCGCTGCTCTGCGGGGCTAACGAGTTCTCAAATTGCAGCACGATTAGGCATTTCCCCTTCAGCCGTATCGAGAACCGAAAGGCATGCGGAAAAAGCAACAATCGAAACACTAGCTCGCTATGCCGCCGCATGCGGTATAAAAAAACCTAAAATTATGCTGTAAACTCAGAACATTACGCCCACCATGCAAATCAGTACCGCCATGGTGAGCGCATTTATGAGCTAGAACATTAACGATGAAGAATGCTCAAAAATTCCTCTTTGCTTGAGGTCAGTGACAGCGCATTCGCAATAAATTCATCACTAAAAATCAACGCAATTTCTCTGAGCACATCAATATGCTCCCTTGATTTTGCGATAACGCCAATGGCGATGAACATCACATTTGTTCGGTCCCAAATTACCCCATCAGGAAATTGAAAAATCTCCACACCACTGTGCAAAATAATGTCATTCGCCGATTTTGGTAAGTGTGGCAAGGTAATGCCATTGCCTAAAAAGGTCGAAATTTGCTGCTCTCGCTCTGTTAAAAAGTGGACGCAATCCCTATCGACATAGCCTTTTCGTTTAAATTCAGCGCCAACCATTTGCAATACTTCGGCTTTGTTTCTCGCTTGGCAACCTAAATGTAGGCTTTGTGTGGTCAGTTGTTCAATCATATTCCACCCTCTTGTAAATTTATTAGGTGCATTCACAGAGTGAATGCACTGTAATTACATTGATGACAATTCTTCTTCCAGCTGTTCCAGAGATTTGTTTGATGTTTCAGGCAATAATTTCACCACAAACACAATGGCGAGGTAGTTTATTACCGCGAAAATCAAGAATACTGGGCCTAATCCAAGCTCTGCCTGTAACACTGGGAACAGGTAACTGACAATTGCGTTCATGATCCACATAAAGAAAACAGAGATCCCCATAGATAACCCACGAATTTTCAGTGGGAATAGCTCGGCTAATACAACCCAGGTCAGGAAGCCCATTGTTCCTTGCATTACCCCGACAAACACCGCACCCAATAACCAAATTAAGGTCGCTTTCACATCCCCCGTTAAGAAGTAATCCGTTGCAGCGATTAATAAGTGCAATGAGGCCATTAAGGCGAAACCACCCACAATCAGGGTTTTACGTTTGAAACGGTCAACTAAGAAAAGTACCCCGATAACCATACCACCAACAGAGAACACCCCGTTAAGTACGTTGAAAACTAACGATGTTTGCTCAGAAAAACCGGCTGTTTTTAGGATTTCAGTCCCGTAGTACATGATCACGTTCACACCCGTGGTTTGCTGCAATGCTGCCCACACCATACCGATGAGAACTAACTTTAAAATCCACGGAGTATTGAGGATAAGGGCTAAATTTCGTTTGTTTGCATCCGGGTTTTTCTTCGCTTCTGCCGCTTCAACGTCTAACAGCGTCACGATGTCTTCGTACTCTTGTATTGCACGTTTTTCAGGGCGAATTTGCTTTAAAATCTTTAGCGCTTCTTCGCGGCGATTTTTGCTCATTAACCAACGTGGGCTTTCAGGGGCTTTCCACATACCAAATAATAAGCACAATGCAGGAACAGCTTGAACGAGCAACATATAGCGCCAAACGTCGGGTAAATGCCCCCAAATAGAGCCGATAATGGCATTAATCGCAAATGCGGCTAGCTGCCCAATAACAATGGCAACCTCATTGAGCCCAGTGAGTTTTCCCCGCATCTCTGTCGGGGCAACTTCAGAGATAAAAGTCGGCGCTGTGACAGAAGCACCACCAACAGCAAAGCCAAGGATAAACCTCGCCACTAATAAGACTTCAATATTCGGCGCTGCCGCGGATAAAAATGCCCCGAATAAGAATAAAAAGGAGAGATAAAGTAAGTAAGTTCGTCGACCTACATAGTCAGCAACACGCCCACCACAAACACTACCAAGGGCTGCGCCCACTAGCAGGACGCTCATCACTAAACCTTCTGTGGTCGGTGTGAGCCCCATATTTTCTTTTAGTGATGAAAATGCGCCGTTGATAACACCAGTGTCATACCCGAAAAGTAATCCACCAAAAGTGGCAACCAGTGTAATTTGGTGCAACCTTTTTCGCTGTTGTTCGTTGAGATTCATTATTAATGACATATTATTACCTTATTATTTGTATCATTATGTCAGTCAAAAAATGCCTTTTCAGTATTTAAGCAAATGCCTTATGTAAGGAATTAAATAATGAAAATATTTTTTAACACGCTGAATTGAATCACTATTGAATTAACTTTTAATATGCTTTTAAATTAACCTACGAGAGGAAAATAAAACTAAAATAAATAAATACAATAAGTTAATTAAATAGAGCAAAAATAAGATTGTAAAAGTCCCTCAATCTATATCGGAATATAAAAAGTCTGTAGAGTTTTTTATTAAGTACAAAACTTATTTTTTATATTTAATTGATGTTTGAATATCATTAAATACTTTTAGGTTTTGTCTGCGGACGAAATTATTTTTCGCCCGCAAATTTGTAATCGAATTTAAAACACGTTCAAAGAAACAAACTACAACTTAACTTCTTTACCTGATTTCAGTGACTCAAGTGCTTTATCCGCTAAATACAGCGCTAACTCACCATCTGTTCCTGTCGTTTCTGATTGTGCACGACCCGCTAAAATGTCCACAAAATGCTCCCATTCTGCCTTATAAGCTTCATGGTAGCGTTGCAAGAAGAAATACTCTGGTTTTGCAGATAATGCCCCTGCTTCACTTAACAATGAAACGCTGTTTTCTTTAATGTTCCCAGCGGTTAACAAGCCTTTTTCACCATGTAATTCAATGCGCTGGTCATAACCGTAGCCAGAACGGCGACTATTGGAGATGGTCGCCATCGCACCCGATGGGAATTTCAAAATAATAAATGCCGTATCGATATCGCCCGCTTGACCAATGGCAGGGTCAACCACATTACTGCCTTGTGCGAAAACTGAGCATGGCTCTTCGCCAATCATAAAGCGCGCCATATCAAAATCATGGATAGTCATGTCTCTGAACATGCCGCCCGATACTTTGACATATTCTGCTGGTGGAGGTGAAGGGTCACGCGAAGTAATAATTAAGGATTCCGCTTTACCAATTGCGCCTTGTTGGAATAAATTTTTCAGGTGGCGAAACTGTGGGTCGTAACGGCGGTTAAAACCAATAAACAATGGTACATTATGTTCTTTAACGCTTTTGATACACTGCTTAACACGCTCTAGGTCAAGGTGAACTGGCTTTTCACAGAAAATCACTTTTTTATGTTTAGCAGCAAGCTCGATTAAATCAGCGTGGGTATCTGTCGCAGAAGCAATCAAAACACCGTGAACATTCGGGTCTTGCATCGCTTCTTCTGTCGTTTGCACTTTTGCTTGGTATTTTTCAGCCAAGGCAACCGCGTTGGGTTGATAAGGGTCGATAACAGAATAAAGTGCGGTTTCTTTATGGCCGGCAATATTAACAGCATGAACCTGTCCGATACGTCCTGCGCCGAATAGTGCTATATTGAACATTCAAATGCTCCTTGATACTTTAAATCCACTATTTGGATAATATGAAATATACCAAACAAAACGTTCATTTCAATTTATAATTTTTTGGAAATTATGTTTTTGGGCTCTAGGTAACAAATGTTACATTAAAGTGGTTTTTTAGTGTTATTTAGATCACAAAACAATAATGCAACCTATCAGTATTTGACAATAAAGTCTGCGTTCCATATCCCTTTTTTAATTCATCATCCCTTTTCCCGACTCAACAAAGTGATATTTCGAAACATACGTTTCTATTTTTTAATTTTTAAACTATTAAAACCATAAAAAAAACCCAGCAAAAGCTGGGCATAAATAGATAAAGCTAACGCAAATGTTAACCACGTAGAATATAAAATGAAACGCAATCCTTGCTAAATTTCCAATAACGACCCTACCTGACGATGTTGATGCCCCTTATAGGCATAGCACCCAAGAGTGCTTCTCGGCGGTTAACTACCGCCGATGACCATTCAATGAGCAACTAAACATTCATTAATAAAGGCGAACGTTGTTCTCAACCATCTGTTTAATACTTTCTGCCGCAGCAACAATTTCTGGTTTCTCAGATACTTGAGCCGTACCTGTTCGCCACCAAGCCTCATAACCATTTGTCATTGTTTTTGGCAGTACTTTAATATCAATCAATACACAACCTGGATGATCTTTAGCGCTCTCTAGGGCATCTAAAAGCTGGGCTTCATCGTGTACGCGATAACTTTTGCAGCCATAACTTTCTGCGTTTTTCGCAAAGTCCACTTTCACTAATGGCCCATCCATTAAACCCGTTTGTGGGTTTCGATGGCGATTCTCTGTGCCAAAACTCCCCATACCTTGGCTCATCTGTAAGTTATTGATGCAACCAAACCCTGCGTTATCAAACAATAAAATCGTGATTTTAATGTTCTCTTGGATAGCCGTTTGTAACTCGCTATGTAGCATCAGATAAGAACCATCGCCAACCATCGCATACACAGGTTGCTTAGGTGCCGCTATCTTGGCACCGACTGCCGCCGCAATTTCATACCCCATACAAGAATAACCGTATTCCAAATGGTAGGTATCACGCTGTTTTGGTAACCAAATACGCTGCAAGTCACCGGGTAATGAACCCGCTGCGCCCACAATGATGGCGTTATCTTCCATATGTTGCTGCATCAACCCCAGCACACGGGTTTGCGTCAACTCACTTCCTAGCGCCTTACGGTATTCCTCGAGCTTATCATCAAGGTGCCCTGCAATTTCAGGAACAAAATCTAATGGCTGGTACTGAATACTAAACAAGCGGTCGAGTTCCTCTTTCCACTGCGCTTTCGCTTGTTTTATTTCATTACCCCATTGACCTTGATAACCTGTACCTTTCAGTTTGGCATCAAGTGCTTGCAGCCCTTCTTTTGCATCTGCCACCACTTTTAATGCATCCAATTTGCTTGCATCAAACTCGGCGACATTGATGTTTAAAAATTTAACCTGAGGGTGACTAAACAACGACTTCGACGCCGTTGTAAAATCAGTAAAACGGGTGCCGACACCTATAACAAGATCAGCCTCTTTCGCCAGTAAATTCGCGGCTAATCCCCCAGTCGTGCCAATCCCCCCCATATTCAGTGGGTGGCTCGCAACAATGGCGCTTTTCCCTGCTTGGGTTTCCCCAAACGGAATGTGGTAATCTTCAGCGAACTGCACAAATGCATCATGCGCTTCAGAGTAACGCACCCCGCCACCACAGACTAACAGTGGTTTTTTCTTACTTTGAATCAGGGCAACAGCCTCTTCGATACTCACCGTTGTTGCAGGGCGACGTTCGATGCGGTGAACACGTTTTTCAAAGAAATAATCAGGGTAATCCCACGCTTCACCTTGCACATCTTGCGGTAAACAAATGGTTACAGCCCCGGTATCCGCAGGGTCAGTTAATACTCGCATGGCATTAACCATTGCCGCCATCAATTGTTCAGGACGCGAAATTCGATCCCAATAGCGGGAAACAGGACGGAAGCAATCATTGGTACTGATTGTGCCATCACCATATTGTTCGACTTGCTGTAAAACAGGGTCAGGTTGGCGAGTAGCAAATGTGTCACCCGGTAATAATAACAATGGGATACGATTCGCCGTGGCAGTCGCGGCAGCGGTGATCATATTCGCCGCACCGGGGCCGACTGAAGAGGTAACAGCAAAAATTTGTTTACGTTTCTTTTGCTTAGCAAATCCCGTCGCAATATGCGCCATACCTTGCTCATTACACCCTTGATAGACACGCAGGTGGCCAGGTGCTTCTTCAAGCGCCTGCCCTAAACCTACAACGTTACCATGGCCAAAAATCGTAAATACTCCCTGAATAAACGGATACTGCTCACCATCGACATCAACATATTGTTGGTTAAGAAACTTTACCAATGCTTGAGCTGTAGTCATTTTCTGCTTATTCATTTGGGTCTCCATTTATTCCATGGTTGGCATTGTGAAACTACTTTCATGATGCTCTAAGCGCACACTAGCAGGCCAACGGCTTGTCACCGTTTTCATGCGAGTATAGAAGCGAACACCATCATTTCCATGCACATTTAAGGGTCCAAAAATAGAACGTTTCCATCCACCAAAGCTGTGGAATGCCATCGGAACAGGAATTGGAATATTGATACCCACCATTCCCGCTTGAACATTCTCTTGGAATTCACGAGCTGTTTCACCATCACGGGTAAATATTGCGGTTCCATTACCATATTCGTGCTGGTTAATCAGTTTCAAACCAGTTTCAAAATCTGGAACACGGACGACAGCAAGCACCGGTCCAAAAATTTCTTCTTTATAAATGTCCATTTCAGGCGTGACATTATCAAACAATGTTGGCCCAACGAAATAGCCATTTTCAAAACCTGTCACTTTAAAATCACGACCATCAACTAACAGGGTTGCACCTTGTTTTTCGCCGCTAGTTATATAATCACAAATTTTAGCTTTATGCTGTGCAGAGATAACTGGCCCCATGTCATTTTCTTTGCCTTCAGTGATACCTGGGCCAACCGTCATTTTGGCAATTTGCCCTTTCAGATTAGCAATCAACGCATCTGCGGTTTCATCACCAACCGCTAATACCACTGACAACGCCATACAGCGTTCACCCGCAGCACCAAACGCTGCGCCCATAATCGCATTTGCGGCCTGCCCCATATCTGCATCAGGCATTAAGATACAATGATTTTTTGCACCACCTAACGCTTGGCAACGCTTACCATGAGCAGATGCAGTTGCGTAAATATATTCTGCAATAGGTGTTGAACCGACAAAACTGACCGCTTGGACTTCCGGCGCTGTTAATAAGACATCAACAGACTCTTTATCCCCTTGTACAACGTTAAAAACGCCATCAGGTAAGCCCGCTTCTTTAAGCAGTTTTGCCAATGCTAGTGCTAAAGAAGGGTCTTTTTCAGACGGTTTTAAAACAAAGGTATTCCCCGTTGCAATCGCTACTGGGAACATCCACATGGGTACCATTGCTGGAAAGTTAAACGGCGTAATCCCTGCACACACCCCTAAAGGTTGCATTAATGAATGGCTATCTACGCCCGTTGCGACATTGGCTGAGTGCTCACCTTTTTGCAGATGTGGAATACCACAAGCAAATTCAACAACTTCCAATCCACGGGTCAATTCACCCACTGCATCGGAGAAAACTTTACCGTGTTCTTTTGAAATTAAACGCGCTAAATCATCCATATTGTCTTCGAGTAATGCTTTAAATTTAAACAGGATGCGTGAACGTTTTAACGGTGATAATTTTGCCCATTTTGGGAATGCTTTGTGCGCAACTTCTATGGCTTTTTTCGTTTCATCGGCACTGCTAAGTCCAACTTGTGCAATTTGCGCCCCTGTTGCAGGGTTAAATACTGGCGCAAATCGCCCGCTTTGACTGGATACGATTTCACCACCAATGAAATTATGAATCTGTTCCATGCTGCCTCTCTTTAGCTGATAGAGTTACCTTGTGTTACTTAATGTATATGAAATATTCATTTCATTTTCAATCAAATTTGAAACAACATTCAATATATGTGATCCAGCCAAAGTTTTTATGAAATTTTTTATTCACTTTAGAGACGCTCGTTTCAAAAACCGCTTTAATCATTAATTGCCCCAAGAACAATCAAACTTATGGGGTTAAATGGGGCTGTTCTCCTGTATTCAATAAAAGAAATACGTGAGATAACCCATTCAATTTGTTGAGTGAAATACCCAGTAATTACAATAAATGATAAGAAAAGACAGGATCGTATGAACTGATTGTTTCAAAAAGATTCGACTAACGGCACAAAACAACTACAATTAGAGCCAAATCATGGAGGTTATATGTCAAGTGCAGCAAATTTAAATGAGTTTCAAGAGCAAGTTCGTGCTCGGTACGATGAGTTAAGTAAACGTCTACAACAAGTCGCAAGATACGTACTCGATAATACGAATAGTGTCGCCTTTGATACGGTTGCGGTTATCGCTAAAGAGGCCAATGTGCCTCCATCTACCTTGATCCGCTTCGCCAATGCATTCGATTTCAGTGGCTTCAATGAAATGAAACAACTGTTTCGCATGAATTTGGTCGAGGAAACCGCAAGCTATACAGATAGAGCAAGGCTCTTTCGTGAGATGGATAGCGAGCAGGAGTTAAGTGATGATCCAGCACAAATTTTAAAAGAATTTGCCCATTCAAACGCACAAGCGTTGCAGCAAATGGCAGCAAGAACCCCTGCTGAAGATATGGAAAAAGCCGTTTCATTATTAGCCGATGCCCAGAATGTCTATATTATAGGGCTGCGTCGTTCTTTTAGCGTGGCAACTTACTTAAGTTATGCTCTCAGCCATTTAGAATGTCGCCCGGTGTTAATTGATGGTCTTGGTGGAATGTTTAAAGAGCAGATCAGCCGGATTAGCGAAAATGACGTCGTTATATCGATCAGTTTCACACCTTATGCCTCAGAAACAGTGATGGTAAGTGAAAAAGCGGCTCAGGCAGGAGCAAAGCAAATTGTGATTACCGATAGCCAAATTAGCCCACTCGCCAGCTTTAGTGATGTCTGCTTTGTAATTAAAGAAGCCCAAGTTGATGCGTTTCGTTCTCAGTCAGCCACATTATGTTTAGCACAGTCATTAACCGTTGCATTAGCCTACCGCCAAGGTAATAAACTCATTTAGCTAATAATTGCTCTTAACTCACGCCTCCATGGGTTAAGAGCATTCTATTTGCCGATTGTGAACCAAAATTTCTTAACCCACCGCGCATTTTCCGACTCGACAACTTAAATGTGATTTTTCGACATTATTTTCTGTAAATTGTGAGTTACATCAGAAAATACAAATTCCATTATAACATTCAAATGAAATTATTATTCCGTCCTGTTATGTTGAGATTATGTAAATTTCCGACTCAAAACCGAAAATAAGGAAAAAGCATGATAAACACTCACTTCCTTTATTTGCTTGGCCACCTTCGTTTACTCGAAGAACAGCACTCAGTGATGTCTTTGGACCGTACTGGAATTGGTTTAATCGGGACGCATAACCAAAATTTGCCTTATATTCAATCGATAAAGTTAAGCTCACACCACTGCGAGTTAAAAGCGGTTTGCGATATTGAACCGCCATTACCGTCAATGAGCTATTACATGTGTCAAAAGCGCAGAATCGAAGAGTTGATGAATAATGATGATATTAATTCCATCATCATGACATCAGTATGCAGCGATGAATTACTAAAATTCACGATAGAGCGAGCTATTGATGCAGGAAAAGATCTCTTACTCAATAATATTCCTAACTACAGTGAGTTAGAACTCAGTGATTTACTTAAACGCGCCAAACGTAATGGCGTGTGCATTAATTACAACCCTGTACTTTCATTTGAAGATGCGTTCACTCAATTAAAAACGGCTTTAACAATCAGTAGTGGTTCCGAAACTGGCTTGCTAAGGCTTTCGGCACACCGAGTGATTGAGCCTGAAAATAGGCTACCTTTTAATACGTTACGTAGCGTATTAACGCAAAAAGTTGCATTACTTTTATCATTATTACCAGACTTCTCGCTAAGCGAGGCTTCCGTTCAATACTCCCACCCGTTCGCAAAAATGGAAAATGGTGACGTCATTATCATCAACCTTCGCCATAAAAGCGGACTACTCGTTTCATTTGAGCTGTTTTTTAATACCGGAAACATCGCTGATAAAATTTCACTTAAACAGTGTAATCACAGTTACGAAGCTGAGAGTAAACTGACTATTAGCCAAGAAAATCAAAACATTAACGAGGAAACCTCCATCGTTAAGCAACTTGACCAATTTATTCTAAAACTCCGTAATGAAGAAAAATCATTTCAAATAAATCACTGGTTACAAGCAAATAAACTCACTGATGAAATAATAAACCTGCTGACTAACAATGATTTTATTTAGCATAAATCTATTTGTAAATACTTAATGATGTAAAGGCTATTTGCTTTCATATTTCATAACTCATTGAATTTATATAATGTATTTTAAAATAATACATTTTATAAAAATGAGTACCATGACATACATTATAAATAAATCTAATTAATTAGCTTTCCAATAACGATTAATAAGATAATAAACTAATGTAACGTACTACGAGCACCACTATTTGTGTTGACTACGCCATATAAAAAGCTGGCTGGTTCTAAGTTAAATAAATATGCAAATTGAAATAATGAATCAACATCAATACAACTATCACCTGTCTCAAAACGATTCATTTCATCTTCAGACACACCAATTAATGTTGCAGTTTGCTTAATTGTCATTTTATGACTCTCACGTTGCATTTTAATTTTCAAGCCTAACATTTTTGCGATATTATCTTTGCTCATAACTTTCCCGATAGATTTAATAACATTACTATTAATGGATGCGTAAATTATCATTACCATTAAATATATAAATTGATTTATGATAATAAAATTTCAGTTAAACACGTCAAAATAAGACTATTAACTTATAAAAAAATAAAAAATCAAAGCCCATCCAATTGAAATAAAACAATTTTTAAATTTACATTGTTACATTTTAAACTTGAACAACATCACAATTCAATAGCAAAAAAACACATAATGAACATTCTTTTTCAGAATAATCCAATAATGTCATTCTGTTTTTGAAATTGATTTTTAATTAATTTAAAATTCTAGCTTATTTTTTTCATCTTATAAAATCAATCTGAGCTATTTATTGTTATTTCCTTACATTTATCGTGTCAATTTATTGTCAATTGTATCATTTAGTTTCCACCTTCAGAAATTAATCAATAAAAACAAGCTAAAACTTACCTTAACCTACTAATCATAAAAAACCAGTGCATCGATAAAAAATCATCTAAATAATCCAAATGTTTTTCTCTTTAAATAAACATAATAACATTTACCACACTATATCTTTTTTAAATAATCATTAAATCACCATCTAATATTGATGATTTATGAATTACAGCACTCTTTCTTATTTTACATATTAATTTAATATTAAGATTTATTTTATAAAAAAATTAAACGTTATAGTAATATTAGGCGAACATCGAAATTAACACCGAACATGCGTAATGCATTGATTCCATGTTAAATCAAACCAATAGAAAACTTACTTAACTTCACATCTTTTTAATTAAATTGTCAGTAGACATGTTATCCTATTTAGAGCACTTATGAATACTTACCTAACATTACCCTCTACTATTGATAGTTTTGCATTCTGTTGGTCTTAAGTAAAAGCGAATTGAAGGGATTATCATGCTACAAGAAAGCGTTATCAGAGAAATTATTCTTTGGATTGAACAAAATTTGGAGTCTCGCCTATCCCTTGATACGGTGGCTGATAGGTCAGGATACACAAAATGGCACTTTCAACGCCTGTTTAAAAATCAAACAGGGTTAGCGCTGGGTTCGTATATTCGAGCAAGGCGCTTATCATGTTCTGCGGTAGCACTACGTTTAACCAATGATAGTATCATGGATATCTCTCTTCGCTATCGCTTCGATTCTCAGCAAACATTCTGCCGCGCCTTCAAAAAGCAGTTTAATCTGACACCATCAGAATATCGCAAACGTGAAGGTTGGAAAGTGGATGGTTTCTGCCTTCCACTTCGAGACAGTAAAGAGTTACAAGTGCAGGTGAAGTTAACACAACTTCCTGCAACTCATCTATTAGGTGTACAACACCGCTATACACAAGACATTAATGAGTGGAATCTCAAGACTGAAGAACTTAGACGCCATTACTGGCAGTCATTTCTTGATAAAAACCAATATGTTACTCAGCATTTATATGCTATTCATGGCGTTGACCCGAATGCTAACGAAGAAGGCCGTTTTTTATATACTACGGCTTTAGATGAAAAAGATGTGGATATCGTTCCCGCACAAGCTAAAAGCCTGCAAGTCCCCGCAGGAGATTATTTAGAAATTAAATTTAGTGGCAGCCTTCAAGGCACTGATTACAACGATATTATTTATACTGCTTATGGTAAGGTTTTGGCTGAAATGGATATTGTTCGAGGGGATGGCTCAGATGTTGAGCTTTATGTCCTGAAGTCTAAACCCACTTACGATGACTTTATCAATAACCCATATAGCTATATTCAAGAACTCAATTATTATATACCCGTTATAATTTAAAATGTTCTTAATAACCCGCTAATAAATAGCGGGTTATTTGTAGGCTAGAAATTAAAACGTTACGTTCAGTTTAGCCCAGAACGTTCTGCCCGGTTCATTCACCGGTACGTTAGATGAATAACCAAACCCACTGTTACCCGCTAAATTTAAGTGCTCACTGTAAGTCTTATCAAACAAATTATCGACCCCAGCACTTAACTTCATATTTTCATTCACTTTGTATGCGGTATTGAATGAGAAAATGGTAAAACCTGCACTTTTACTAAAATCTTTCCCCACCACATTGCCGTCGTTGATGGCGACACGACTTTGACGACTGACAACACGCACTAACCCTGTCGTTGTCCAATCCCCTTTTTCCCAAGACAAACCAAAACGGCTTTCAAGTGGTGGCATTTGTGGAAGCGCTTTACCGTCTGTTCTGTTTTCACCCCATGCATAAGCAAGGCTAGCATCGGCTTTCCACTCATCGCTAAGTTTTTGCGCCACACCGAGCTCTCCGCCCATGATCATGGCATTCACATTTTCAACTTGGCTCATCCGAGGATTGCTGGCGCTATAACGGAAAAGAATGAAATCATCAACACGACCTACGTAGGCAGAAACCCACGCATTGGTATTCTCATGACTGAACTTAGCCCCAATATCCAATTGGGTGGTTTTTTCTGTTTTTAAGCTATCAAAAACATTACTTGTACCGTCTGGGCCCATTTTTGGTGAAAACAGTTCCCAATAATCAGGAAAACGCTCGGTATAGCCGACACCTGCATACAACATTACAGGGGTATTTTCGAGGGAATGCTCATAACGAGCGAAACCCGCTGGCATGACGGTATTACGCCCTGAAGAGCCGATTTCCTTATTATTCTCAACGATTACGCGATCCAAACGTGCTCCACTGACAACTTTTCCTTGTGCCGTGGCTTGCCATGTTAATTCGCTAAATACGCCATAATCTTGGAACTGCGCATCTTTCACCCAGCCAGCCGTATTTTTACTGCGGTGCTTGTTAGTTTGCATATCAGCCCCCGCTCGCAGCTCATAATCCGTCCATAACCATGTTCCCATCACACGCCCACCCATGGTTTCACGGTCAACGCGCATTTTCATTGGCATGTTCATCATACTATGGCCGCCATGCCCCATCCCCATATGCCCTCCCATTCCGCCACCTGATGGTGAGCGTAAAGAATAGTTATCCATAATATGGTCGGCATAGTTGTAATAGGCATTGGCTTCTATTTTGTCGAGAACATCGCCGATATTGCTCTTTTCAAATCGCAACCCATAACTTTCACGTTTAAATTGGGAACCATCCATACCACGTCCTGCGTAACGCGCTTCGCCATCGCCTTTACCCGCAGTAAGTTCTAATAGCGTGTATTCATCTGGCGTCCAGCCCAGTGCAATATCCGCGTTCCATTTGTCCCATTTCGACGGAACTTTATCGCCATTACCATCTTTATAATCATTAGAACGTGATTTATTGCCAATAACGCGTAAGTAGCCTGTTTCATTGCCCAAACTAACATCCGCGTTCGTATCCCAGCGGTGATTCGAGGCCGTTAACGCGCTTGCATTCCCCTTCATACCACTTTCAGTAAATAATGGTTTTTCACGTTCAAAACGAATAGTTCCTGCTGAGTTACCCGGCCCCCACAATACCGTTTGCGGCCCTTTAATCATATTGAGCACATCAAAGTTTTCAGGGGATATATAAGATGTTGGTGCATCCATCCTTGATGGGCATGCGCCTAGCATTTCACTGTCATTAGTTAAAATACGCAAACGTGAACCAAACATGCCACGAAATACCGGGTCGCCATTGGTTCCACCATTACGAATTTGGGAAAAACCGGGAATAGTTTTGAGGTAATCAGAACCATCACTGGCAGGAACGGGCTGCCTTGGTGTTTTTGGTGACGTCGTAATCGTTAATGGGGAATCAACAGGTGCAGTCACGATCATGACTGAGCTTTCAGAGATTGGGCTTTGGTTAATATCATTTTTCGCCATCACTGAGGTGGAACCAATCACGCTGATAACCAATGCTGCCGCAGGTGCAAATCTAAATTGTAATGTCTTCATTTATAGCCTGTTTTTTATATCAATAGAAATACTGCCATCGTTGTCTTAGCCACAAAATCGACGCTCCCAATAGGAATACCTCTTGAAAAAGCAATCAAATTCAAGACGCACGCAATCGACTTTGCTGAATAAGGCAAAAATAGAATTATGTTATGAATGTATTAATGATAAAAAATCAGATAAATGGTGGAGCACGGGCTAAACGCAAGGTCCAAGGCCTAAATAACCAAAGCTGGACGCGACGTTCAAATGGCAGGAACAGTGTTAGTGTTGCAAGCTGTCGAATAACAGCGGCAATAAATAAGATAAGAAATGGAAAGTGAACCAATAATTGACAGTAACCGCAGGCAATATCTTCCATCGGCGATTGCCCAATACCCGTCATTAACATGTGATTCATTGCACCACTGTGCTCACAACTTTCAGGCATCAGCATACCTTGATGCGAATGCATCGAATGCTCTGCCATTGCAGTGTTCTCTGTAACGTTATTCGTTGCTATGCAATCATTCATCTGTTCCATCGATTTAGAGATCAATGGCGCAATGAACAACATAGCAACCGCTAATAACGCCAGATAGGCAGCAAGTTGTCTAATTGAGGAGCGCAGGTGCAACGTTTTTCCGTCATCTGGGTACGAATTTATAACGCGCGATTGTATCTTATTTTGATTCTCATTGTTATTGGTATTTGTGGAAAATGTTAATTGAATATAAGTTTTATGCGTGTTTTTAGTAATATACGTCCGATATAATTCAATAGTAAAATCAATCAGTTGAATAATTGATAAGTTATCTCAAGCTCATGAGTGCCCCTTACCAAACTAAAAAAGCAAAAAATGCGGCACTCATTATGAGATGCCGCAAATGTTTTCTTTTCAAATAGAACTAAATCATTTATGCCAATAAATTCGCAGGATTATCAATACAAAGACGGTTGAGCATTGATTTATCAACGCCTTTTTTCGCGAGTAAAGATAAGAAAACATTAGGAACAAATCCCCAACCATTCCCCCCATTTTTAGCCCACATTTGCTTAAGGAATACATCATGGCTTAACACGATTTGCTGGCCATAACCCATCTCAATCAGCTTACACACTGCATCCGCAGTTTCGGTCACTGTGGGAGCAACCCCTTCTTTTGGAAATGAAATATCTAAACCTATCATGTCGAACTCAAGCCATACGCCTCTGTCTAGCATCCGGCGTTGGTAATCAAAATCTTTCCCTGATGGGTCTGAGTGCGCCAATGAAATTTTAGCTGGGTTAACACCCATTTCCTTAATTAAGATATCAAGGACTTCATCACCACGGCGCTGCCAGCCCGGCATGTGAATATTCATTGAGACATGATCATTTGCCAACTGTGCAACGGAAGCCGCGCGTAAACTGTTTTTTTCGCCTTCGGTAAAAAATGGTGAAACACCAATTTCACCAATCATACCCGCACAGATATCGGTTCCATCAATACCAATATTCAGCTCATCATCAATCATTTTAGCCATGGCATCGATATCATTAACGAGGCGATCACCTTCAAACTTTTCGATATATAACCCCGAAGAAGCAACAACATTAATGCCTGTTTTAATCGCCACTTCGCGTAATTGATGGACATCTCGTCCAATCGCTTTTGACCCTGTAGCATCGACTAATGTTCTACCACCTAACTCTTTGAAGTTATTCACTTCATAGATGACATCTTCAATGGGTTTTTTATCCATGTTATCGCAGCAGCAATACGGGTCATGTTTAAGTCCCCATTGGATATCTGCGCTGACTTTTTTATCAACTAGAACATGCGAAAAGTCATAGAATGGCTCATCGACAACGGTTGATAAATCGTTAAACAGATGCTCATGTGGCAATGTCAGTCCCATCTCTTCTTTTTTAACAGGACCCGTCACTGTTTGGATATACCCTTTCATTTTTATACTCCTGCGGCTTTTGTCGCTTTTGCTTCTCTAAACTCAGGAATGGTGGTGATAATCGCCCCCACTAAGGCAAATACGGTACCGATGATAGTGACTAAATAGACGGTATTACCGAGGGATGGTAACAGAAGGTCAATTAATACGGAGCCAAGTAACTGGCCTGCCGTTGAAGCCACACCTAACATCAATAAACCTAAACCGCGAACTAAAATAGCCATTAATGCAATCGACATCAGACCTAATGGGCCACCTAAATACATCCACCAAACACCCGGTAATTCAAGGGTTAGGTGTCCCAATGCCATACGAATGACTAACGCAATCGTTAAAACAGTAAAGCCAACAATAAAGTTCCACGTGATAGAAACCATCATTGAGCCTGTCGCTTCGGCAACTTTAGAGTTACCTGCTGGCTGCCAACCGGCTAATAGACCCGCTAAGAACGGCAGAATAGCTAAATAAATTGCTGAGCTGGAATGCCACTGTGGTGACACCACAAATAAAGTCGCAACAACAGCAAACACCGCGCCTAATACACGAAACGTGGTAAACGGTTTTTTCTCATCGATACCAATACCAAAACGGTCGCATAATAGCCCAGAAAGTAATAATGCGGAGATTAATGCTGTTTGGAAGGTTGCAATCCCTAATGCACTGGCGGATGCCCCTTCAGAAAACACGACCATTGCGCCACATAACCCTGCAAACCAGTTCCACAGCGGAATTTTTTTGTTTTTAATTAAACTCGGAATTGCTGCAAATTGTTGTCGGGTTTGTTTTTTCGCAATAATGATAAAAAACATCACAACCAAACCGCTAGCAAAGGAAATAACCGCGCTCGCATTACCATCTTTTAAAACATCACCGAGCTGCCCATTCACTGCGGATTGCATTGGCGATAACATACCGGCTAATACCGTCGCTATCATTAAAAACGGAGTAGAATAACTTTTAGCACTCATAAAATATTCCTTTTGGATTTTGACTATGAGTCATTATTTTTGTAATCGGCTTACAAAGTGCTGAATAGAATCCAGCACTTATTTTCTTTATTTTTGATTTTTTACTTTTAAATAATTAATTAACGTGCGATTTGCTTTAGGATATTTACCCACATATCTGAGTAATGCTCCCAAGCCATAAATTCACGACTTCCCCAGTGCGGCGAACAGTCACTCATAAAACAACCTGTTTTTCCGTTTTCATATTGGCCAAAGACGAGTAATGGATCTTCACCAATATTTAAAACGACGTCTGTATTTTCTTTTGGCTTAACTTTGTTATAGCCTAAGAACATCGGCCAATTACCAAAACCTTTAATAGAGTCATGTTGTGTATTTTCTGGTGTTGCGAAAATACCTTCAGGCGTTTCCACACGGTCATCACCATCTAGCATTTCAACCGGTAATACTTCTGCTAATAACGTATTTTTATAATTCGCTTTCGCTTCAATACCCATAAAGGATAAATAACCGCCAATCATTAATAAACCGCCGCCTTGGCTAACATATTGCTTAATTAGGCCTAATGCATTTGGTAATACTTTCATATTATAGAAAGTATCATTTTGCAGTAAAAATGTATTAGCACCGATATCGCTGATTACAACAACATCGTATTTTTCTAATTCTTCGACAGTTTTCGGAAATGCCATTTGCACTGTGTGGGCTGGCATATAATCAATTTCCACACCTTTATTTCTTAAACACTCTAATAAAAATGTAGCGCCTTCTTCATATTTGCTTGATGTGAAGCTGTCATAACCTTTTGTGTGGATCATATGGATATGCCATGATTCACCAATAAATAAAATTTTCATTTTTTTCCTCGTTTCAGAATATTAATTTATTCAGGGGATTGAGTCACAACCTGTGAGTAGGTTGTTTGATTAATACGATGCATAACATTAATATCTTCAGGCATTTCTGAAGCGTTGCTTGTTTCAACAGCAAGGGATGAAAACGCGGATGCATAACGTAAGGCATAAGAAAATTGTTTCCCTTTCGCTAATGAAGCTGCAAGAGCGCCATTAAATGCATCACCTGCACCCGCCGTATTTTTAACAACGGCAGTGTAAGCCGGAGAATAAATGAACTTATTACCATCAAATGCAATAGAGCCTTTACTTCCGAGTGTAATGACAACTTTTTTTACACCTTTGTTATAGATAATTTCAGCTGCTTTTTTGGCAGTTTCAATGTCCACAACATTGATGTCAGAGAGCAAGCTTGCTTCTGTTTCATTCGGTGTCAAAATATCGATCTTTCCAATTAGCTCATTAACGATATTATTGTAAGGCGCAGGATTTAAGATAATCGGAATATTATATTCATTACCGATTTCAATTATTTCCCTTAATGCTTCAATATTCGTTTCCAGTTGAAGAAGAATAATATTTGAATTTACAATTTTATCTTTCTGAATTTTAACCTCATCCGCAGTGATATCCATATTTGAACCTGGATATATCGAAATAATATTTTCCCCACTGTTTTCAGAGACAAATATTGATGCCGTTCCTGTTTGGTATTTTTCCGTTTGGTATATTGTTGATGTTTTTATTTTTGATGAAGAAATAAAATTTATTGCATATTCACTAAATTGATCAGTCCCTATTTTAGTAATAAAATGCACAGGTGAATCGGAATAACTTGCTGCTAGTGCTTGGTTACAACCTTTTCCACCTGGTGAAAAAATAAATTTATTCGATAACAATGATTCACCCGCTTCAGGAAGTCGAGGTAAATAACTAATCATATCAACGTTAAATGAACCTAATACACATACTTTACCTAACACGGCATCATCCTTATCTGTTCTTTCATTAAAACTTTCATTGCACTCAAGAAATTGAATAATTTCCTTTTTAGCAACTTTGTCTAGGGTTTCAAATTCGATATATGCGCCACCATGGCAACGGCTAATAATTCCTTTTTTTGCTAAAGAATTTAAATCCGCCCTAATGGTTTCTTTCGTGACATTAAGTTCTTTCGATAAAACAGAAACTTTTGCTGAGCCTGTATTTTTTAAAATACTAATTATTTTCTTATGTCGTTCTGCTTTCATGCCATTTTACCTCATGGCATTTACTCTAATTTATACCCTGTTACGTTAATGTGACTATACTCATACCTTCCCATTCAAAAGCAAAAAAAAGCAAAAAGCATAAAAATAAAAACAAAAAAAACCAAAAAAGAACAACCAAAGCTAAATGGACTATTATTATCAATATAATATTAGAATTGATTAATTAATTTAATTGAATTTCAACTTACCACTGTAAATATAAGAAAATATTAACTCTCCTTTCTTTAATTATTTAATTTTAAAATAAACAGTTTATTTAAAATTTTAAAGCTAAATTATCAAACCATCATACACCATCAATTTGGTTTTATTATAACAAATACTCTTATCCATCGTTGTAACCTATAAATAATGAAGAAGCCGCTATTTGTGATGGTATTCACAATTCAATACATTCATACAAACCAACAGCAAGAACTGGTTGAAGCAGAGGAACATGGCAGAGGTAGGTTAAGTGGGATTGTGATGTTTTACGCCTTTGAAGCAAAGCATTGTTCGCTAAAGGCGCTAACGTGACTTGGAGGGACTTAAAACTATAAAAACAAAAACGGGGACTTACGCCCCCGTTTTAATCATATAGACCAAACTGATGTTACTTATCAGCAGGCATGCCTTTCTTTTCATGCACCATCATTAGTGCTTGCTCTACGCTGCGCTCGATAATCACTCGGCGCTGATCATTTTCAGGCAGCAGTTTTAACATCATTTGCCATGCTGAAATCGCCTCTGCGTAACGCTCTTGCTCAAAAGCATTGAAAGCAAAAATACTTAACGCTTTTACATTCGTGCGGTCTTCTGCAATCAGCTTTTTCAGTAACTCTGCACCTTGGCGATTATCTTCAGGGTCAGAGGAACGCGTTAAGACTTCTGCATAACCAATCACCACATTCTCATCTTTCGGTGAAAGGCGGTACGCACGGCCATACGCATCGGTTGCCATCGTTGCATTACCCAGCACCATGCCAATGCGCCCTAACATCACCCATGCTTCTACATTTTGCGGGTCTTCTTGTAAGCGAGTACGCAAGCCTAATGCTAAGTGCTCCATTTCGGCATTATTCAGCGGCGGCTCTGACGGGTCTAAGGCTCTATCCAGCAAGGCAGGTGCTTGTTGATAAGCATTATTCCAATCGGCAACTTTTTCATAACTGCCCACTTGATAATACGCCCCAGCAGCAACGCCGAGTGCTATGACTACACCCGGCAGGTAAACCCAATTACTTGCCCGTGAAGCTTCCGGAATTTCATCTTCTTCTCCGTTTTCGACTTGCTTGATGCGCACGCGTTTTTTCGAGCGGGCAAAAATAATCCAACCACCAATGATAATCGCGGCAAATGGCAGCCCCCATAACATTATGGTTAATGGCGTTAATGGTGGGTTATAAGTAACAAAGTAACCATAACGCGCCACCATATAATCGACGATTTCATCACGGTTTTTGCCTTCTTTCATCAACTCATACACTTTTTGGCGTAAATCCAGTGCAATCATCGAGTTAGAATCGGCAATACTGTTATTTTGGCACTTAGGACAACGCAACTCTTCCGTTAATTTACGAAATTGCTGCTCTTGCTGTTCGTTATCAAACGTAAATACTTCCGTAGAGGCATACGTGATTGTTGCACTAAGAGCCAACATCAATAAACCGAGTAAATACCTCATTGGTTCGCCTCCTGGTTATAGCGCTCCCAAAGGGGCTTAAATTCTTTTTCCCAGACACGTTCATCCATTGCCCCTGCGTGGCGGTAACGGATAATGCCATTGCCATCAATAAGGAAGGTTTCTGGCGCACCATAAACCCCAAGATCAAGCGCTAACATGCCTTCACCATCAAATAAACTCAATGCATAAGGGTTGCCCAGCTGACGTAACCACACAACCGCTTTGTCGCGTTTGTCTTTGTAATTTAAGCCAACCACACGCACACCTTGCGCGGATAACGTGTTGAGGTATTGGTGCTCTGCACGGCAAGTGACGCACCATGTTGCCCAAACATTCAATAAGATAGGCTGGCCTTGCGTTAACACCTCTGACTCGTAATGCTTTCCGGGGTTTTCTAACGATTCCAAGCGGAAAACGGGCACGGGCTTGCCAATTAATGCCGATTCCAATAAACGTGGGTCATCGCCCTCTGCATTACGCATCAACTGCCACAGCAATACCGCAGCTATCCCTGCGAAGATAATAAAAGGGATTAAAAAGACTTTGCGGTTCATGCTGTTTCCCCTTGTAATTTACGACGACGATAACGTGGGTCAAACAGGCAGAACAACGCGCCGATTGCCATTAACACACCGCCAGACCAAATCCAGCGAACAAAAGGTTTATAATACAAACGCATGGTCCACGTGTTTTTATCGACTTCCTCACCGAGAGCAGCATATAAATCGCGGGTAATCCCACCATCAATCGCCGCTTCAGTCATAACGGCACGGCTCACGCTGTAAAAACGTTTTTCGGGCATTAAGATGCTAACCACTTTGTCGTTTTTGGTGACGGAAATACTGCCGATAACCCCTTGGTAGTTCGGGCCATCCGCTTCATGTACACCATTAAACGTGAAGGTGTAACCGTGAATAGCAATGTTATCCCCCGGTTTCATTTTCACATCGCGCTCAATACTGTAGTTTTGACTAAAGGCAATCCCGACAATGGTGACCGCTAAGCCTAAGTGCGCACAAACCATGCCCCAGTAACTTGGGGTAAGTTTGATTTTTTTGCTAATACGCACTTTCATTTCAGCGAACGCTAAAATGGCAATCCATATTGCCATCATCAAACCGACTACGGTTAATGCTTCAACGCGGTCTTCCATCAGCATAGGTAATGCAAATGACAGAATCAGCGTCATCACCGTTGCAATAATCAGCATTTTTTTAATCGCCGCAGGACGGTCACGCCCCCAGCGAACCAATGGCCCAATCCCTAATAACAAGGCAAAAGGCACCATCAATGCAATGAACATGGTGTTAAAGAATGGCTCACCAATAGAAATGGTGCCTAACCCGATTTGTTTATGCACTAACGGAAGTAATGTGCCAAGCAGCACGACTAACATCGCTGCGGTTAAAATCACGTTATTACCCAATAACATTGACTCTCGTGACCACAGCGCATTGTTGACCCGTGAACGAACTTTATGGCCTCGTAACGCAAACACCAACAGCGAGCCACCAATCACCAGCACCATAAATGCTAAGATGAATAGCCCGCGGGATGGGTCAGAAGCGAACGCATGCACGGAAACCAATACGCCCGATCGCACTAAGAATGTGCCGAGTAAACATAATGAGAAAGCAAATATCGACAAGAGCAATGACCACGCTTTAAACGTCGCCCGTTGTTCTGTCACTGATAAAGAGTGGATTAACGCCGTTCCCACCAACCATGGCATAAAGGAGGCATTCTCTACTGGGTCCCAGAACCACCAGCCGCCCCAACCAAGCTCATAATATGCCCATGCGGAACCTAACATGATCCCGAGGGTTAAGAAGAACCACGCAGCCATCGTCCAAGGGCGTGCAAAACGGGTAAAGGAGCTGTCTAATCGCCCACTGAGCAAGGCCGCAATCGCAAAGGCAAATGCCACCGAGAAGCCCACATACCCCATATACAATAAAGGTGGGTGGAAGATAAGACCGGGGTCTTGCAACAATGGGTTCAGGTCGCGCCCTTCAATCGGAAACGACGGCAATGTGCGTGAAAATGGGTTTGAGGTAAAAATGATAAACAACAAGAAACCGACGCTCACCATCCCCATTACAGCAAGCACGCGAGCAACGATATCCAGCGGCATGCGATAGCTAAACAGCGCAACCGCAAATGTCCAGCCACTCATCAACAAGACCCATAACAACAGGGAACCTTCGTGAGCACCCCACGTTGCGGCAACACGGTACCAAATTGGTAGTTGAGTATTGGAGTTGTTCGCCACATAAGTGACAGAGAAATCATTTACGACAAACGCATTGACGAGAACAAGAAACGCCCCCGTCACACAAAGAAACAATAACCACGCCAATGGGCGCGATGAGGCCATCAAGCGCGTATCGTTGCGAGCCACTCCCCACAATGGGTAGATAGACAGCAAAACGGCAAGGCCTAGCGCTAAACACAGTAAAATGCTACCAATTTCTGGGATCATGACGCATTTTCCTTATAGGCTGCGGCAGGTCTCCGGTGGTTTTCTTGCATCGCTTTTTCCACTTCTGGCGGCGTGTAGTTTTCATCATGTTTTGCCAGTACCTCTTTCGCTAAAACATGGTTGTTTTCTTGTAATTCACCTTGTACGACGACGCCTTGCCCCTCTTTAAATAAGTCCGGCAAGATGCCTTCATAACTGACATCAATTTCGGCTTCTGCATCATAAACAGTGAAGGTGATTTTTAATGATTTTGGATCAGCATCGCGCACGACACTGCCTGGCATGACCATACCCCCCACACGTAAACGTTGCCCAACCTCAGGCATTTGCTGAGTTTCACGTTTACCGTAAATGATTTCACCGGGTGTATAAAAGAGGTCAATACTTGAGCGCAGTGCGTAGAGGATCAGTGCTAGCGTTAAGCCAACTCCAATAAGTATGGAACAAATCAACCAAAGTCGGTTACGACGACGAATATTCACATCCCCTCCCTACGCGCTCTTGCGGCTTTTTGTCTTTGTTCGCGAGCTTGCTGTTGAATAATGGCATTAATAATTATTTTTCGTTGGATAACGGTATGTATACAGAGTAGCAAAATGGGAATTAAAGTCAGCGCTACCGCCAACCAGACATAAAACCCATAGCCTCCCATCGCAAAGAAATCGCTCCAAGATGCAAATGCACTGGTCATTGAGGGCGCCCTCCTTTTTTCACAATATCGAGCACCCAAGGGCGATTACGTTCGAGAACCAATAACTGATTACGTAAGCGAATGAGTGTTAAAGAGATAAATAAGAATAAATACCCGAGGATAGCTAACCGTAGTGGTGTGCGCATCGCTGGGTTGATACTTTCTTGCATCCGTGTTGACGGCTGATGCAGCGTTTGCCACCATTCAACAGAGTAATGAATGATAGGTAAGTTAATCACGCCAATTAATACTAAAATCGCCGCGGCTTTGCCTGCGGTACGGCGATCATCAAAAGCATGCCATAACGCAATAACGCCCACATACAGAAAAAATAGAATCAATTCAGAGGTTAAGCGTGCATCCCACACCCACCAAGCGCCCCACATCGGCTTACCCCAGGTCGCGCCAGTGACTAATGCAATGAAAGTAAAAACCGCGCCAACGGGTGCCATCGCGGCAATCGCCAGTTCAGACACTTTCATCTGCCACACCAGCCCAATAAAGGCCGTGATAGCCATAGTGGCATAAATCCCCATTGACCACATCGCAGCAGGCACGTGGATATACATGATGCGGTAGCTCTCGCTTTGTACTTTATCGGTTGGTGCAAAACCGAAGCCCCAGACCCAACCTACCGCTAAACAAATCACACTTAATATAATAAACCACGGTACTAGACGCCCACATAACCGGTAAAGGTTAACGGGGATGGCAAGTTGATGAAGCTTTTTCCACATAGTTTAATTACCCTGATTTATTATATTGTTAGTAAATGCTGAGTGACAGCATCATACAATACACATTAAAAAAGCAAAGATATTGATTTAACACAAATATAACTTAGGCTGATTATACTCTTACGCATAATCAGCCTATTTCGTGATCATCACTTATAATTCATTGAGATAACTCATCATAAAACGATGTCTCCAAATTAAAAGCCCGGCTCGACTTCGCGCATATCAGGCAGCTTATGAGCAATCCCTTTATGGCAGTCTATACAGGTTTTACCATCCGTAACGGCTTGGTCATGCATTTTGGCTGCTACCCCTTTTTGGGCTGTGAAATCCATATACTCAAAGTTGTGGCAGTTACGGCACTCCTGCGAGTCATTGTTTTTCATGCGCCGCCACTCACTTTGCGCCATGGCTAAACGGTGATCTTCAAATTTTTGCGGTGTATCGATAATGCCAAAAATTTTCCCGTATAACTCTTTACTGGCTTGGATTTTACGCACCATTTTCGGGCCAAATTCGTGAGGTACGTGGCAATCTGGGCAAGTTGCACGAACACCACTACGGTTAGTATAGTGAATTGTATCCATATATTCTTCATAGACATTTTCACGCATTTCGTGACAGCTAATACAAAATTCTTCAGTATTTGCCATCTCCATACCGGTGTTGAACCCGCCCCAGAAAATCACGCCACTGACAAAGCCAATTAGCAATAAAGTGCCTAATGCTAAACGGCTTGGTCTACGCCACCACTGCCATATACGTCCAATAAGCCCAAACAAGCCTTTTTTCTTCGGCTTGTCGCCCGTTGTTGGTTTTTCGTTATTATTTGCCATAATTCCCCCTTATTTCCCAAAGCCTTTGGATGGGGTAAATGTGTTATCAATGATAGCCGGCGTATCAGATTGCGGTACATGGCACTGTAAACAGAAATAACGGTTTGGTGCGACTTCACCCAACACTTTCCCCGTGGCATCCATAAAGTGTGTTGGGCTAACACGCGGCGCACCTGTCGTACGGTAGTTTTCAACGCCGTGGCACTGTAAACAACGGTTTGTGTTGGTGGTAATTTGGTAACCATCCACACTATGTGGGATCATCGGCGGCTGGTTCACATAGTTTAGTGCCATTCTTTCTTGCTCTTTAGGAATATGAATACTTCCCTCAGTCGTACCAGACACTTCAGGTGATTGCGTCAAATCGACACCATTAGCAGCCCAAACTAGGCCACTAACAACAAAGAGCATACCTGCGATTGCGCGGCTTAGCGTCTTTTTCAGGACTGAATTTTTCATGATTTAGCTCCCGAGCTCCATCGTAGTGTTATTTTAAAAACATCCTCAGAACAGACGTCGATACAGCGACCGCACGTGATGCAGTCTTTATCGGAAATCAATGCTGGGGCTTGTTTATCGAGGACCGGGGCACGCAACACTTGCGGCTCCGGACAAACGTGGAAACAATCCATACAGCGGCTACAGTCTTTTTTATTCACCGCTGTGACGACCAGTGCGCCTTTACAACCCGCGACACCATACAGTGCGCCTAATGGGCAAAGGTGGCCGCACCATCCATGTTCCACTACCAATAAATCGAATAAAAACAGCGCTACTAAAACCAATGCGCCACTTCCAAAACCGAAAATTAAACTGCGCCCCATTAATGAAACTGGGTTTAGCCATTCCCACAGTAACGTGCCTGTCACCGCTGACCCCACTAAAATCACCACCAGCAACACATAACGAATGTAACGTGGAATGGTGGCAGATTGGTTCAGGTCAAACTTACGGCGCAGCCATGCCGCGGCGTCAGTTATCGGATTAACAGGGCAAACCCAACTGCAAAAAATGCGTTTACCTAATAGCGCATACACACCGAACACGATGGCGGCACCGATCAGCGCAGAGATCCCCGGTAAGTAACCACTTGCTAAGCTCTCTAACGTAATCAGTGGGTCGGTCAATGGCACAGTGTCTAACAATAAGCTGCTGCTATAGTTCCCGTGTAAGATCCACACACCAAACCATGGACCACTCAAAAACATCGCTAGCACCAATAATTGGCTGACACGCCTTAATACCAACCATTTGTGGCTCTGCCACCACCCTTTTTTTGCCTGAGCTTCACGTCCGGCGTCGCGTTTACGATTTGCCATTGTTTCCCTCCAGCCAACCAAAACGGTAATGATGGCCTAATTCACCTTTCGCCAAGTCTCTTGGCAACACTTTGATAGCCGCTTCTTCCAACACACAAGCTTGCTCGCATTTACCACAACCCGTGCAGTAATTGCTGTTTACGGTTGGTAAGAAACGCGCGTGTTTACCTGTTCGATGGTTTTGCTCAAGTTCCAATGTGATAGCTTCGTCAATAAGCGGACAAACGCGGTAACACACATCGCAACGCAACCCTTGGAAATTCAGACAGTTTTCTTGGTCAAGTAACACAGCCAAGCCCATACGCGCATCATTGATAGACTCAATGTCTTTATCCAGCGCGCCACTTGGGCACACTTTCGCGCAGGGAATGTCTTCACACATTTCACATGGATTTTCGCGGGCGATAAAATACGGTGTTCCCGCTGCCAGACCTGATGCCAATGTGGCTAATTTCAACATGTCATAAGGGCAGGCTTGAACGCATTGACCACAGCGCACACAGGCACTGGCAAATGCAGTTTCATTCAGCGCACCCGGCGGGCGAAGTCTCACTCCACTCGCTCGGGAGGTTTGTTGCTGAAGCCCCAGTACCACACCAACAGCCACTAACCCACCTGCTGCGCGACCTACATCACGCAAAAAGCGACGGCGACTATTCTGGGACTTAACCTTGTTAGGATTAGTTTTCTGGGGCATGAGCAATTACACCTTTTCCAGTTTAACGGCACATTTTTTGTAGTCCGTTTCTTTCGAAAGTGGGTCAGTCGCATCCAGTGTTAAGTTATTCACTAATTGCGCTGCATCAAAGAACGCCATGTACACCAAGCCTTTTGGTGGTCTATTACGGCCGCGAGTTTCAACGATAGTTGTCACATCACCGCGACGAGAAACCACTTTGACTTTGTCACCACGACGCAATCCACGGTCTTTCGCATCGAGTGGATGCATAAACACTAACGATTCAGGGAAAGCACGGTGCAATTCAGGCACACGGCGGGTCATACTACCGGTATGCCAATGTTCAAGGACACGCCCTGTTGATAACCACAGGTCATATTCTTTATCTGGTGATTCCGCGGCGGGCTCAAATGGCAGAGCAAAAATCACCGCTTTGCCGTCTGGTTTACCGTAGAATTGGTAACCTTCACCCGCTTTAACGTAAGGGTCATTCCCTTCGCTATAACGCCATTGAGTTTCTTTGCCATCCACCACTGGCCAACGGATACCGCGAGCTTTGTGGTAAGCATCAAAGTCCGCTAAGTCATGACCATGACCACGGCCAAACCCTGCGTACTCTTCAAATAAGCCTTTTTGTAAGTAGAAGCCTAACTCACGTGACTCATCGTTTAGCTGGTCATCTGCTAATTCGCTGATAGGGAATTTACTCACAGCTTCATTCGCAAATAAGACGTCGTACAACGTTTTACCACGCAGTTCTGGTTTTTTCGCCAGTAACTCTTCTGGCCACACTTCATCAGTTTTAAAGCGTTTAGAGAATAACACCATCTGCATTAAGTCAGATTTAGCTTCGCCCGGCGCTTGAACTTGTTGGCGCCAGAATTGAGTACGACGCTCTGCGTTACCGTAAGCCCCTTCTTTCTCTACCCACATTGCGGTAGGTAAGATTAAGTCGGCAGCCAATGCACTGACCGTTGGGTATGGGTCAGATACCACGATAAAGTTACGCGGATCGCGCCACCCCGGCATACGCTCTTCGTTGATATTTGGGCCCGCTTGCATGTTGTTATTACACATGACCCAGTAGAAATTCAGCTTCCCGTCTTTTAAGGCACGGTCTTGTGCAACGGCGTGTAAACCCACTTTTTCTGGGATGGTGCCCGCAGGTAATCCCCAAACACCTTCTACTTTTTCACGGTGTTTTTCGTTAGTGACCACCATATCCGCAGGTAAACGGTGTGAGAAAGTTCCCACTTCACGTGCGGTACCACAGGCTGATGGCTGACCCGTTAAGGAGAACGGACCACAACCCGGTTGAGAAATTTTGCCGGTTAATAAGTGCAGGTTGTACGCAAGGTTATTTGCCCAAACACCACGAGTGTGCTGGTTAAAGCCCATTGTCCAGTAAGAAACCACTTTGGTTTTCGGGTTCGCATACAGCTCAGCTAATTCAACTAACTGGTCTTTTGGTACACCCGTCATTTCTGCGGTTTTGTCTAAGGTATATTCCGCAACGAAGGCTTTGTACTCATCCCATGTCATTGGTTCAGAGGCATCAGAACCTGCGTTTTTCGCGCTTTTTTCTAATGGGTGAGTCGGACGTAAACCATAACCGATGTCTGTTGCACCACGGCGTAAGTTAACGTGTTTATCCAAGAAATCCTGATTAACTGCATTATTTTCAATAATATAGTTCGCAATATAGTTCAAGATTACCAAGTCAGACTGCGGCGTAAATACAATGCCATTATCCGCAAGTTCAAAGCTACGGTGTTTAAACGTAGACAGCACCGCAACACGTACGTCTGGATTAGATAAACGACGGTTAGTAATGCGCGACCATAAAATCGGGTGCATTTCGGCCATGTTTGAGCCCCACAGAACGAAAGCATCTGCGTGCTCAATATCATCATAACAACCCATCGGTTCATCCATACCAAAGGTACGCATAAAACCGACTACCGCTGACGCCATACAGTGGCGCGCATTCGGGTCTAAGTTGTTAGAACGAAAACCACCTTTAAACAGTTTAGATGAGGCATAACCTTCCCAAACTGTCCATTGACCCGAACCGAACATGCCGATCCCTTCTGGGCCTTTTTCTTTTAAGGTGGTTTTGACTTTTTCTTCCATGACATCAAATGCTTGTTCCCACGTAATCGGAGTGAATTCGCCATTTTTGTCATATTCACCGTCTTTCATGCGCAGCATTGGCTGCGTTAAACGGTCTTTTCCGTACATGATTTTCGGTAAGAAATAACCTTTGATACAGTTTAGGCCACGGTTTACAGGGGCTTCAGGGTCACCTTGGCTCGCAACAATACGGCCATTTTGTGTGCCAACAAGGACACCACAACCTGTACCGCAGAAACGGCATGGGGCTTTGTCCCACTTAATGCTTTCTTGTTGACCGACGACCGCTTTCGCAATACTGGGTGTGCCAATACCTGCCGCCGCAGCAGCGGCCGCTATCGCATTGGCTTTCATAAAGCTACGACGACTGAGTTTCATAATCTTCCTCACCTTGCTCATCCTGCTGGTGATACACCAGCGAAACATCTAGCACGCCTTCTAAATCGCGTACTAAATCAATAGTATCTAACAACGTTTTACTGCCTTGCCCTTCAACAACGACAATCAGTTTTCCGTTTTCAGGGGCGCTAATCGCCACTTCACAGTTCGGAAACTGATTTATTTTCTCGGTCACAGCAGACATTCGTTCGCTTTTTATTTGTACAATCAAACTGCACACTTGATATTTACTGTGCATGTTCATGCTCCACGGTAATGGCTGATACAGGGCAACCTGCAACACAGGCACCACAGCCTGTACAGCCTTGTGTTTCTATTTTTGGCTGGTAAATACCTGCCAGTGACGGACGAAAAGAGATAACTTCAGGTTCACAACTGTCTTGGCAACGGCGGCATTCGATAGATTTAAATGCAAGGCAGTTTTGACCGATAGA
Source organism: Providencia sp. UF-183 (assembly GCF_058246155.1). Lineage (NCBI taxonomy): Bacteria > Pseudomonadati > Pseudomonadota > Gammaproteobacteria > Enterobacterales > Morganellaceae > Providencia > Providencia sp. UF-183. Next base: position 300,305 of record NZ_JBSICD010000001.1, on the reverse strand, counting down.
AACGGTGATATCCCAAGGTTGGGTTTGTTGTGGCAGGAAAATAGGTTCAGGACAGGCGGTCGCACACGCGTAGCAAAAGGTACATTCGCCACGTTTAAAATCGACAACAGGGTATCCGCCTGCGCCAGCTTGCAAAATAGTCGTTTCACAACTTTCTACGCAAGCGTTGCAACGGGTACACTTTTCAATAAAGTGCGCTTCACTACCACTCCATGGCGGTCGAACCACTGGAGCGGCATTACGCCACGCACCAGTTAATACTCCCCGACGGGTGAGATCAACCATGTTTATTTCCTTTACATTGCCAACAAAATCGTAAAAAAGTACTGATAAACCGCAGTTTTTATATGTGTATTATTTATGAGAAATATTAACGATAGAGGTTAGAAAAATACATACTACCTAGTAGGTAAAAGGAGTAATAACACGACTTACAACTGAAAATCACCGTATCCGAATTCCTGATAACTTTTGAATATCAAAACGACTAAAATCAGGGAATACCGACAATTTTTTAATTATTTTTTAACAATCATTCAATATAGATATTTAATTTAGACGCGAGTTTTAATGTTCTAAGTTTAAATTAACACCAATATCTACCACCAAAGTGGTAGATGTAATGTCATTTTGAAAAAAATTAATTGCAAGTTTTTTGATATTACGCACGATTTATTTCTTATTTTACTTTGCGAAATATAAAAAGGATCACATCAAAAGATAATACTATTAAAAATCAATTTATTATGTAAAACAAACCTCATGGGTAAAAATAAGAATCATTACTAAATAATTACCCTAAATGATCAATTTAAAACTAGTCAATAATAACTATAGCAGTTTCTTTAATACTCCGTATTTATTATTTATCTGCATTCTATTTCTTTAATCCAAATTATCTTTTGATCAAAAACAATATTTTTTGTGTGGTTTTTTGTTACACATATAAGTTGGCAATGTCTTGATAGCATCTGTCTGTTTGCTATCAAACCTATATAACAAAAAATACCCAAAATCGTTCGGGCAGGATTACCCCCTAAAATAATCGCTCGAAACATGAAGGGATGGTTGGCTCACATTACTCGAGGCCCTTTTTATGGCAAACATAAGAAATAATGTACTGTGCTTACTGAGTCTAGTTGCAGGAATATTTCTCTTTACCTCTGTTCATGCACAAACCCCTACTCCGACTAAGGATGGCACCTCCACAATAAATACACGAAATGAAACTTTCGAAGCCGCTCACCCAGACCAATACCACTCTTGGCGAGCAACCTCTGAACAAGCTAACCGCGAAGATGCCCTGGCAGAAGATCCGCGTTTAGTGATTCTTTGGGCAGGATACCCATTCTCCCGTGACTATAACAAACCACGGGGTCATGCGTATGCCATCATTGATGTGCGCGAAACATTGCGTACAGGCGCACCAAAAGATGCACAAGATGGCCCTCTACCGATGGCTTGTTGGAGCTGTAAAAGCCCCGATGTTGCAAGACTTATTCAAGAACATGGTGAAGATGGCTATTTTGAAGGTAAATGGGCAAAAGGTGGCCCAGAAGTCGTTAATGTTCTCGGTTGCGGTGACTGCCACAAAACTGACTCCCCTGATTTTGCGAAAGGAAAACCTGAGCTCACCCTAACGCGCCCTTATGCAGAGCGTGCGATGGAAACCATTGGTAAACCATTCGACCAAGCGAGCCGCTTTGATCAACAATCCATGGTGTGTGGTCAATGCCACGTTGAGTACTATTTCTCTGGCGACAAAAAAGCCGTTAAGTTCCCGTGGGATAACGGAACCAAAGTCGAAGAAATGGAAGTGTACTATGACAATATTGGTTTCTCTGATTGGACAAATACACTATCTAAAGCGCCACTGTTAAAAGCACAACACCCTGAATATGAAACATGGAGCGCAGGCATTCACGGTAAAAACAATGTGACTTGTATTGATTGCCACATGCCGAAACTGCAAAACGAAAAAGGCGAACTGTATACCAGCCATAAAATTGGTAACCCGTTCGATAATTTCGAGCAAACCTGTAGCAACTGCCACACTCAAAGCAAACAACAGCTGCAAGATGTCGTTGCAGAGCGTAAACATGCTATCCAAGAAATGAAAATCAAAGTGGAAGATCAGTTAGTTCGTGCTCACTTTGAGGCGAAAGCCGCTTGGGATGCAGGTGCAACGGAAGACGAAATGAAGCCAATCCTAACCGATATTCGCCATGCACAATGGCGCTGGGACTTAGCGATTGCGTCTCACGGTATCCATATGCATGCCCCTGATGAAGGCTTACGCATGTTAGGTGGCGCAATGGATAAAGCCGCGGATGCACGGACTAAACTTGCTCGTCTGCTTGGTTCGAAAGGCATCACCCATGAAATTGCCATCCCAGATATTTCCACTAAAGAAAAAGCGCAAAAAGCCATTGGTTTAGACATGCAAAAAATCAATGCTGAGAAACAAGAGTTCTTAAAAACTGTTGTTCCACAGTGGGATGAACAAGCTCGTAAAAATGACCTATTAGCCAAATAACCGCATTTGCCCCGATGATAAGGGGCAATACAACCAATGGAGTAATTATGAGCGTACTACGTTCGTTATTCACTGCTGGGGTGCTGGCAACAGGCTTATTATGGGCAGCTGCCGCCTCCGCTACACCTCAAATTGCTGAGGAAAATGCTGATGGCCGTTGGGTTGTCACACAGCAACGCAGCGCTGATGGTGCATGCTTAGATTGCCACAAGCCTGACAAAGAAGGCATGCACGGCACGCACTCAGAAGTGGTCAACCCAAACAATAACTTACCCGTGACTTGTACCAACTGCCACGGTAACCCAGGGCCTGATCACCGCGAAGGCGTAAAAGATGTTATGCGCTTCAATAACCCGATGTACACGGTGGAACAGCAAAACAGTGTCTGTTTATCTTGCCACTTACCGGAGCAACTACAAAAAGCATTCTGGCCCCATGATGTCCACGTGACAAAAGTGGCCTGTGCCAGTTGCCATGACCTCCATCCAAAACAAGATACGATGAAGGTACTGACCGATAAAGGCAAAGTGAAGATTTGTGTTGATTGCCACTCTGAGCAGCGCGACAACCCTGCTTTCAACCCAGCAGCGGTGAAATTGCGTAAGGAGCAGCCATGAGTTGTTCTCGTCGTCAATTCATTATTTATTCAGGAGCACTGGCGGCGGTAGGAGGGATGGCTGGCCAAACTCTGGCGAATACCATGAAAATAGACGGCGTTCGCTACGGTATGATCCACGATGAAAATTTGTGTATCGGCTGTACGGCATGCATGGATGCGTGCCGCGAGGTAAACCAAGTCCCAGAGGGTGTTTCACGGTTAACCATTATTCGTAGTGAACCCATCGGCCAGTTTCCAGATGTCAAATATCGCTTCTTTCGCCATTCATGCCAACACTGCGAAAGTGCACCTTGTGTTGATGTCTGCCCAACAGGCGCTTCCTTTATCGATAAAACCACAGGGATTGTGGATGTAAACCCAGACTTGTGCGTGGGCTGCCAATACTGCATCGCGGCATGCCCTTACCGTGTGCGGTTTATTCACCCAGTCAATAAAACAGCGGATAAATGCGATTTTTGTCGAAAAACCAATCTGAAAAATGGCAAGCAACCTGCTTGTGTTGAGTCTTGCCCAACCAAAGCACTCACATTTGGTAATTTGGACGATCCGAAGAGTGATATTTCTTTGATGTTAAAAGAGAAACCTACTTATCGATTTAAAATCGCACTTGGTACTCACCCCAAAATGTACCGAGTTCCATTCAAATATGGGGAGGTTAGCCAATGACAACCGCTTCTGCTTTCCATTTTGAATCACTGGTTTGGGACTGGCCTATCGCGGTTTACCTATTTTTAATCGGTATTTCTGCGGGCTTGGTTGTATTAGCCGTGTTATTGCGCCAGTACTACCCTAACGCCGCTGGCAGTGACAGCACCTTAATGCGCACGACCCTGATTTTAGCGCCAACCACCATTGTGCTGGGCTTATTGATTTTGATTCTCCATTTAACACGTCCATGGACGTTTTGGAAATTGATGTTCCATTACAGCCCAACCTCCGTCATGTCGATGGGGGTAATGCTATTCCAAGTGTATATGGCGGTCTTAGTGGTTTGGCTGGCTAAAATTTATGAAACCGAACTGATTGGCTTGCAACAAAAATGGCTGCCGAAACTCAGCATCATTCCTCGAGTCTTAGCAATGCTCACCCGAGTGATGCGCTTTCTCGATATCATTATGCTGGTTTTAGCGGTATTGCTGGGCGCTTATACAGGCTTCTTGCTATCAGCCTTAAAATCTTATCCGTTCTTAAACAATCCATTATTACCTGCTTTATTCCTATTCTCTGGAATATCGTCAGGAATTGCCGTGTCATTAATTGCATTAGCATTACGCTATCGCAAAAATATTCATAACCCAGAAGCTGCCTTTTTGCATCGCGTAGAAGGGTTTGTAATTTGGTTAGAGATATTCCTATTGGCGGCATTTTTTGTCGGCTTAGCCTTAGGTGATGACGGTAAAATTCGTTCATTAGTTGCTGCATTAGGCGGCGGATTCTGGACGTGGTGGTTCTGGATTGGTGTGGTTGGATTCGGTTTTATTATCCCATTAGCCTTAAAAAAATGGGCGGATAAAAGCCACGGTGCAGCAAGAATTTTGCTGGTAAGTGGTGCAAGTTTATTCGGCGTATTTTGCCTGCGTTTTTTTGTGTTATATGCAGGGCAATTGACGGTTGCATAATTTATTCAAGAATAAAGGTGATAATTGGAACTAATACTCCCAGAAGTGGGTTTCATCTGCCTTGTGCTGGCGCTGGGTCTCACCAGTTTCCAAGCATTATTTGGGTTTATTGGTCACTTCAGACATGTTCCGAGGCAGATGCCTCAGAACGTGTTTTGGACATCTTTGCAGTTTATCCTATTGCTCGGCGCGTATATTTGTTTAACCGTCAGTTTTATTAACAGTGATTTTTCGGTGGTTTATGTTGCTCAACATAGCCACCGACTCTCTCCGTTATCCATCAAAATTGCCGCTGTTTGGGGCGGGCACGAAGGGTCATTATTCCTCTGGTTACTGTTTATCTCCGCTTGGAGTACCTTATTTGCGTGGCGCTACCGTCAGCAAAATCACCCATTATTTTCATTAACGCTTACCCTACTCGCCATTGTTAATGCGGCTTTATTGCTGTTTATTGTTCTGTACTCCGACCCTTTCGCACGTATTTTCCCTCCAGCAATTGAAGGGAGAGATCTCAACCCAATGCTGCAACATTGGGGCTTAATCCTGCACCCCCCACTTCTTTATTTAGGTTATAGCGGGTTAATCGTGGTTTGTGCTGTAGTCATTGGCTCTCTTTTATCTAATGCCTTTAATGCAACAACCGCTTGGGTTTGCTGGCGCTTCCTCGTACCTAGTTGGTGTATACTCACTCTCGGTATCATCCTTGGCTCATGGTGGGCTTATAGTGAGTTGGGCTGGGGTGGATGGTGGTTTTGGGATCCTGTCGAAAACGCATCTTTGTTACCGTGGCTGAGTGCTACCGCACTCCTTCATAGCTTAGCCGTATCACGTAAAAATGGGCTCTATCGCCATTGGTCAATATTACTCGCTATCGCAACATTTATTCTGTCATTATTAGGAACACTGATAGTCCGTTCCGGCATTTTAATGTCTGTACACGCCTTCGCATTAGACAATGTAAGAGCCGTCCCGCTCTTTATATTATTCAGTTTTTTAAGTCTCTCCAGCTTACTTATCTATGGGTGGAAGGCCAAAGTAGCTGACAGTACAAACCAAGAAAAAACACAGCGTGAAGTTTATTTATTACTCACATTAATCTTATTCGTCGCCGTGCTATTTATTGTACTCACAGGTACGCTGTACCCAATGATTTATACGCTATTTAGCTGGGGTAAAATTTCGGTTGGCGCGCCCTACTTCAACCAAACCTTATTGCCATTTGGCATCCTGATGTTGCTGGTAATCACATTAAGTGCATTTAATCCTAATCAGAAAAAACACCGTATTCTTTATATTGCACTTTTCTGCTTATTACTTGGCCTAGTGTTAGCGTCACAAGGTGCTATTATCGCGATAGCCTGTAGTTTATTAGTGGCTATTTTGTTGATTTTATGGTTAAAACCCTTACAAACAATCCGCCAACAGCTTCCGGCTTTACTAGCGCATACTGGCGTGGTTATTTTTGCTGCGGGTATTGCCTTATCCGTCGGTAGCCGTCAAGAAACCAGTGTCAATCTGGCCGTTGGGCAAACCATCACATTGGCAGGCTATCAATTTAAATTTACTGATTTACAACTTGCTGCACAATCGAATTACACCACTGAAAAAGCCATTATCCATATTACTCAAGAGGACCAATTTCAACATGATTTAATTACCGAACGCCGTTTTTATTTGGCTCGGCAACAATTAATGATAGAACCTGGTATCAACTGGGGATGGCTTCGTAACTGGTATGCCGTGCTCGGTGAGAAAACCAGTGACCAACATTATGCAATGCGCTTTTATGTGCAAGATGGTATTCAATGGATATGGGGCGGTGGCATATTCATGTGCCTAGGGCTGTTATTTGGCTGGATACGAGGGCGAAAAAAACATGGTTAATCTCTTACGCGCCCTATTTTTATTATTGATTTCAATGGTCGCAAATGCGCAAATTGTCGATACTTGGCAATTTAATTCTGCTGAAGAACAAGAATATTCTTTGCAGATTGCCTCACAACTGCGCTGCCCTCAATGCCAAAATCAAAATCTATTAGAGTCTAACGCCCCTACCGCTGTCAGTATGCGCCATCAAGTGTATAAAATGGTGTCAGAAGGAAAAGATCAAACCCAAATAGTGCAGTATATGACTGACCGCTACGGTGATTTTGTCCTGTACAATCCGCCTATTAATTTCACCACCGCCATTCTTTGGATATTGCCTTTTTTTGCATTTTGTCTGATTTCTTACTACCTCATACGCGCCATTCGTACCCAACGAAAACAAGGGTCGCCACAATCATCAGTAAGCCAGCCAGAACAATTACTGGCTATGCCTGAATTAAATTCGCAACTAAATATATGGAATCGCAAACTCAATATTTCACTCATCGTATTATTCGCAGGCATTACGGCAAGCTATTTTTTATTGCCCCGTTTTCAATTAACTTATAATGAATACCAACGTATTTCTGACCCAATAAACGCCTTTACGCCATTAGAACAAGAACAAAATGACTTATTACGCCTACAAAATGATATTCGTCAATCTCCTGAAAACGGTGAGCTTTGGGCCGTTCTTGGGGAGTATTATTTATACCAAAATAGCTTTGATAATGCGTTAATCGCCTACCAGAGAGCCTTAAAATACACAGGTGAAAATGCACAGTTGTATTCCGCTATTGCCACTGTTTTATACTATCAAGCGGGCCAGCACCTAACAGATGATACCTTAGCCGTTATCAACAAAGCACTCAGCCTTGATAATAATGAAGTGACTGCACTTATGTTACTCGCTTCTGATGCGTTTATGAATGCAAACTATGATAAAGCCATTCGAATTTGGCAAACCTTACTCGATAGCAATAGTCCTCGGATTAATCGAGCCCAACTTATTGAAGCTATTCAAATGGCAAAAATCATGAATAATAAACAATAATAACTTTATTCTAATATTGCTAACCTTAGGTATTAATACATGCTAATCTATCACTAAGTGATATTTCCCCTCAAAAGGATGACAATCTATTTAAATATGTAATTTTTCGTTTCTTATTGATTGTCATTATTTCCTTCCTCTATTACTTAAAAAAAATTTATGCTAGATTGAATGAAATCAGCATTTCTTAATATGTACGCGTAAAATACCGTAAGTAATTTAGTCATATAATCTATATATACTAATTATATTAACTATTTTTAGCTACGCATTATTAGGAATAATTAAAATAACTACACATAGAAATAAACACTATGAAAAATAAAATATTTTCATTTTTAGTCATTGGCCTTATAGCTGGCGCTTCGTTTGTCGCTGGTGTTGCCAGCAACTATACACCGGATTTAGATATTGTTTCTAAATCACAAAAAGCGGTGGAAGACTTCTTAGCTTTTCCGAAAACAGCGGAATATAAAAACGTTAAATATCATGAGATAAGAGAAACTCTAGACCATGGTATGCTAGGTTATGTTTGTGGGGAAGTGCTCATTTTTACTGCACAAAACACTTATAGCTTTAAGCGATTTGTTGTTAAAACATACCTGCATCAAGATGGGCGTAATGTGGTTTCCATTCCACTAATCGACAGTGATGAGAAAGAGTTTCCAAATGATGATTTTAATATTCTTTGGAATAAATATTGCAATAATTAACAAAACGTAAATATTTCATACTTCATATTTATGATTTAACTTAATTAAAAAAGTAAGAAGCATATATATTAAATATAAATTTGATACCAAATAACCTTGGCAATACCTAGACTTACCCATTTTAAAAAAATAACAAAGCCCCATATAGCGTTAATGTGACCACTAATATTTGGAAAACATATTATTAAAGATCACCTCACAGCCATGGGGCTTTATTTTTATTTGCAACTCTCTGAGTTTTGGCAACAGCAAGAGGAAGATCCTGTAATTGCAGCTTCTTGGATCGGTGGGCATTTAACTGAGCCATAAGAACAAAAAACGCAGCAATCCCCTTTTAATGGTTTCAACAAAACACCACAATGTTTGCATTCATAAAACCATTGGCATGAATCCGTTGGCATTTCTTCCGTTTCAGATTTCCCGCATTCAGGGCAGGTAATTGTGGACATTAATTCTATTTGTTGGTTGTTCATTTCCTCTCCGTACATCCCAGTCTCATTATTGTTTATCTTATGATGATAGCGTGAATTAACCCTGATTTCCTTGAGCTAAATGCAGAACAAGATAAAAATTACTATTCTGATAGTAATTCAAAGCCGCTTGATATAAAGTCTTTCCCCTTTTTTGTTTGGCTACTCAACTTTTTGGAGGCGTGATGTTTATTGGCTTTGATTATGGAACATCCAACTGTGCTGTCGCGGTAATGGAAAATGGCGTTCCTAAACTATTACCTTTGGAGGGTAATCAGGCTTACATTCCATCGACGCTTTGTGCCCCAACGAGAGAATCCGTCTCTGAACATTTATTTCGTCATTGCAAAATTTCACCTTCCGATAATATTGGGCAACAAATTCTAAGAAGATCAATCGCATTTAACCAAGAAGAAGGGATTGATTTAGTGCCAGAAGACATTGTTTTCGGCCAAGCTGCATTGGATTTGTATCTACGGGATCCCCGTGACGTATATTACGTTAAATCACCAAAGTCATTTTTAGGTGCTTCAGGCTTACATGAAACACAAATAAGCTTTTTTGAAGATCTGGTTTGCGCCATGATGCGTAATATAAAAGATACTGCTGAAATCAGTACACAAAATCAGATAGCAGATACAGTCATTGGGCGACCAATTAACTTTCATGGTCGTGGGGGGGAAACCGCCAACCAGCAAGCAGAAGCTATTTTATATCGCGCAGCAAAACGGGCTGGCTTCCATAATATTGCCTTTCAATTTGAACCCGTTGCAGCGGGTTTAGAATATGAGTCAACACTAAATAATGACCAGATAATCCTAGTCGTTGATATTGGCGGTGGAACAACAGATTGTTCATTAATTCAAATGGGACCAAGCTACCGCGCTACTAAAGACAGAACGCAATCGTTATTAGCTCACAGTGGTCAACGTGTAGGCGGAAATGATCTTGATATTTACCTCGCCTTAAAACAATTAATGCAACCTTTTGGTATGGAGAGTCAATCACTCTCAGGGCTAAAAATGCCATTTTTGCAATTTTGGAACCCCATTGCCATTAACAATGTGGAAGCCCAAAAGGAATTTTATTCAAGGCCAAATTTATTAGCACTCACCCGCTTAAAACAAGATGCCAAAGAACCAGAAAAGATTGCTCGTTTGCTGGAAGTTTATAACCAAACATTAGGTTATAGCCTTGTTCGCAAAGCAGAGGAAGCCAAAATCGCATTATCAAATAGCACTGAATATTTAGCGAAAATTAATCTAATGAGCGAAATATTAGAAGTGAATATTCATCATGACCAAATGGTTGAGTCTATTGAATCACCCAAAAGTAAAATGATTGAACTGGTGAAAGAAGCGGTTATTCAAGGTGGCGTACAACCTGATGCCGTTTTTGTTACCGGAGGAAGTGCTCGCTCACCTGTATTACACCAAGCGATTACCCAAGAACTCCCTAATATTCCAATTGTAAAAGGTGATGATTTTGGCTCCGTCACGGCTGGATTAGCGCGCTGGGCAGAAACCTGTTTTAAATAAAAGGAACGGTAGCTTACCTAAAATTAATGCCGCATTACGCGGCATTAATTAAAAACTATTTTTTTACTTTATGAACAATATCAAAGTACTTATCTTTGCTATCTTGTTCTGGGTAAATACGGTAAGTATATTCTTCCGGAGTCACAGTGACATTTTCAACAACACGGGTAAATAAGACTTCACCCTTATCATTTTTTGCCGTTAATGACCGTGTTTTTCCATTTTCATCAAACGACCAATCCCCTTTCATTTTCGGTTTGCCATCGAAAGTGGTCATGTTAAATGTACCATCAGGGTAATACTCAGCTAAACCAAAGAAATTAGCGACTTGCTTATCATCAGCACTTACCGCTTTTTTATCTTGATCCAACGCTTCCGTCGTTGTCCAAACTTTGCCGACCATAATTTCTTCGTAAGCATTTAATTTATGTTCTGCACTTTGAACTTGTGTAGCAGCTTGAGTTGTAGCGGCATGAATACCAAATGACATAGTAGATACAACAGCAAATAATGTAGGTACTAATAGTTTTTTCATTTTTTCCTCTCAATTAACGCTAACGACAGCATTTATATTATTTAGGTTAACGATATGAGCCTTATTATCAAAATAGTATTACGTTTATTTACAAGATAACATTTTGTTACATGAAATATTTAGATTTTCAATCTAAAAATGATGATTTTTATACGCGTTATTAATACTAAATAACGTCTATTTTAAACCTCACCAGCCAATAATTTATTGATTAACCAATAGCCTGCCTTACCTGGAGGGCTATTTTTAGACCAAACTAAATCAACATCTATTTTACGAGGCCATAAATCGTAATTTAGGCTAACTAATACATTATGTCCAAATTGTTTAACTAACCATGTAGGTAAAATAGCCCAGCCAATACCTTGCTCCGCCATTTCCAATAACAATAAATAATTCGGTGCTAGCCAATTTTTCTCGCTGTTAATAATAATTTGGCTGCTGCTACTCAAGCGCAATTGACGGGTCATGGTTAAATGCTGGTAAGTCACCTCCTTTTCTAATGCTAAAGGATGTGTTTTTAATACATATAATCCGAGCTCACCTTGAATAGGTAGACGTGAAAAAGAAATATCGGCAGGGTATTCAGTCCTCGACTCCATCATTCCAACATGAGCCTGCTGGTTTTGGATCATCTCAATAACCGCATTATTTTCTGCAATTAGAAATTCGAATTCAATATGAGGGAATTGTCTATTTAGTGTTGTTAGAATATGCTCAGCATGGGGTGGCTGATAAATATCTGAAAAAGCACAACTTAATTGTGGCTCTATATCAGGCGATAATTCCACTCTTAATGCTTGCAAACGCTCATCCGCTGATAATATATCTTCAACCAAACTCAACACTTTTTTCCCTGCCAGTGTTAACGTAGATTCACGGCCTTGTCTGTCAAATAACACAAAACCCATGTCATCCTCAAAGCCACTTATCGTGCTACTGATCGTGGACTGACTTTTATTGAGCTTCCTTGCTGCCGCAGAAAATGATTTTAGCGATGCCGCCTCTACAAAGGTACGCAATGTTTCAATGGAATAATTCATAAGGTATCGGTTTTATCGATGGCTGCCATTTTGTATATATAGTAAAAATTGCCAATAATTGCACCTGTTTTTTACTAATACACTATTTTGCTATAAGTTTGAGGTTGTTATGAGCAAGCATACAAAAACATTAACTGAACGAATTTTTCATGCAGTTTCATTTGAAGTCATTGCGATTGCAATAACTGCACCGGTCAGTGCATGGATTTTAGGGCGCTCAATTTTCCAGATGGGAACAGTGGCTATCGTACTTTCCACGCTCGCGATGTTATTAAACCTATTTTATAACATGCTATTTGACCGTTTTTGGCCTTTATCAAAAGGCCCAAGGCCCGCAAAAGTACGTGTAGCCCATGCCGTTGGCTTCGAATTAAGTTTCGTTATCTTAGGTGTCCCAATGTTGGCTTTATTATTAAAGATGACGCTCTGGGATGCGTTTATTTTAGAAGTTGGCTTTTTTGCCTTTTTCTTATTTTATACTTATGCATTTAATCTGGTATACGATATTTTACGTGTACGTTGGTTTGCACGCCAGGAAATGCAAGCGAAAACCATTAAGCCAATAACAAAACGCACCTAATTTTCTCAGTAACACCGAATATCAATACATTCGGTGTTATCTTTATTCTCCCGTCAATTTTATCAAGTCATCCGCCCTATTATTGCAAAAAACTTTCGTTAATTTATTAATAGATGCGTTTTTTGCATTCAACATTTGCAGAAATGTCAATTTTCCCTTTATCTCTCATCACTTATATTTAGCGCATTAAAGAAACAAACACTTAAAGTCACAAGCCATTTTGACGGGCTAAACTGTTTAAAGGTATTTAAATGAAAATCTTATTTATTTCATCTGCATTTTTATTGTTCTGTAATATGAGTGCACAAGCCGATACTCGCGCACATGAAAATGCAATTATTTCGCTAAAGTTCAATGAAAATAACACGTCTTATGCAAACGAAGCCGCAATTGTAGCCCATGCAAAGGCAGCTAATTTACCCAAGAGTGAAATCAATGGAGTGGCTAAGCCTTTTTCACAAATGAATGTTCATGAAAAAGCCATAACCACATTAAGTTTCACTGAAAATAATATGTCTCCTTCCATTTTGCGCATCATGGCGTCACATATCCAAGCAGGCCAACTCCCTGCTGATAATATTTCGGGTATTAGCAAACCTATTTCCGAAATGGATAGCCATGAAAAAGCAGCGGTGGCATTAAGTTTTACCCACAACAACCAGTCCCCTTCGACTCTCTATGCAATAGAACAACATTTAATTCGGAGCCAAAAAAAATAAGAAAATTCATTATTATTTCTCTATCTTGATTTATCACACACTCAATATGTTTAAGGCTTAGGAGAGTTATCCTAAGCCTTTATATTAAGTAATTCACCTTTCATCTACCACATTCAATTGATAATAACTACCATTTGCAATTGATAATTATTTACATATAATCCGATTTATCATTTTTATTTATGATTATGAAAAGAACAATAAATCTGAAAAGATCCCGAGGCTCTATGATAAATCGAAAAATCTTGATGCTTACTTTATCAATTGCACTGCATGTTTTGGTTGTTGGCTCTCTGATTTATGCCACAACAACGTCTTTAACGCCAAAAAATCAAGCACAGTGGGAATCTCCAACTATTTCAATTGCACTCACTCAAGCTGAGCAAAAAAATGCCTCTGAAGAAGCAATACCAACGGATTCAGCACCTGAAGAAATAAAAATAAATTCAGAGACTTTCGTCGAGAAAGCCGCAATTGCTGTGCCTAAAAAACAGAATAAAGTTGAAAAAAAGACTGAAGATCCCATAAAACCTAAAGAAACCAAGATTGTAAAAAATGCTGAAAATCCTAAAAAACCTTTAGAGAAAAAAACAGTCCCCCAAACCAGTCTTGCACAACAACAAAAAGATGGCAGTCGTGTATCTTCCCAATCATTAGGAAGTAAAAGCCCAATAACACAACAAGTTTCAGGCTCCGAAGATAATCAATTAATCAATGCTTATCGTGAAAAACTACGTCAAGAAGTCGAACGTAATAAACAATATCCACGCCGAGCTAAAAAAATGAAAAATCGTGGTATAGCTAAGGTTCAGTTTCAACTAAACCATAATGGCGAAATTAGCTTAATTCGTTTAGAGAGTAGCTCTGGAAATGAGCTATTAGATAATGCAGCTCTATTAGCGGTACAAAAAAGTAACTCGGTCGGTAAACCACCAGCAGGTTTTGCACAGTCCATTACACTCAATATTGAATTTCATTAGTTTTTAGCCTAACGATAAAATCAATTAACTCATTAGTCGAGGGATTTCCATGCCTTACATATGACTGTTGGTATGGTCGTAGTGGGTTAAATATCTTTCATTAGTGGGATATTTTCCCCCTCTTCTCGTCGACAAGTATCTGGTGATTCGTTACGATGATAAAAATAATGAAGAAATCAATATATTGGCATAAACACAAACAAGCCAAATCCTTCAATTACATTTTAAATTCAAATAGTTAATCCATTTTAGTAATATTAAAAGACGAAGCGAATCAGTATGGAACAAAAACAATTAGATGATTTTTCACTGTGCATCCAAACGTTAGGTGCACTGTTTTCCTATGACCCCTCAGACTCTCGTGTTAGCAAATTGATTGCGTTGTTTAGCTCTAGTGAATGGCTAACTGAATGGCCTTTCACTGTGCATTATAATTGCCAACGGATTGATCAGTTATTCCAAGGCCAAGCAAATCAATCTGAATCACTAAAAGAGGCTTATGAGCGGTTATTTATTGGCTCTAATGCCCTCCCTGCTCCGCCTTGGGGGTCTGTCTATCTCGACAAAGAAAATGTTCTATTTGGTATTTCTACTCTTGAATTAAGAGCGTGGTTACGTAATAACCAAGTTAATATTGAATTAAGTGCCAACGAGCCAGAAGACCATGTTGGGTTATTATTTTTATTAACGGCGTGGGTTATTCAAAATAAACCCGAATTATTGAATGACTTATTGGAAATTCATTTCTTACCTTGGGTATATCGCTACTTGGAAAAAGTGCAATTAGAAGGCGGTAGTGCTTTTTATGAAGCCACAGCCTTATTGGCAACAGAAACCTTAAAATATTTGCAAAAAGAAGCTCAATTAACACCAGTAAATAAAGAACTCTATTTATAATATTATTTCTTCAATTGAAAGCACCCTATAACATATTAGGGCGCTTTTTTTATTATGGATGTTGCTTAGGAATATGGTAAGCATCCACTAACTATAGCGTCGATAAAGCGTTATCTAAATCCGCCAATAAATCACTAATATCTTCACAACCAACCGAAAAACGCAGCAACCCATCAGTTACACCTTGTGCAATTCGTTCCTCTTCAGGGATACAAGCATGGGACATAATCTTAGGATAAGAAATAATTGACTCAATCCCCCCTAAGCTCACTGCAACTAATGGAATACGAATCGCATCTAAAAATAATTTCACATTCTTTTCATTACCTAAATCAAAGGAAACAACCATTCCCCCATTTTTAGATTGTTGCATATGAATATGGTGATTTGGGTGTGAAACCAAGCCTGGATAAAACACCGTTTTTACTTTCGAATGCTGGTTCAGATATTCTGCAAGTTTCTGTGCATTCTCACTGGATCGTTCAACCCGCATTGCCATTGATTTTAAACCGCGCATGGTCAACCAACTATCAAATGGCGCAGCAATACTGCCAATAGCCACCGCTGATTTGTGTAACCATTTTGCATATTCGGCGTTATTTGTCGCAACGGTTCCTAAAATAACGTCACTGTGCCCATTAATAAATTTGGTGGCACTGTTAATAGAAAAATCAATACCTAATGAAATCACATCAGATAATAACGGCGTCATAAATGTGTTATCACATACCGTAATTAAATTATTCTTTTTTGCCAAACCGATAACTGCATTTAAGTCTGTGACTTGCAGTGTCGGGTTAGATGGCGTCTCAATATAGAATGCCTTGGTATTTTTTTGTATTGCTTCTGCGTAGTTTTTAGGGTCGGTCGCATCAACAAATGTCACTGAAATGCCATAGCGAGGTAAAAATTCAGTCATTAGCTGGAAAGTGCCGCCATAAATATTTTTGCAAGCAACGATATGATCTCCCTGACTAAACCCCAATAAAACGGCACTAATCGCCGCCATTCCTGATGAGAAAACCTCAGCAAATTGTGCATTTTCAATGGAGCAAATTGCTTCGCTTAGTGCATCACGAGTTGGGTTTGAAAAACGCGAATAAATATACGCATAATTTTCTTCAATATTACTTTGCGAATACGTTGACGATTGATACAACGGAATAGATGAGCTTCCCGTGTATTTATCCGTCATTGGGTAACCGTGTATAACTTTAGTATTAATCTTCATAGGTACATCACATTTTTAATATAGGTTTAAATACTTGCTACATTGATTTCAGAATAAGCAAATAAAGCAGGTGAACCGCCAGTATGAATAAACAAAAGCGGCTGACTCCCCTCAATGGTTTCTTTTAAAATATTATCGATTACCCCTGCCATGGCTTTCCCCGTATAAACAGGGTCGAGTAAAATACCTTCCTTTTGCGCTAATAACTCAATGGCTTGCTGCCCTTTGTTATTTGGAGCCCCATAAGCAGGTGAAAAGTATTGATCCCATAACAGCACATTCGGAAAATCAGCAATGTTTAATAACTCACCAATTTCATGTTGTAGCCTTTCAACTTTTGGCTGTTGCTGTTCAACCGTGCGTGAAACGGTCACACCAATAACCGGCGTTTGCGGTAACACGGCCTGTAACCCCATCGCCAATCCTGCATGAGTCCCCGCACTGCCTGAAGCAACAATCATCGCGGCAAAATCAATCTCTTGTGGTTTTTGCTGTGCAATTTCCAAAGCACAACTCACATACCCCAGTGAACCTAGTGCATTCGACCCACCAACAGGCACTACATAAGCATTTTCTAACCCCAATGATTCAATTAATGCTTTCATCTGCATATTAGGGTCAGTTAATTCTTCACAAAAGTAGCAGCGGGTATTAAACAAATCCGTCAGGAGTTTATTGCCATTATTTAAAAATAAGGAATTGCCGCTTTGCAGCGGGTTTTCCAATAATGCGACACATTCTAAACCGTACATTGCGGCAACGGCTGCCGTTTGGCGAACATGGTTAGATTGTATAGCCCCCGCCGTGACTAATACTTTGGCTTTTTTCTGTAGTGCATCAGCAATAATAAACTCTAACTTACGCAGTTTGTTGCCCCCCATGGCAAGGGGGGTCATATCATCACGTTTAATATAAATTTCACGACCAAGATATTCAGATATATTATTCAGTTTCATCAATGGCGTTGCTGTATGTAATAAGTCAATTTTTGCTATTGCTGAAAGCCTTTCTTGTATATTCATTTGAATATTATCCCGATTAATATGTGAAACCTAAATAGAGGTAAACCATCAGCGCAAATGCGGCGGTAACCGTGGCATAAGGCATTTGTGTTCGAATATGTTCAATATGGTCGCAATCCGTTGCCATAGAAGCCACAATCGCATCACTGGAAATTGGGGAAGTCATATCACCATAAATAGACCCAGCGATAGCTGCACCAATCATATATTCCACTGGCATACCTACTGAAATACCTAATTGCACGCCGATTGGGATCATAATGGCAAATGTTCCCCATGATGTGCCTGTCGCTAATGACATCACGGCGCTAATTAAGAAAATAAAACCAATTGAGAATCCAGGAGAAATAACACCTGAAGTCACTTCTGCAATATAAGCTCCGGTATTTAAATCAGAAGAAACCGTACCCATTAAGAAAGCTAAGATCATAACTGAGCTGATTTTCACCATACTCGCATAACCGATATATAATTCTTTAAAGAAACTCTCAATATTTAATACGCGACGCGCTAAGAACCAGACAAAGGAAACTAGCGTTCCAAACATTACGCCCCAATAAACGGATGTTGAGCCGCTACCTTTACTAAAGTCACCATTACCCGTGATATATAAAGCCACTGGCACCATTAAGACTGTAGATAAAATTGGGATAAAGAAATTTAAAGATGTATGGCAATTAGGATGTTCAATAATATCGTCGTCATCTTGCTCTATATTTTCGGCAGATAAGATATTTAACGACTCTTCATGAGCACGCAGTTCAGCCTTTTTCATTGGTCCCCATGAAAAGTTGGAGAAAATATAAAACAACACTGAAGCTAAAGAGAACCATGCCATGATATTAAACACCATCGAGCTGGCTAAAATCTCAAAGGGTTCACCAGTAATAAACCCTTTTGAAATTTGCACGCCAATCACCCCCATCATCGCTGCACCCCAGCCGTTTATCATCGCTGATGAACACACCGACACGCAGGATGTTTGCACGATATAAGACATTTTCTCTGGTGATACACCATAATTTTTCGCGAGTGTTTTTGTTGAAGCGCCCGCAATTAATTGGTTAATTGAACTTTCAATAAAAATTAATGACGTAATAATCATTGCTATTAATTGGACGGCTTTTCTATTTTTAATTAATTTAGTTTTATTGGTTAATAACCTAACAAGTGACCTAACACCACCTGTAACCACGACAAGCCGCATAATACCGCCTATCATAACCATAAATAGAATTGTTTTTGTATTTCCTGGTGAGGCAAAAGTATTAATAATCCCATCAAGCGTACCGTTAACCCCTAATAAAATATTATGATCATTAATAACAGTAAACCCGACTAATATTCCCAATAATAAAGATAAAATAACTTGGCGTGTAAAAATAGCTAAAAGTATCGTGACCAGTGGAGTGACAATGGTCCAGATTCCATAATCATTCATGGGATGCTCTCTTATTATAGTTTATTGTGTTTTTAATTAAGATAATGCTTTTTCTAAATCATTTAATAAGTCATTAATATCTTCAATACCTACCGATAAACGCAATGTCGTATCGTAAACATGAATACTTTCTCTTTCTTCTTTCGTCATTGAACCATGAGACATCGTTGCTGAGTGGTTTACCATACTTTCCACACCACCAAGAGATTCAGCTAACACAAAATAAGTCACTTTAGATAAGAAATTTTTGGTGTCCTCGATATCCCCTTTAAGTTTTATCGTCACAACAGCCCCACCAGTTCGCATCTGCGTTTTACATAGCTGGTGTTGTGGGTGTGATGGTAGCCCTGGGTAATAAACGTGTTCAATTTTCGGATGTGTGGCTAAATATTCTGCAACTTGTTGTGCATTGCTGCATTGTGCTGACATGCGTAATGCCAATGTTTTTAAGCCACGTAATGCGAGGTATGAATCAAACGGGGAAGCAATCGCACCAAGTGTGGTTTTTAGAAAATCAAGTCGGCTCGCAATATCTTCACACTGAGTGATAACGGCTCCGCCAATTAAATCTGAGTGACCACCGATATATTTGCTTGCTGATAACATCACTAAATCAGCACCTAATTCTAACGGTTTTTGGTTCCATGCAGTTGCAAATGTATTATCCACACACGTTAATATATTATGCGTTTTCGCTAATGCACAAACCGCTGTTATATCCACTAACTCTAATAATGGATTAGTTGGGCTTTCAATCCAAATTAAGCGAGTGTTATCTTTTATTTTAGCTTTAACCTCATCAAGGTTATTTAAGTCAACATAATCAATTTCGTGGCCACAATTTTCGGTTGCAACACGCTCAAATAAGCGAAAGGTCCCGCCATAAACGCCTTTCATGGCAATAATGTGGGAGTCTTTTGGTAATAAGTTCAAAACTAAACTTGAAGCAGCAACTCCAGAAGCGGTTGCTGTTGCATAGGTTCCTCCTTCAATTTCAGCCAATAACGTTTCATAAGCATAACGTGTAGGATTACTGCAACGGGAATAACAATATTCTCCATGCTCCGTTAAACTCTGTTGAACAAAGGTACTTGCGGTTGTGATTGCAGGAAAAATAGCATGATTGACGGTATCTTGCTGTTTCCCACCATGAATTAAAACTGTAGCAATATTCTTAGTCATTATTAAAAACCCAATCATAGAAAGATAACGAAATGTTTATTTATATTTGTTGCTAAAAGGAATATGCCATAGGGAAATAGAAAATTTTTTCTAAAAATCGATGACTTTATACAAATTTAGAGAAAATTTTTCTAAAAACAAATTAATAACCTTAAAATACAATAGGTTGATTAATTAAAGTGAAATGAGTGTGCCGTCACAATATCATTATTTAGTTTATCAACATCGTCTAAACCTATAGAAAACTATCGTTAACTTATTAAAACTAAAGAATAATTGTAGATTAAAGGTTAATTATATTATCGAGTAATGTAACTGATTATTATAAAAATCATAATTAGAATAATACTTTTATCTGCAATTTCACCTATCATCTCCACTGACTTACTCTTTAATACTGATATGGTAGAAATTTATTCTCTTCTACTGTTTCGCTATTTCTCTTGCAACCTAATCCGTTATCTACGTCTACCAACGACCAACTAAAAAATCACGAACAAAAAACACACACTAATATCTATATTCGTAATAAAAATGATGAATAGTAGGAATGCACACAAAATAACCTGATCAATACTCATACAACTTGTATATTAAAAACCATAAAGTTTATTATGTTTATTAAATTCAAAATCAACCTTTGAATTAAAACATTGGTTTATTTATACCCAGAATTATATTTTATATAGAAAAATCGAATAAAACCAAACAAAAACACCAGCCATGTAAAACAAAAAACCAAAATAAAAAAAACCGTAATTATTTATATTAAATGATTAAATTTATTTTATAATTTTAAAATACCCATTTAATTTCAATTAGATAAGCAAGAATCAAACAATCACTTGTATCTAAATTATTTAGTATGATAGAGTCGAAAAGTACCTACAAATATAGGTATCCTGCGTATTAACCTTTCACACTATAGTGAAGTTATATATCGAACAATTAAATTCGGTTAAGTTAATTTGTGACATAAGAAAATAACGGAGAGAGTAAAAAACACTTACAAAAATTATTAATTTATTTTAATTGGATAATTACGGTTAAGTTTTTTATCTAGTGCTGCACATATTTATTTAATTTAAAGAAAAATGAAGCTGTGTATATTGCACTTATTCCAACCTTTATTTTTAGATGTAATAACTCACGTAGAACACAATAAAAATAGCCTTACTAACGACAAACACACTATTAGGAACCCATTATGACTAATCATTTTTTAGTGCACGAACCCGCCATGCTAAAACTGCTGGAACAGGTCGTCAATATCGAATCAGGCTCTTACGACAAGGCTGGCGTCGATAACCATGCCGCTGTGTGGTGCGAAAAATACCAAGCAATGGGGTTTGAAGTTGAAGTCATTGAAAATGAGTCATTAGGCAACAACTACCGCATTTATTACCCATCTGTGAAGGCCGATATCTTAATTTTACTGCACTTAGATACTGTTTTCCCTAAAGGCACTGTTGCAGAGCGCCCATTTAGCATTGAAGGTGACAGAGCTTACGGCCCGGGCGTGATTGACATGAAAGGCAGTCATGTCATGGTGTACCAAGTCATGAAGCAACTGTATGACAACCAAGACGCACGCTATAAAAATATCGAAATCCTACTCAATTGCGATGAAGAAATTGGTTCTATTTCATCCCGTGGCGTGATTGAAAAATGCGCATTAGGTAAGCGTTATGCCCTTGTCATGGAACCTGCTCGTGCCAATGGTGCCATTGTCAGCGCACGCCGTGGTGTGGGTACTTATGTGCTAAACATCGAAGGGAAGGCCTCTCACTCGGGTATAGCCCCGGAAGCAGGTATCAGTGCTATTCAAGAATTATCCTACAAAATCCAAAGCTTACATGCTCTCAGTGCCCATGACCAAGGCTTATCCGTTAACGTTGGCCTTATTTCAGGTGGAACATCAGTCAATACAGTTGCACCTAATGCACGAGCAGAAATCGATGTGCGAATTTCCTCTGAAGAACAAGGTGTAGAGATCGACAAAAAAGTCAGAGAAGTGTGCAGCAAACCTGTATTAGACGGTATCAAACTCACCTTAACTGGCGGTATTAATCGCCCTCCAATGGCGAAAACAGATGAAAGCACCGTACTTATCGACATCATCAAGCAAGAAGCGACGAATTTAAATATCGAGTTAATCGATGTTTCAACTGGTGGTGGTTCTGACGCATCTTTTACTGCGGGTGTAGGCACAGCTACTGTCGATGGTTTAGGCCCAATTGGTGGCTACCAACACAGCGATAAAGAATATTTAGAAATTCCATCTTTAACTGAACGAGCGCAGTTATTTTTCAATGTATTACAACGTATTACACAATAAATAATAATCCAACAGGATAATAATATGGCAACAACGTCAACAACCACACCAACACCAACAAAAAAACGCTCAGAAGGTTTAAACCCTTACGTTTTATTGTTTTTCATTTTAGTCATCGCGGGTATTGCGACATGGATCGTTCCCGCAGGGCAATATGCATCAGAAACCAAAGTCATTACCATGGTCAAAGATGGTATTGAAACGAAAGTATCTAGCTCTTACACCATACCAGGCAGTTATGAGCGTTTACCAGAACAACACGGTATTTTGCCAGGGCAAATTTTCACCTCTATTGCCGATGGTTTAGTTAAAGCTGCACCAATTATCTTTTTAATTATTTTTACGGGTGGCGCGTTACATCTTCTTGAAGAAACTGGCGCTATCAAAAAAGTACTGAATAATATTTCGCGCAGTAAGAAGCTCAATGATTTCCTGTTAATTACGATTTTCTTTGTCGTATTTTCTATTTTAGGCACCACAGGCATCGTCGTTAACTCAATTATTGCATTTGTTCCTATCGGGTTGCTTGTCGCAAAATCCGTTGGAATGGATGATAAATTTGGTGCGGCATTGGTTTATGTTGCAGCCTACGCTGGCTTTAACGCCTCAATTATGGCACCGATGACCGTTGGTTTATCCCAAGGCTTAGCTGACGTTCCACTGCTATCTGGCCTTGGTTTTCGTATGGTAATTTATATCGCCTTCGTCATCGCAGGTATCCTATTTTTAACTTTCTATACCAAAAAATGCCGCAAGCAAGGTATGGTGCGCCCAGAAATTGCTGCCGATGATGCTGATCACCAAACGTCAAAAATTTCGGCGCTGCACATCATCACCCTATCATATAGTGCATTCTGCTTAGTCGGTTTTATTTTTGGCGCTGTCGAGTGGGGTTGGGGTGAAAAAGAGATGATGGCCATGTTTATCATCTTAGGCGTGGGTGTCGGTGTACTCAACCGTATGTCACCAAACAGTATCGCAACGGGCTTTTTAAAAGGCTGTGCGGGGATGGTTGGCGGTGCATTTATCGTTGGTATGGCACGCGCCATTGCGATTGTGTTATCTGATGGCATGATCTTAGACACCATCGTCAATGCCATTATTTCAATGATGGATGGCTTGCCAAAAACCCTTTCTGCACTCTCGATGTTTGCAACCGCCGCGATTATGCACTTCTTTATTTCGTCTGGTTCAGGTGAGGCCGCTGTATTAGTGCCAATCTTTACCCCAATGGGTGACCTGTTAGAAATTACCCGCCAAACGACAGTGCAAACAGTCCTGTTAGGTGAAGGTGTGGTGAACTGTATTAACCCGACATCTGGCATCTTAATGGCCGTGTTAGCAACAGCGAAAATCCCGTATACCACGTGGGTGAAATTTATTTGGCCATTGGTGTTTACATGGATTGTCATTTCTATTGTGGCTCTGGTTTATGCCGTCATGACCAATTTAGGGCCGATTTAATCCCTAAAGCCATCCCACAATAAACTGATTTAACACCACCCTTCGCGGTGGTGTTATTTTTTCAGCGTAGCAAGGAAAAGCCCGAGATTACCATTAGGGTGTGATGCGCTAATATGACAGAACCCTCCACCATTTCTTAACCTACCCGATTACCTCTTTCAAAAACATTACTTTAATTTTTTCTTAATTATCATCTAATTAGGAAAAATCATTATTGATTAATAAACAAACAAATCAATAAAGAAAGCAGTTTAATTAAAGTAACAACTGTGCCATTTTGTGAATAAAGTGATAATCATCACAATTTTTTTCACATTTAAATGTGAAGTAAAAAAACAATCAAAAAATAAATAAATTAAATAAAAACAACAAATTAATATAAAAACCCTTATCAATAAAAATAAAATTTATGTGATTACCATCATTCGAATGTGAATTTTATCGTGTAATCATGTATCACAATAACAAAGATTCACAACATCAGGAGAGTACGATGAAATCGATTAATCATGTTGCCGTTATTGGACTCGGTTCAATGGGGATGGGTATTGCAAAATCCCTGATTAGAAATAACGTACCAACCTACGGCTTTGACATTAACACCGCCGCATGCGACGAATTAAAAGCCTGCGGTGCAAAACAAGTCGGTAAAAATGCGGCTGAGTATACCAATGAGATAGATGCTGTTTTACTCGTGGTTGTTAATGGGAAACAAGTTGAGCAAATTTTATTTAATGGGGAAACCCCATTAGCAGCAGCGCTGCGCCCGGGAACGATTGTCGTTTTACATAGCACACTCGCCGCCGAACAAGCCAAGCAAATTGAGCAAAAACTCGAACAATATCAAATTCAAATGCTGGATGCGCCAATCTCTGGCGGTGCAATTAAGGCCAACGATGGCAAACTTACCGTAATGGCATCTGGAAAACCTGAGTTATTTACTGCGCTCAAACCTGTTTTCGATGCAACTACAGAGCGCTTATACCAAGTTGGTGAAGACATCGGCATGGGCTCAACCGTGAAAACCATTCACCAGCTATTAGCCGGTGTTCACATTGCCGTTGCCGCTGAAAGTATGGCGCTCGCCGCAAAAGCAGGTATTGATTTAAACCTCATGTACGACGTTGTCACCCACGCAGCGGGCAATTCATGGATGTTTGAAAATCGCATGCAGCACGTGCTAGATGGCGATTATTCACCAAAATCCTCCGTGAATATTTTCGTTAAAGACCTTGGCCTTGTAATGGAAACGGCAAAAGCACTGAATTTCCCACTTCCACTGGCCTCAACGGCACTGCAAATGTTTACCGCAGCAAGCAATGAAGGTTTTGGTGGTGAAGATGATAGCGCGGTGATCAAAACCTTTAAAGGCATTCAATTACCTGAGAAGGGGGATAAATGAGTATTCAACTTGGTGTAATTGCAGATGACTTTACAGGTGCAACAGACATCGCGGGGTTTATGGTGCAAAGCGGTTGGAAAGTGGTGCAACTACTGAATGAACCTGATGAAAATACCGTGATCCCAAAAGATGTTGACGCCATTGTCGTCAGCCTTAAAAGCCGTTCATGCCCTGTAGATGAAGCGATTAGCGCCTCACTAAATACCTGCCAATGGCTCAAAAACCAAGCGGGTTGCCACCAAATATTTTTTAAATATTGCTCAACCTTTGATTCCACAGAAAAAGGCAATATTGGCCCGGTGACCGATGCCCTTATGCAGGCACTAAAAGCGGAGATCACGGTAGTCACCCCTGCTCTGCCTGTAAATGGCCGCACAGTCATCCACGGCCACTTGTTTGTGAATGGTAAATTGCTTAATGAGAGTGGAATGCAAGACCACCCCGTCACTCCAATGGCTGACGCAAACTTGTTGCGTGTGATGGAAAAGCAATCCCAAGGGCAAGCAGGATTAGTCGATTTAGTCACGGTTTTGCAAGGGGCTGATGCCATTAAATCACAGTTAATCACATTGCAAAACCAAGGTGTACGCTATGCCATTACCGATGCCATCACCATGGAAAACCTATTACCGATTGCCCAAGCCGCAAAAGATTTGCCGTTATTAACGGGGGGCTCTGGTTTAGGCGCTGCTATCGCTACCGTGCAAACAGGCATCGCTTGGCAACGTGATACCGCATTAGGGGAAAAACCAGCAGCAACGCAGCGTAAGGCCGTTATTTTATCAGGTAGCTGCTCGCAAATGACGAATGCGCAAGTCAATACTTACGCCGCCATTGCACCAAGCCATCAAGTAGATGTAGGCGAATGTTTATCGAACCCAGATTACGCCAAAACGTTATCTGCGTGGGTGGTTGAACATCAGTCTAACCCGCTAGCACCTATGCTGTATGCCACATTGCCTGCGGACAAACTGAAGCAAGTTCAACAGCAGTACGGCATGCAACAATCCAGTGAAAGCGTGGAAAAACTGTTCGGCGAAGTTGTTTCGCTGTTAAAGCAGCAAGGCTTTAATACCTTCATTATTGCAGGGGGGGAAACCTCTGGGAAAGTCGTTCAAAGCCTTGGTACACAACAGCTTAGTATTGGTGCCCCGATTGTTCCCGGCGTGCCATGGGTAAAAGACCGCTTAAGCGGTGATTGGTTGGCGCTGAAATCAGGTAATTTTGGCCAAGAAAACTTCTTCCAAGAAGCGCAGGAGATGTATTTATGAGTGCAGAACAAGCACTGCGTGTTGAATTATGCGAATGGGCAAAATCGATGTTCATGCGGGGCTACAGCAGCGGCGGCGCAGGCAATATCAGCGCCAAACTGCCAGACGGCACAATCATTGTGACACCGACTAACTCCAGTTTCGGCGACCTTGTCCCTGAGCGTTTAAGTAAATTAGATGCAAAAGGCAATTGGATTGATGGCGACAAACCGACCAAAGAAGTCTCCATGCACATGGCAATGTATGAACAGCGCCCTGATTGCCAAGCAGTCGTTCATTTACATTCACCGTGGTTAACAGCGTTGTCTTGCTTGGAAAATGCAGATAAAACCAATTGCTTACCCCCTATCACACCCTATTACGTGATGCGAGTTGGGCAGTTACCTTTAGTGGAATATTTACCGCCAGGCGACCCCAAAATTGGGGAGGAAATCGCCAAATTAGCCAAAACACATTCTGCCGTTTTGTTATCAAACCACGGCCCTGTTGTTGGCGGGAAGACCCTAAGACAAGCATTTTTTAATGCCGAAGAACTCGAAGATACGGCGCGTTTATATCTCACCCTATTACCTCTTGGGTTTAAAACGCTGACCGATGCCGATGTACAAGAACTCAAAGACCGTTATCCACAAAAATAACGTTATAACGAGGAACATAGAATGGCAAAGTTTGCAGCAAATCTCAGTATGATGTTTAACGAAGTTCCGTTTATTGAACGTTTTGGACGTGCAGCCAATGCGGGATTTCAAGGTGTTGAATATTTATTTCCTTATGAAGAACAACCCGCGGCGATTGTTGAGCAGCTCACTAAACATAACTTAACGCAAGTGCTGTTTAACATGCCAGCCGGTAATTGGGCTGAAGGCGAACGCGGTATGGCGTCAATACCAGGGCGCGAAAATGAGTTTCAACAAGGTGTTCATAAAGCGTTGGAATATGCCCTCGCACTGAACTGCAAACAAGTTCATGCGATGGCAGGAAAAACCAATAGCCAATTTACCCCAGAGCAACAAAAAGCGTGTTTTATTCAGAACATTCAGTACGCGGCGGATGTGATGGCAGAACATGGCATTAAAGTATTGATTGAACCTATCAATACTCGCGATATGCCGGGCTACTTTCTGACAACACAAAAACAAGCCGAAGCACTGCTCCCAGAAATAAATCGTGATAATGTATTCATTCAGTTAGATCTCTATCACTGCCAAATCATGGAAGGTGATTTACTGAAAACGATTGAGCGGCTATGGGGTAAATTCAACCACATTCAAATTGCTTCTGTGCCATTTCGCCATGAACCCGATACTGGGGAAGTCAATTATCCATGGATTTTCGATAAATTAGACGAAATGGGCTATCCGGGCTGGTTAGGGTGCGAATACATCCCCGCAGGTAAAACAGAAGATGGGCTGGCTTGGTTTAAGAAAATACAGGTTAAATAGGAATTAAGATGATCCCATCAGAGCGCAGAGACTTTATTTATCGTTATCTTCATGAATATCAAACTGTTTCTATTAGCAGTTTGGTGGAGCTAATGAACGTCTCACATATGACGGTTCGCCGTGATATCAGCGCTCTGGAGGAAGAGGGAAAAGTCGTCAGTATCAGTGGTGGTGTGAGGTTAAACAATGCCTTACACCAAGAATTACCGTGGAATGAAAAAGCCCGCCTTCATTACCAAAGTAAACGTGAAATTGGCCGTTTTGCTGCGTCTCTCGTAGAAGATGGCCAAGTTGTTTACCTTGATGCAGGCACGACAACATTCGAAATTGCCCGTGTGCTTGGGGAACGGTTTAATTTAACCATCGTGACCAATGATTTTTCTATCGTCCAGTATTTGATTAATAAGCCTCAATTGAATTTATTCCACACTGGAGGAAAAGTTGATAAGCGCAACCACTCCAGCGCCGGCAATATCGCCGTTATGATGCTAAAAAGTCTTAATATTGATGTGGCGTTTATCAGTACCAGTTCATGGGATTTTGAGCACGGTGTCTCTACTCCTCATGAAGAAAAAGTTCTGTTAAAACAAACATTATTAGAGATATCTCGCCGGAGTGTTTTAGTTTCAGACAGCAGTAAATTTGGTAAATATGGCATGTTTCGCGTATGTGCTTTGGAACAATTGGATGACATTATTTGTGACAACCATTTGCCAGAAAACATCATTAAAAAATTAGAAGAAACAAATATAAATTTCTATCCGATTGACGTGTAGAAAAAATAAAATAGACCCTAGATAGAGAACACAATATGACAACTTTTTCTTTATTAATGATAGCATTAATAGGGATTCTTATACTCCTATTAATGATAATTAAATTTAAAATTCACCCTTTTGTTGCTTTATTAATTGTCAGTTTATTTGTTGCCATTGCCACCGGTATTCCATTAGATAACGTCGTTAAAGTCGTGACGGATGGTCTTGGTGGTGTTCTTGGCTCTGTCGCTATTATTATTGGTTTGGGGGCAATGCTCGGGCAATTAATTGAACGCTCTGGCGGCGCAGAAAACTTAGCGATTAAAACCGGTAAGTCCCTTGGGGCGAAAAAAACTATTGCCGCCTTAACGATTGCAGGTTTTATTTTAGGTATTCCCGTTTTCTTTGATGTTGGCTTTATTATTTTAGCGCCAATTATTTATGGCTTTGCAAAAGTCGCTAAAATATCACCATTAAAATACGGTTTACCTATTGCAGGTGTAATGTTAACCGTGCACGTTGCACTACCGCCTCACCCAGGCCCTGTTGCAGCAGCCGGTATTTTACACGCCGACGTGGGTTTATTAACGTTAATTGGTTTTGTTATTTGTATTCCTGTCGCCATTATTGGTTATTACATTGCAAAATATATTAATCGAAAAAACTACCATTTATCTGTTGAAGTATTAGAGCAATTGCAATTAGCTAAAGATGAACCAAGTAAAGGGGATATTGTTTATACGGATAGAGCCAACCCGCCAAAACCGGGAACGGTTATTGCGATGATTGTCATCCCAATTCTCATTATTATGTTGGGAACTGTTTCATCGACATTATTAGAAAAAGACGACCCAATAAGAACGTTCTTTACCTTTATTGGCTCTCCCATTATTGCCTTATTAATTGCACTAATTCTGGCAGTCTATTTCTTAGCATTACGACGTAATTGGACCTTACAGCATACTAACAATATTATTGGTGATGCTATTCCTGCGGCCGCTGTCGTCATTATGATCACTGGTGCGGGGGGCGTATTTGGTAAGGTCTTGGTAGAATCAGGTGTAGGAAAAGCCCTCTCAGATGCTTTAGCCATGATTGATATGCCAATTATTGTCGCTGCATTTATTATTTCACTGGTTTTACGTGCTTCGCAAGGCTCAGCAACCGTTGCCATTCTGACCACGGGTGGGTTATTAAGTGAAGCCGTTATGGGGTTAAGTGGCACACAACTGGTATTAGTCACCCTCGCTTCTTGTTTCGGTGGCTTAGGTTTATCCCACGTGAATGACTCTGGCTTCTGGATTGTCACCCGCTACCTAGGGTTATCTGTTAGCGATGGCTTAAAAACATGGACCGTATTAACCACCCTGTTAGGGTTACTCGGGTTCTTGTTTACAGGGTTAATTTGGATGATGGTGTAATCATTCGAACTCAAAGCTTCCTTTAGCGTAAAGGAAGCTTTTTCTTGTTAGCCTGCTTAGCACTCTAAATCTCATCCCTTTCAAAAAATTAAAAACAGACAGCGCCATGCAGGGGTAGTATCATTGGCGCCATTAGCTCCTTTTTATTATTTGAGATTTTATTGTGACTTCATTTGCTGACCTCAACGCGCTGAGCGCAGAACAACTGTCTAACCTACAAGAGTTAGGTTACCTCAGTATGACCCCGATCCAAGCAGCCGCACTTCCAGCTATCCTTGCCGGGAAAGATGTTCGTGCGCAAGCCAAAACAGGCAGTGGCAAAACAGCCGCATTCGGTTTGGGTTTATTACAACGTATTGATGCCAAATTATTTAAAACCCAATCACTTGTTTTATGCCCGACTCGCGAACTCGCAGAGCAAGTCGCCAACGAATTGCGCCGCTTAGCCCGAGCAATTCCGAATCTTAAAATTCTCACCTTATGTGGTGGTGTGCCTTTTAGCGTGCAACGTGATTCCCTTGCTCACGCTGCCCATATTATTGTCGCAACGCCAGGCCGCTTACTTGACCACTTAAACCGCGAAACCGTTCAACTTGATGAGTTGCAAACGTTAGTGCTGGATGAAGCGGACAGAATGTTAGATATGGGTTTTATGCCTGACATTGAAACTGTAATAGATTATGCGCCGATGAGCCGACAAACTTTACTGTTTTCCGCGACTTGGCCAGAAGAAATCGCCCGTATTAGCCAGCAAATCCAGAACGAACCGCAAACAATTGAAATCAATAGTGTTGATGAATTACCTGCGGTTGAGCAGCAATTTTATGAAGTTTCACGCCATGGTAAAATCGAATTACTACAAAAATTATTAAGCCGTGAACAACCCGCATCTTGCGTGGTTTTCTGTAATACCAAAAAAGATTGCCAAGCAGTGTATGACGCACTGAGTGACAGCAAGCAAAGCGTTTTAGTGCTACATGGTGACTTAGAGCAACGTGACCGTGACCAAACATTGGTACGTTTTGCAAATGGTAGCAGCCGCGTATTGGTTGCAACTGATGTCGCTTCACGCGGGCTAGATATTAAAGCCCTCGAAATGGTCATTAACTATGAATTATCATGGGATCCTGAAGTTCACGTGCACCGCATCGGCCGTACAGCCCGTGCAGGGGAAAGTGGCTTAGCCATTAGCTTATGCGCACCAGAAGAGGCGCAACGCGCAAATGCCCTCGAAGAAATGCTGAACATGAAACTGAACTGGCAACCTGAGCCCACAGGCCTGCGTATTACACCGCTTGAAGCTACAATGGTGACGTTATGCCTTGATGGTGGCAAAAAAGCCAAAATGCGCCCAGGTGATATTTTAGGGGCACTTACAGGGGATGTCGGCCTTGATGGGGCAGACATTGGTAAAATTGCCATTCACCCAACTCACGCTTATGTGGCAGTAAAACGTTCCGTCGCTCAACAAGCGTGGAAACACCTGCAACAAGGTAAAATCAAAGGTAAATCCGTTAAAGCGCGATTACTAAAATAGCCCTTTCAGTACTTATTTAGCGTCTAACCGTATTTAGGCGCTAAATTTTCTTTTTATTTCTTATTTAACATCAAGTTTAAGCTCATTAATTCAGCAAATGATAGTTGACCCTTGAAATCAATCGTTATATAACTCAATTCACATCGAAATATTAGGTTATATAACAATGAAAAAATATCTTATTGGTTTTTTGGCTTTATCTTGCTCATTTGCCAGCTTCGCTGAACGAGAGTTTACTGACCAATTAGGTCGAAAAGTCATCATTGACGACCAAGTTGAACGCGTAGCTGTTCTCCAACACCAAACATTAAATTTACTGGTTCAACTGGATGCTACCGATAAAATCGTCGGCGTCATGGGGAATTGGCGTGAACAACTTGGGCCAAGTTATGAGCGACTTGCCCCTGAATTGGTCAAGGTTCCCAACGTTGGCGATCTCAAAAGTGTCAATCTGGAAAGTTTGGTCCAATTGAAACCCCAAGTGGTCTTTGTGACAAATTACGCCCCACAAGAAATGATCGATAAAATATCCCAAATGGGTATCCCTGTTGTGGCAATTTCGTTGCAAAAAGAAAACAGCAGCAATGCAAAAAACAATGTTAATCCTGAGCTTATCAACGAAGAACAAGCCTACAATGACGGTTTAAAAGAAGGTATTGCGCTGATTGGGGATATCGTCAATAAACCTGACAACGCAAAAACACTGATTAAAGAAACCTTTGATAGTCGCGATGTTGTGGCTCAACACTTAAAGAATATCCCTGAAAATCAACGTATTCGTGCCTATATGGCGAATCCCGAGCTCACCACCTATGGTTCGGGGAAATATACAGGCTTAATGATGCAACATGCAGGGGCAATGAACGTTGCCGCAACCACCATCAAAGGCTACAAACAAGTTTCCTTAGAGCAAGTGATTAGCTGGAACCCAGAGGTGATTTTCATTCAAGACCGCTACCCAAGCGTCGTCGATGAAATCAACAATGACCCGCGTTGGCAAGTGATTGACGCTGTTAAAAATAAACGCGTATTTTTAATGCCTGAATATGCAAAAGCATGGGGTTACCCAATGCCTGAAGCAATGGCGCTGGGTGAATTATGGATGGCAAGTAAGCTCTACCCACAAAAATTTGCGGATGTCGACGTTGATGCAAAAGTGAATGATTGGTATCAAAAATTCTATCGAATTCAATACCAAGGCAGCAATTAATGCACATTATGGCAGCGGGCAGTCTACGTGGTGCGTTGACTGCCATTTTAACACGTTTTCAGCAAACTAATAAGTCGGTAATCACCTGCGAGTTTGGCCCCGCAGGTTTATTACGACAAAAAATTGAAACGGGTGAACATTGTGATTTATTTCTTTCTGCCAATGAGTCACATCCCTTTGCGTTAATGCAACAAAATATCGCCTATGCCACTTTGCCCTTTATTGCCAACTGTTTAGGTATTACCACAACGGCACAACTCGCCGAAAAGTACCCTAATTGGCTGCAATTACTCAGCGCACCAGAGGTTGTCATTGGTACGTCCACGCCCCACGATGACCCTTGTGGGGATTATGTTGCCCAACTCTATGACAAAATTCGCCTGAATCATCCTCAACTTGCTAATGATATTCAAGCTCGCACCCGTCACTTAGTTGGTGGAAAAAACTCCCCGGCGATCCCTTCAGGCCAATTAGCATCCCAATGGCTTATCGAATCCCATCAGGCAGACTTATTTATTGGCTATCATCACTATCAACAAAAAATTGCTAAACTGCCAAACCTCGCCACGCTTCCAATCCCAAATCACGATAATATCCAAGCAATTTACGCGATGGCGCTCATAACAAAAAAAGCTGAAATTTTCGCAAATTACCTATTACAGTTTGAATCACAACAATTTTTTATTGAGCATGGTTTCACTGGCTTTCAATAAATCGTTCAGGAAAATACTTTTTGATTCGATAAATTAAAAATATTTAACAATATACGAAAACGTTTGCTTTTTATTTTGCTGGCTATAAAATGCGTCGGATTTTTTTGGCCTGAGAAAAATAACTGGAGACAATCGTGCCTGAAGATAAAAATTATAGCCATGGCCCCGTGCCCATATCCGCGCGAAAAGGCGGACTAGCATTAACCTTTGTGATGCTAGGCTTAACGTTCTTTTCAGCCAGTATGTGGACCGGAGGCGCTCTCGGTACCGGTCTTAGTTTTCATGATTTCTTCCTCGCAGTTTTTATTGGTAATCTTCTTCTTGGTATCTACACCGCATTTCTTGGTTTTATCGGTTCGAAAACTGGCTTAACAACTCACCTCCTCGCACGTTACTCCTTCGGTATTAAAGGCTCATGGCTCCCTTCATTTTTACTTGGCGGCACACAAGTCGGCTGGTTTGGTGTGGGTGTGGCGATGTTTGCTATTCCCGTTGGTAAAGCCACTGGCTGGGACATTAACTGGTTGATTGGGATTTCAGGTATTTTAATGACTGTCACCGTATTTTTTGGTATTTCTGCGTTAACCGTCCTTTCTATCGTCGCCGTTCCTGCTATTGCCATATTAGGGAGTTACTCAGTCTACCTCGCGATCACCGATATGGGGGGTATGAGCGCACTGCAAGCTGTTGTCCCAGCAAAACCGATTGATTTTAATTTGGCGCTTGCCATGGTAGTCGGCTCATTCGTCAGCGCGGGTACCCTAACCGCGGATTTTGTTCGCTTTGGTCGTAAACCGAAAGTTGCCGTTTTAGTCGCGCTAGTCGCTTTCTTCCTTGGTAACTCATTGATGTTTATCTTTGGTGCCGCAGGCGCTGCCTCACTGGGAATGGCCGATATTTCAGATGTCATGATTGCTCAAGGTTTGTTATTACCTGCAATTATCGTTTTAGGCCTAAATATTTGGACAACTAATGACAATGCCCTTTACGCTTCTGGTTTAGGTTTTGCCAACATCACCGGGTTATCCAGCAAAACTTTATCCATAGTGAATGGGTTAGTCGGTACTCTGTGTGCATTATGGCTATACAACAACTTTGTCGGCTGGCTAACCTTCTTATCTGCCGCCATTCCGCCGATAGGTGGGATAATCATTGCTGACTATTTGATGTATCGTCATCGTTATGAAACATTCGATCGCAGCAAAATGCGTGATGTGAATGTCAGTGCGTTAATCGCTGTTGCAGCGGGCGTGATTGCGGGAAATTGGTTACCCGGAATTGTCCCAGTTAATGCCGTTCTTGGTGGCGCTTTGTGTTACGCTGTCCTTAACCCTTTATTCAATCGCCGCCGTGCCACGGATTCGGAGCTAACTCGTGCATAATCAAACTATTAAACATATCCATAATGTCCGCTTACCTGAGCGTGATGGCTTATGGCGCATCGATATCGACAACCAAAAAATCACTGCAATTACCCCGCAAGTGGATGGCGAAATTTTGCCAGAAAGCTTAAACGGGGAAGGTGGGTTAGTTTCAGCGCCTTTTGTTGAGCCACACATTCATTTAGATACCACCCAAACTGCGGGACAACCTAGCTGGAATCAGTCTGGTACCTTATTCGAAGGGATTGAACGTTGGGCTGAGCGCAAAGCCATGCTCACGCACGATGATGTGAAAAACCGCGCATGGCAGACCTTGAAATGGCAAATTGCTAACGGAATTCAACACGTTCGTACCCATGTTGATGTGTCTGATCCTACGTTAACAGCATTGAAAGCGATGCTTGAAGTTAAGCAAGAAGTGGCGCCATGGGTTGATTTGCAAATTGTCGCCTTTCCACAAGAAGGCATTATGTCTTACCCAAATGGTGAAGAACTCCTTGAAGAAGCACTGCGCCTTGGTGCTGACGTCGTTGGTGCAATTCCTCACTTTGAATTTACCCGTGAATACGGAGTGGAATCCCTCCATAAAACCTTTGCTCTAGCCGAAAAGTATGACCGTTTAATTGATGTTCACTGCGATGAAATTGATGACGAGCAATCGCGCTTTGTGGAAACCGTCGCTGCGTTAGCACACGCGAAAGGCATGGGCTCCCGTGTGACAGCTAGCCATACTACGGCGATGCACTCTTATAACGGTGCGTATACGTCCCGTTTGTTCCGCTTACTGAAAATGTCGAAAATTAACTTTGTCGCCAACCCGTTAGTGAACATTCACTTACAAGGCCGCTTCGACACCTATCCAAAGCGCCGTGGGATCACGCGTGTGAAAGAGATGCTGGCCGCGGATATTAATGTGTGCTTTGGGCACGATGACGTTTTCGACCCTTGGTACCCACTTGGCACAGCCAATATGCTGCAAGTCCTGCATATGGGGTTACATGTTTGCCAATTAATGGGTTATCAGCAAATCAACGATGGGCTGAAACTGATTAGCGAATACAGCGCACGCACCTTGAACTTGCAAGACTATGGTGTCAGCGAAGGCAAACGCGCAAGTCTGTTAATTTTGCCCGCTGAAAATGGTTTCGATGCAGTTCGCCGTCAAGTTCCAGTGCGTTACTCTATTCGTGATGGCCGAGTGATTGCCAATACCCAGCCTGCGGTAACCCAGATTCACCTCGAAGAAACTGAAACTGTTCGTTACGGATATTCCCCGCTAGTTTAATTATCAATAATTAAACTGATTAAAAGCGCTCAATAAATAATTGGGCGCTTTTTTATCCACTAAGATTATCTGCAAACAAAGCAGCCATTAACCCACCTGTAACTCCCTAAACTTTCTTATAAAAATATCTTTCATCATTTTGTCACTCACCTATGCCATACTAAAATCTAATGATATAAAGGCAATATTCCCTTATTTCACCTTAATTTTTGGTGATAAGTGCCTTTTATGTTGTTTAATTATGATTTTGATTGAAATTCACGCTGAAGGTTTTATATTTTTTAGAGAGTTATCTGAAACTGGATTTGAGCTTTATTTATAGCAACAATAACGCTAATACACTGTCTGCCATGCAGTGGTGGTCAATATTCCTGTTTTGCTGTACCGCGAATACGTCACAAATAAAGTTCTCTGAATCCCACTTTGCTAAAAATTGGAGATCAGATGAGTACTGAACATGCTGTTAATCAAAAAACCTCTGTCGACTCTTGGAAGCGCATTGTTAGCGAGCTATTAAGCGAGGCTGGCATTGAAATTAATGGCTCCCAACCTTTTGATATTCACGTCCATAATGACCAATTTTATAAACGAGTCTTGCAACAGGGCTCCATTGGGCTTGGCGAAAGCTATATGGACGGTTGGTGGGATTGCGAGCGTTTAGATATCTTTTTCCACCACGCACTCCGTCATGGGCTCGATAAAAAACTGCCACATAATTTCAGCGATACACTGAAAATTGCCATTGCACGCATTCGTAATTTACAAACACCAAAACGTGCGCGCATGGTTGGTGAAGAACATTACGACCTTGGCAACGATTTATTTTCACGGATGCTTGACCCTTATATGCAATATTCCTGCGGTTATTGGAAAGAGTTAGAAAATACTCCCGAAAACTTACCTTTGGCGCAAGAACAAAAATTAAAACTGATTTGCGAAAAACTGCAATTAAAACCGGGAATGCGCTTACTTGATATCGGTTGCGGTTGGGGAGGCCTTGCGGCTTTTGCTGCAAAACATTATTCAGTGTCAGTAACGGGTGTAACGATTTCCGCTGAGCAGCAAAAGTACGCACAAGCACGATGTGCTGAACTGAACGTACAAATTCGATTAGACGATTACCGTAATCTTAATGACCAATTCGATCGCATTGTTTCCGTTGGCATGTTTGAGCATGTCGGCCCAAAAAACTATGCAACCTATTTTGATGTAGTAAAACGCAATTTAAAACCAAATGGGCTATTTTTATTGCACACCATAGGTTCCAACCGAAATAAGGTCAATGTCGATGCATGGATCAATAAATATATATTTCCAAATGGTTGCCTACCTTCACTGCAAAATATTGGTGAAAGCAGTGAAAATAAATTAGTGATGGAAGATTGGCATAACTTTGGCGCTGACTACGATAAAACGCTGATGGCGTGGCATTCACGTTTCCAAGCCGCTTGGCCTGAACTAGAAGCAAACTATACACCGCGTTTTAAACGAATGTTTTCTTATTACTTAAATGCCTGTGCAGGTGCTTTTCGAGCCCGAGACATCCAGTTATGGCAAATTTTATGGAGCCCGCAAGGTGTCGAAGGTGGCCTACGAGTTGCAAGGTAAATCTTGGTGCAGTGAAGTGACGATGAGATCAAGCCGATTGATTATCTAACCATCGCTCAATCACCTGCACCCCATTTTCGATTTCTTTTCGTAACTCTGTGGGTTGTAAAGGGTCCTTCTCTAAAATAGCACATATCGTCGCTGCTGTTTGCATCCCTAAGCTGGCACAGCTGCTTTTTAACTGGTGTGCCAACCGTTTAATACGCTCGGCATCTTGTTGTTGATAAGCACCCTCAATATCGGCCAATAATGGGAAAGAATGCTGCTTAAAGATAGTTATCCACTCTTGAATTTTAGGATACCCCATCAATTGTGCATCATTTTCCAGTTGAGATAAATTGACCTGTTGTGGACTCTCTGAAGTGGTAGGAGCAAGGTATTCACCACCTGAAATATATTTAGTAATTAATTGATTTAGCGTATCCCGTGGAACGGGTTTTTGAATGATCCCGCGGAAAATTTTATTGGTACGCTGTCGCAGCGTTTCATCAATCACATGGGCACTAAAACCTATTAGGATCAACAGCGGATATTGCTCTGATAACTGTTTTGCCAGTGTAATACCATCAATATCAGGCAAGCCAAAATCCACCAGCGCAGCGGTAAAGGAAGGTTGTTGTGAGAGTATCGCTAACGCTTCTGCGGCAGAGCCCGCAATCGTCACCTTCGCCCCGCTCGAAATGAGCATTTCACTGCTAATCTTTTGTGTCAGCGGGTTATCTTCTATCAGCAATAAATTCACGCCGTTCATGTTAACTGGTAAGCCAGAGGGCTTATCAATCGGTTTAGACGCAAGACAAAGGGGCAAGGTTAAGCGAAAACAGCTTCCCATACCCAACTCGCTATTGACCGTAAGCTCCCCGCCCATCGCCTCAGCCAAACTGGCACTAATGGTTAGCCCAAGGCCGGTTCCACCGCGCTGGCTATCGACTTGCACAAACGGTTTAAAAATATCCGCCAAACGCGAGCTTTCTATGCCACACCCTGTGTCTTCAACTTCAATAAACCAATATTTACCAAAACGGCAACTGCGCAGAGTAATTTGCCCTCTCTGTGTAAAGCGCAGCGCATTGCTCAATAAGTTAGTAATAATCTGCCGAATGCGTAACGGGTCACCCTGTAGTGTCGCAGGTAAGTCATCTGCAATATCTGCTATCATCTTGATAGTGCGGTTTTTATTACTCGCATTCATTAAATATAATGTGCTTTCTAATAACGGTTTAGGTTCAAAAGGTTCATCGCTAATAGAAACATTCTGCCCACCCGCTTCGATAGCTGAGTAATCTAAAATATCATTTAAAATAGCCAGTAAAGACTCACCTGAATCTGTTATTGCATGTAAATCTTCACGATATTGCTTGAGTGGTGGCTTTTCTAATAACAACTGAGCTGTCCCTAAAATGCCATATAATGGCGTACGAATTTCATGGCTCATCGCAGCCAAAAAGGCAGATTTGGCTTGGTTGGCTTTCTCCGCTTCCGCGCGTGCTTTTCGGTGTTCTACCACCAATACCCGTAATTCCGCCGTCCGTGCTTTGACTTGGTCGGCGAGTTGTTCACGCTGACTATTCAGCGCATGAACACTTGAGCGAAATGCATCCATTAAACGCCCGATGGTGTCCAATTCCTTCACCCCTGCGGTTTCAGGAAATGCGGAATCAATATCCCCCTCCAGTAGCCGTTGAAGTGCTTGAGTTTGTTGTTCTAACGGTTTAGTCACTAGTCGATAAACCACACGCCATAAAATCAAAACAAATGAAAAAAGTGACGCAATACTGAGTAACAATAACCAGTTTTGCCCCCGCTCACTGGCTTGCTTGAGTTGCGCAAGCGCAGTTTTGTTACGTTGTTCAATGGTATCAACCAGTTGGGTAACTTCACTGCTAAAACGGGCGAATTGGTCAATATTATTTTGCGATAAAATCTGTAAACGCGTGGTGATATCGTTTTCTTGGCGATACAGCGCAATCAGCTCCACATAACGGCTAACAACCTCCAACGCACTCGCCACTTGGTTACGCACAGCGGGATCTTCAATATATTTTTGCCGACGTTGGAGGATTTTCACTGCCTGATTGAGTTGGTTATCTAATTCCGCTGCATTGGGATTTAATGGCAAGGTACTTAAATTTAATACCATCTGCTGAACACGCATTGCACTAAGGCGTAACTCATTCATTTGGCTAACATATTCAAGGTCGATATCAATCAAACGGTCAAGTGCGGCCTGGGCTTGTGAAGTACGTTTCCCTTCAATCAAATCATATAAACTGACTTGCGTTGCCCCCGCAGAGGTCGCGGCATTGTTTGCCTGCCCATGGGCTAGCTGTGCAATTTCCCCTGCCGCTGAAATGATACGCTGCCGCAGTTGTCGTTGTGTATTTCGTAGAGTAAGCCGTTGACCAACTAACTCCCCTTGTTGGCTTAACGATTGAGCGATTTCTTTTTCTTGTTGCTCGATAGCGGAGGTGTCAAAGCCTTGTTGGCGAAGAGTTTTCAATAGGTTAGTAATTTTTAAGCTTTGTGCGGTTAACATTCGCCCTTGCGCAAGCCAGCTGTTTTCATTATCGGCATTGGTCAGGTTTTGCGCAGAAAAAAGCTCCCATGCGCTGGCTTCACTTAATTGACGCGCCATATTCATGGTTGGGATCAAGGCTTGAGTATTATCTTGCTCAACCTGACTCACAAAGCGGAGATTATACCAACCCACAAGGGTACTTATGAACGTCAATGCGGCCATTAAGGCAAAGCCCATCCATAATCGTCGAGTCAGTGATAAGTTCACGGTTTACGTACCTAGCGGTTAATAAAGGTTGAGTTCGTCTTACGAAAGCATTTAGGATAAAGGTTTATGACCAGTGAGGCTATCATGCGCGCATTTATTTTACTGTTCGTCACGTTTTACGCAGTGCTGGGTTATGCTGCGGATAAAGATAAAGCGCTATTACGTTGGCAAGATAACTTATCTTTTGGTCATCAAAAGCACCAAACTTCCCATGCTACTAAGGTCTGGAAGTTATGTGCCCTTTATCCAAGTTTAAAAGATTCCTATTGGTTATCCATCAATTACGGTATGCAAAAAGCGGCTCAAACTTATGGCGTCGATTTAAAAGTTTTAGAAGCTGGCGGCTATAATCAACTCGCCACTCAGCAAAAACAAATCACCCAATGCCAACAATGGGGGGCCGATGCATTGTTGCTCGGGAGCAGCACGACATCATTTCCTAACTTACGCCAACAAGTAGGTGATTTACCTGTGATTGAAGTGGTTAATGCCACGCACGATAACATGGTCAAAACTCGCGTTGGTGTGCCATGGTTCCAAATGGGTTATCAACCTGGTCGTTACCTTGTTCAATGGAGCAAAGGCAACCCATTGAAAGTTTTGTTAATGCCCGGCCCTCGTGATGCAGGCGGCAGCCAAGAAATGGAAGATGGTTTTCAACAAGCCATAGCTGGGAGTAATGTGACTATTGTTGATATTGCTCATGGTGATAACGACCTTGAAATCCAACGTAATTTATTGCATGAAATGTTAGAGCGCCACCCAGATATCGATGTCGTGGTCGGCACGGCCATTGCAGCGGAGGCAGCAATGGGAGAAAAACGTAACCTTGCAAAACCACTCAATATTGTGTCTTTTTATTTATCTCACCAAGTCTACCGTGGCTTAAAACGTGGCCGAATTATCATGGCAGCCAGTGACCAAATGGTTTGGCAAGGGGAACTTGTTATTGAGCAAGCGATTAATGTACTCGAAGGTCATGGCGTACCGGATAACATCAGCCCACCGATTTTAGTTTTAACCCAGCAAAATGCGGATAGTGAGCACTTACGTTGTTCACTTTCTCCGGGGGGATTTCGCCCTGTTTATCAATATACATCCGCCGCTAAAAAGTAACCTTCCCCGTGCTGAGTGACCAGTAAATCCGCCTTTAATTTGTGGCGCAAACGGCGGATTAGCACATCGACGGTACGCAAATCGGGGTTATCCACACGGCGGGCTGATAACATGCGTAATAACCGCTCACGACTTAGAATTTCCCTTGGGTTCGTCACAAAGGCGACTAGCATTTCATATTCAGCACGCGTTAATTTAATGGTTTCTTGGTTAAATTCTAATGTGTGCATGGAAACATTGAGGCAATAACCAGCAAATTGGTAGCAATTATCTTGGGAAATAGGTTGCGGGTGTGCTTGGTTTGCTAAGTCGATGCGCCATAACAGGTTTTTCACACGCACGACGAGCTCACGCAATTCCAGCGGTTTCGTCACATAATCATCCGCGCCCATTTCTAAGCCAACAATGCGGTCAATTTGGTCGCTCCGCCCTGTGACTAAAATAATCCCGACAGTAAAACGCTCTCGCAGCGCCCTTGTGAGCATTAAACCGTTTTCATCGGGTAAGTTAATATCCAATAAAATCAAGTCAACAGGCTGAAGCTCCATAATTTCACGTAACCCCGCACCACTACCCGTGACTGAGACACGATACCCTTCTTGCTCAAAATAGGCTTGTAGTCTTGCTTGAGTAACGGGCTCGTCTTCAACAACCACAATGTGATGCGATGTCATCGATTTCGTCTCTTCTGTTCATATCTGTTCATATTTGTTCATATCTTGCCGTAAGTTGTTCATCCTGACCAGTACCGCTATTCATATTTACTGAATAAGATCCTCTGTATTAAACCATATTATTTTAGGGGATATTATGCGGAAACTCTGGAGAGCGTTATTAAGGCCAAGTGCGCGTTGGTCAATGCTCACACTACTTATCGCCGGTATTGTTGTCGGCGTTGCACTCATCGTTGTTCCTCATGTGGGGATGAAAGTCACCAGCACAACGGAATTCTGTGTTAGCTGTCACAGCATGGAAACCGTTTACGAAGAATATAAACAATCTGTTCATTTCCAAAACGCTTCCGGTGTTCGCGCTGAGTGCCACGACTGCCACATACCTAACGATCTCCCCGGCATGATTAAACGTAAACTCGAAGCGAGCAATGATATTTATCAAACATTTATCGCTCACTCGATCGACACCCCAGAAAAATTTGAAGCGAAACGCGCTGAACTTGCAGAACGCGAGTGGGCTCGCATGAAAGAAAATAACTCCGCGACATGCCGCTCCTGCCATGATTACGATTCGATGGATCACGCAAAACAAAACCCAGAAGCCGCGCGCCAAATGCAAATTGCAGCGAAAGACAACCAATCTTGTATCGATTGCCACAAAGGCATTGCCCACCAATTACCGGATATGAGTAGTGGTTTCCGTAAGCAATTTGACGAATTACGTGCCAAAG
The DNA here is from genome assembly GCF_058246155.1 of Providencia sp. UF-183. Lineage (NCBI taxonomy): Bacteria > Pseudomonadati > Pseudomonadota > Gammaproteobacteria > Enterobacterales > Morganellaceae > Providencia > Providencia sp. UF-183. The sequence continues at coordinate 257,123 of NZ_JBSICD010000001.1, read as the reverse complement.
CAAATGACGATGGCGATACGTTATATTCCCTTGATATCAAACCGCTTTACTCGCAAAAAGGTGATAAAGACCCAGCAGGTTCATTGCTGCCAGCATCTGAAGTGAAAGTGTTAAAGCGCGATGGGGATTGGCTACAAGTGGAAATCACAGGTTGGACAGAAACTGATGGCCGCCGCCGTGTACTTTCTGAATTACCGGGTAAGCGTATTTTCGTTGCCTCTATCCGTGGTGATGTTCAAGAAAATGTAAAAAACCTCGAAAGTACGACCGTCGAGGCAACAGATACCTCATGGAGCAAATTGCAAGCCACTGCGTGGATGCAACAAGGGGATATGGTCAATGATATCAAACCCATTTGGGCTTATGCGGACTCTTTATATAACGGTTCATGCAATCAGTGCCACGGGGCACCTGATATCGCCCACTTCGACGCTAATGGCTGGATAGGCACCTTAAATGGCATGATTGGCTTTACCAGTTTAGATAAACGCGAAGAACGTACCTTATTGAAATACCTGCAAATGAATGCATCTGATACCGGTGGTGCTGCACACGGTGACAACGGAGAAAAATAATGAAAAATAATCCGACATTTCAAGCTTCTCGTCGACGTTTTCTTGCCCAACTCGGCGGGCTAACAGTGGCGGGGATGCTAGGCCCCTCATTACTAACCCCACGAAAAGCCAGTGCAGCAACGGCGACAGAGCAAACCGCCGTGGTACAAGAAGGCATTTTAACGGGGTCGCACTGGGGTGCTATTCGAGCCACCGTTGTCGATGGTCGGTTTATCGAGGCGAAAGCCTTTGAACGTGATAAATTTCCATCCAAAATGATCGCAGGTTTACCTGACCACGTACATGGCACTGCACGCATTCGCTACCCCATGGTACGGGTTGATTGGCTGCGTAAACGCCATTTAAGCGATACCACCCAACGGGGCGATAACCGTTTTGTACGTGTTTCGTGGGATGAAGCCTTAGATTTATTCTATCAAGAGCTTGAACGTATTCAGACAACTTATGGCCCAAGTGGATTATTAACCGCAAGCGGCTGGCAATCAACAGGCATGTTCCATAATGCGTCGGGGATGCTTGCCCGTGCCATCGCCCTGCACGGTAACAGCGTCAGCACGGGGGGGGACTACTCCACAGGGGCTGCGCAGGTTATTTTACCTCGCGTCGTGGGTTCGATGGAGGTCTACGAACAGCAGACCTCATGGCCACTGGTATTGGAGAACAGTAAAACCATCGTGTTGTGGGGCTCTGACCTAATTAAAAACCAGCAAGCTAACTGGTGGTGCCCAGACCACGATGTGTACGCCTATTACGAGCAGCTCAAAGAAAAAGCGGCGAGCGGCGAAATAAACGTGATCAGTATTGACCCCATCATCACCTCCACCCATGATTACCTTGGGCGTGATAATGTTCAGCATATTGCTATTAACCCGCAAGCTGACGTGCCATTGCAACTTGCTTTAGCCCACACGCTGTATACGGAAGGATTACACGATAAAAACTTCCTCAAAGATTACTGTGTTGGTTTTGACCTGTTTGTGCCTTATTTACTCGGGGAAAAAGATGGGCAACCCAAAGATGCACAATGGGCAGCCAAAATTTGTGGGATTGATGCCGAAACCATCCGCACGCTTGCACGCCAAATGGCGGCCAACCGCACGCAAATTATTGCGGGCTGGTGCGTACAGCGCATGCAACATGGCGAGCAATGGTCGTGGATGATTGTCGTCTTAGCGGCAATGCTAGGGCAAATTGGTTTGCCGGGAGGCGGGTTTGGCTTCGGTTGGCACTATAACGGCGCAGGCACACCTAGCCGCCAAGGAATTATTTTAAGTGGTTTTTCTGGTTCAACCAAAGTCCCTCCAATTCACGACAGCAATGATTACAAGGGCTATAGCAGTACCATTCCAATCGCGCGTTTTATCGATGCGATTTTAGAGCCGGGTAAAACCATTAATTGGAACGGTAAATCCGTCAAACTACCGCCATTAAAAATGTGCGTGTTTGCAGGGACTAACCCGTTCCATCGCCACCAGCAAATTAACCGTATTATTGAGGGGTGGCGTAAGCTTGAAACGGTGGTTTCGATTGATAATCAATGGACATCTACCTGCCGTTTTGCCGATATTGTCTTGCCTGCCACAACGCAATTTGAGCGTAATGACCTCGACCAATACGGTAACCACTCTAATCGCGGCATTATTGCGATGAAACAGTTAGTTGAGCCGCAGTTTGAATCGCGCAACGATTTTGATATTTTCCGTGACTTATGCCGTCGTTTTGGACGTGAAGACGCATTCACCGAAGGCTTAGACCAAATGGGCTGGCTCAAACGGATTTGGCAAGAAGGCAGCCAGCAAGGAAAAGGCCGCGGGATCCATTTACCTGCTTTTGATGCATTTTGGGAAAAAGACGGTTATGTGGAATTTGAACATCCGCAAATGTTTGTTCGCCACCAAGCCTTTAGGGAAGATCCTGATTTAGAACCGCTGGGTACGCCAAGCGGCTTGATTGAGATTTACTCAAAAACCATCGCAGATATGCAGTACGATGACTGCCAAGGTCACCCGATGTGGTTTGAAAAAGTTGAACGCTCCCACGGTGGTCCAGGTTCAAAGCAATGGCCTCTGCATTTGCAATCTGCCCACCCTGATTTTCGCTTGCACTCGCAATTATGTGAATCGCCAGCGTTACGCCAATATTATTCCGTGAGTGGTAAAGAACCCGTATTCATCAGCCCTCAAGATGCCAAAGCTCGTGGAATTCATAACGGTGATGTTGTTCGAGTCTTTAATGACCGAGGGCAAGTCTTAGCGGGTGCCGTGGTTTCTGACTTGTATACCCAAGGTGTTGCCCGTATTCACGAAGGTGCTTGGTATGACCCCACTAAAGGCGGTGAAATCAATGCGCTGTGTAAATATGGCAACCCTAACGTATTAACGTTAGATATTGGTACATCACAATTAGCCCAAGCCACCAGCGCGCATACGACCTTAGTGGAAATTGAAAAATTCACTGGGCAAATCGATAGCGTCAGTGCATTTGATGGACCAATTGAAATGGTGGCACAATGTGAATATGTGCCTGCATCACAGGTGAACAAATGACCAAGAACAGCAAGTTAACCGCAGAACAGATAGCCTGTATTTATGCATGGCTAGCACAGCTATTCTCACGTGAATTGGCTAACAGTCAATTGGAACAACTTCAGTCCACCGATATGGTGGGCTGGTTTGCCATTCTTGAGCAAGAACCGTCATTGAATGCAACAACCCATGAGTTAAAAGCAAAAATTGATGCCCTTGCACATCGACCAGATGCCCAATTAGAATTGGCTGCGGATTTTTGCAGCCTATTTTTAATGTCGGACAAACAATCCGCCTTGCCTTATGCCTCGGTTTACCCAAGTAATGGGCAAAATAACGCACAAATTGCGTGTTTGTTATTAGAAGCAGGAATGGAAACCAGTGATGTATTTAATGAACCATCAGACCATCTTTCCATCTTTTTGGAATTACTCAGTCACCTGCATTTTTCATTAAATGACCCCAGTGTTGATCATGAAAAAGTCAGGCAGTTACGCCAGCAAACCTTATCGATTTTATTGTCGTGGCTCCCCACATTTAGCCACAATTGCCAACGTTATGATGAATTCGGTTTTTATGGTGCATTAAGCCAACTGTTGCTTACATTAGTTCAGTTGGATGAGCAAGACAGCTAAACTCAACCAAAAGGCCATTTTATTTGCCTTTCTAAATAAACGGCCTTTTGGTTACTACTAACTACATATCCCGCAAATACCCGCTTAATCGCATTCAAAACTTTATTCAAAACGGCCCCCCCCTCCTATACTACCTATTCTGTTTTCCGCTTCCCCAAAGGTATTTTATGACTATTCAATACAGGCAATACCACACTTCACAGCTCACTGATGACGAAAAAGACGCTTTATTCGATATGTTATTTGTCGGGTTTGAAGGGGATTTCACACGAGATGATTTTGAGCACACCTTGGGGGGAATGCACGTGTTTGCCTATGACCAACATCGTATCGTGGGTCACGTAGCGATTATTCAGCGCCATATGGCCATTAATGATAAGCCGATTTCAGTGGGGTATGTCGAAGCGATGGCGGTACTGGAAAGTTATCGCCGTCAAGGTATTGGCCGTGAATTGATGTCTATGACCAATACCATCATCGGCAATTGCTATCAACTTGGCTTGCTGTCAGCCTCTGACGAAGGGTTCCACCTGTATCAAGCCCTCGGTTGGAAAGTGTGGAAAGGCGCCTTGTTTGAGTTACGCCAAGGCGCTTATGTTCGCTCTGAAGGTGAAGAAGGTGGCGTGATGGGCTGGTCTAAAGATAATTCGGTTGAATTTACTGAATCCCTGTACTGCGACTTTCGCGGTGGCGATCAGTGGTAATGGCCTGAATATCAGGCCAATAACCATAACCTAGCCTTATTTACTGATAGTTAGGTCTGGCTGAATAAGGCTAAAAATTTGCTTTTTTAATTCGGGTTGTCTCGCAAGTTGATAAACCTGCGCAGCAACATCAGCACGCATCACTAACCCATGCGCTTCAATATTTTGCTGCAAAATGGACTTTCCTGTCGCCTCTCCATGGAGTAACCCGCCAGGTCGTACAATGGCAAAATCAAGGGAGCTGGTTTGTAACCATGATTCCGCCAGCGATTTTTCTCTTACGGCTTGGCCGAAAGCGGCTTTTGACCGTAAAGAGAGATGCTGCCATGAATCTCCACACCCCAAAGAGGTTACTAATACCATCCGGGAGATCCCCGCTTGCTCTGCACAATCAATAACGGTACGGTTTGCCAAATAGTCTTGCGAGCCCCCCATGGTGGAAATCACTGTAGCACCAGCACCTGCCGCTTCGCACGCCGCAGTCACAACCGCCTCATCGCAAGCATCCCCCACAAATACACGCACACCCTGCAATGACAACTTTTCAACGGCTTCGGTATTGCGTACCACTGCCACCAGTTGCTGCTGATTTGCAATCGCAAGCTGAGCTATCATATTCCCAACCCCTTTCCCACCTGCACCAAAAAGTAGCCACTGAGCCATAAATTCACCTTAGTTATTCACTGAAATTATGCCTCACGCTACCAGACTAATTGAAATATAAAAACCATTCATTGTGGGAATATCTCCAATCCCGTTGAAGTTCGGTAATTTTTATGTAAACAGGAGTACAGCTGGCGCAATAACCACACTTGTTAAAAACAAATAAATATCAGCAACTCTAATGATTAACTCAAACAAATGATTCATTTTAAAATTATTAAAATGTGATCAATTTAACCTTTTCATTAAAAAAACTTTAGCTTAACCATAATAACCATTAACAAAAGACAATAAAAAAACCAACTTAATATCAACAACTAACGCTTCAAATCAAAATACTATCTCATTGATACCCCTAGTTATATTATTGTTAATACGAATAATTATCATTTGCTTTTATATTTTTATTTGATTTAATGATTCGCGAAATGTATAGCCATCATGATGATTTCAAAAACCGTAACATCATTATTTCCTTTAATAAAAATGGAGTATTTAGATGAAAAAGTTAAATGTTATCGCTCTAGCCTTCGTTACCTGCGGAATGTCTTTTGGTGCTTTTGCTGCGCTAGGTTCTGATCAAAGCCAGCCGTTCAAGCCCAATTCGCCTTCCATTAAAGTTGGGCCAACTGAAGGCACCGCAGGTGGTCATGGTGGCGCAGTAGGCGACCCAGGAATCGGTGTCCAATCGGTATACAGTGGAAAAATCATTTCATTCTCAGGCTTGACCAGAATGGCGCCAAAACAACCTGGCAATGAGGCTTATGTTATCTCCATGCCTAACACATCAACCTCACATGACAAAATGGGCGTGTTTAACTTTGCCCAAGTCGCTGATGCTGAAGTCTATTTTGGCGAGTGGTCATCAACGGGCGCAGCAACTGACACAACACATACCACCTATTACTCCGGTAAAGATGTCACCACAAACATGCCAACAGCAGGTACTGCAGAGTATTCGGTTAAAGGAATTAGCCAATATAACGGTGGTGCAATGGCGGCGGGTACCCTTACGGCAAACTTTGGCACCAAATCATTAGCTGGGAATATTGGTGCAACCAACATTGATGCCACAATTAAAAATAATGCCACCTTTGCTGGTGAAGCCACCCTGAATGAAGCGGTAGGTAAAACTCGTGGTCACTTCTTTGGCGATCAGGCCAAACATATTGCGGGTGTGACCGAGTTTAGCGATCACAGTAAAGATATGGCGTTTGGCGGAAGCCGTGGAAATATCGCGCAATAATCCCTAATTCACACTCTGCTATCAACGGCGAAATGGATTTTGCCGTTGATAGCAAACTTTCAACATCGAAACTGACCTATGCGATATTCTTTTTTATTACCGTTCACCCTCGTAACGGCCTCTTTATCTGCATTCTCTGCCAACCTCGATACCGATCGCGAACAATTATTATGGCAAAAAGATAGGCAGAGTTACCGTGATAAAAGCGCAGCGGCCCCCGATGATAGCCAGCCTATGTTACTTGATGGCATGTCCATCAACCTTAATGGGCAAACTTACTCCCTCAAAAATAATGCCCAAGATCTTGGACAAGCCATTTACCTTGCGATAAATCATCGCCAATTTCAGGACGTGCAACGTTTATTACCACGTTATCAAACTTTATCTGATGCGGATCCATTGTTGGTGCTGTTTGCTAAAGCTGAAGTCGCAAAATCACAAAAAAAGTATGCCCAAGCAATTGATTATTACCAGCAAATACTAGAACGTTCCCCACATTTTTTACGTATTAAATTGGAACTGGCTCGCACCTATTATGAAGATAACCAAAACAGTGAGTCTTTGGCTCTATTTACTAACCTAATTAATGACGAAAATTTAGCGTTACCTGCAAGTGTCCAGCAAACAATTCAACAGTTTATTGCTGCCATTGAAAACCGAACTTCATGGACAGGAAGTTTATCCCTTGGTTATAAATACAATAGTAATATCAACCAAGTACCTGATAAAAATAAAGTGTGGGAAACGCCCGGAGGCACATGGAAAATGGCCGACCCTATTTCTGCTTCAGGCTTATCCCTTGATGCTAGCTTGAGTAAAATTGTCCCTATCGCAGGCCACCATTCCCTACAAATCAAAGGTACCGCTTATGGAGACCGCTATCCTCATGAGGGGGAATTTAGTGAAAATACAACTTCATTCGCTACCTTATATCGGTTTAATAATGCCAATAGTACCTTTTCTGTAGGCCCACAACTTGAGCTTAAAACCGTGGACGGGAAACGCCGATACCTTGGCACAGGAGGGCGAATCGACGGCGACTACCAATTTACCCCCCAAGTTATTCTCACCGCATCGGCTGATTACCAACAACTTCATTACCAAAAGCCCTATGACAGCGCAGATGGCAGCCGTTCAAGTTTACATCTCACGGGAATTTATGGCGTAACCGCAGAAACCTCCTTGTTTTTAGGCGCTGATGCAACTCGCGTTAGAACAGAAGTTCGTAGCGATGATTATGATCAGTTAGGCGTTCGCGCAGGCTTTTTCAGCATATTAACCCCTGATATCCATTTATTAGGTTTAGCCACCTATCGGGAAAGCCAGTTCCAAGATTTTAACGCCATGTTGAATGTGAAACGCCACGACCGCGAAGCCATGTATTTTGCACGGCTCAACTTCCCTAACTATTCGCTTTTTACATTTACCCCTTATACCAGTTACCGCTTTCGTGATAACCGCAGTTCGGCTGATGGGATCTACTCCTATCACCAGCATGAAATTTCTGTCGGGGTTGAAACCCGATTTTAAGTGTTATGGCATAGAGAAACTAAAATGTATAAATTCCCATTAAACCCAGTGGCAGCAGCAATCATCGCTACACTTACCTTCCCTGCAACCACCTTTGCAGAAAAGCAAGAACACCTTGGTACGATCACCGTCGAAGATGCAGCAAAAACCATCAAAGAACGAGATAGACAAGGCTACGACGACCAATATGATTCCAAAGGATCTAAAGTTTATTTAGGCAAAGATCTTGTCGAACGCTATAAGGGCACCAGTACCGCCGATGTCTTAAATAGCGCCATTGGTGTCTACAGCGGAGATGCCCGTAATAGTGGCGCGTTAGACCCTAATGTTCGCGGAATTCAAGGGCAAGAGCGCGTGCCCGTCACCGTCGATGGTACCGAACAATCTTTAACTGTCTGGCGAGGTTATAGTGGGGCGAATAACCGTAACTATGTTGACCCCAATTTAATCAGTAGCATTGAGATTGAGAAAAGTGGTTCTTTAACGGGCGATATTAAAACCTCTGTCGGCGGTGGTATTGCTATCCGTACTCTAGGTATTGATGATGTCGTCGCCCCCGATGAAAAATTTGGTGTGAGTTTAAAATTAGAAACCAGCAGCAATTCCACGAGAGAACGTATCTCACACTTTGCTTATGGCGAAGATTACCGCGATCATCCCGAAATTTATAAAAAAAATAACTATGTTTTCTCAGATCCTGCCGTCAATATCATCCCTAAATCCCGTGGTAATGCGCAGTTTTTTAACTTTAAAGATAACGGAGGACGAATTGCCGTTGGAACACGGCAAGAAAAATTTGATGTCATGGCTGCTTATGCATATCGGCGCCAAGGTAATTATTTTGCGGGTAAAAATGGCGCACACCGTTACAAAGAGTCCGTCCAGCTAAATGAACAACAAGCCTTACAACAACAACTTGGGCCAGACCCTTACATGCCCTTTGCTGCAAATATCTATCGTCCCGGTAAAGAGGTCACCAATACCTCAAATGAGTTGGAATCGTACTTAATTAAAACCAATTTGTACCTCACTGAAAACCAAACATTGCACGTTGGTTTTCGCCGTAGTGAAAGTACTTACGGTGAAATTATGCCGTCGCGTATTGGTTTTCAAGAACTTGAGGGCAAACACCTTGTTCCTCAATGGCCTTTAGCGCACTTTACTGTGAATGCCTACAATGCAGAATATGCGTGGCAACCTGATGATAACCCTTGGATTGACTTCAATGCTAACCTCTGGATGACTCACTCCGTTGGCGATACCAATACATCAGGTGGCTACCCTAGAGAGCCGAAAGAACGGGATTGGGGATTTGAAGGTGGCTATGGGCCAGGAAAAGACCCTAAAATTGATGGTTCCTTGATCAATACCGCCGCAACGAACTCGGAAAATGACCGTATTGGCTTTAACTTAAGCAATACGATGTCATTAACATCGAACCTTGATTTAACCCTACGGGGATCGATGCTAAAGGAAAAATTAGACTCTAATGACGTGGTTCCCTCACAAACTGCCAGCCCATTTATTGCCCTTCCCCGCAAAGGGCACCGCCAAGAAACCAGTGTCGCTTTTAACTTCAACTACCGCCCAACGAGTTGGTTAGAACTGGATGCCGGTGCAAAATACATTGATGGTTGGACTGAGGATGATTACTTAAAAGAGCAAATGCGAAAGCGTGTTAAAGGCTTCCAAAACCCCGATCAACGCCTAGCCCGAAATATCAACTATAAGCGGATATTAACACAAAGTGAGTATGACCAAGCCATTGCAAAGGGTTATAAACCCTTTGCTGGAGGCTATCGTAACGACCTAATTTTAACCTCTGTACTTGGGTTAGATGATGCTAACTATACCGTTTACATTACCAAGAGAGAAAATGGCTCATCACCTGATGAAAATGGCGTTTTAGACGTTAACTTCCAAACAAAATGGAAATCGGATAGCGATGGCCGCTATACCACAAAAACTAATCCTTTCCACAACGGCACATTTGACTCACAAGCTAGGGCAATTGACCCAGCAACAGGCAAAGAAGTGTTTGTCTATAACGATGCCTATGAGCACCCTGCTGATGAAATAACACGGGAACTAACAGAAGAAGAAAAATGGAAATTTACAGGGAAACAAAAAAGCCATGGCTGGGCGCCGGCTTTTGGTGCCAATATCTACCTCACTGATAACGACCGTATTTATGCACGTTATATCGAGACTATCCGCTTACCTAGCATCTTCGAAAATAGCATTGGTTTTGCAGGGGAAAGTGAAGCTAGAAAAGAAAAAATGACCTTTAAGCCTGAGCGCGGCAAAACTATGGAATTTGGTTACTCTCGTAATCTGCAAGATTTACTCGGCGCTGAGCGTTTTGCGGATGTCAAAATTGGCTATTACCATACGGTCATTGAGAATGCCTTTGACCGTGATGGACGGCTAAATTTCATTCAAGTAAAAGAACATAAAACGGCGGGGATTGAACTTCAAGCTCGTTACGATAATGGTAATGCCTTTATGGATGTTGGCGTGGATTATCGCTTAAAAAATGAAGTTTGTGATGATGCCGAACCCGCCAAATTGGATATCGGTAACCAGTACAACGTCTCCCACTGTACCACTGCGGGTTTCCCGGGAGGATTCTTGCGCACGCAACTTCAACCAAAGTATGCCATTAACTCAAACCTTGGCATGCGTTTTATGGATGAAACACTCGAAGTCGGCACTCGCTTACGTTACACCAGCAGTGTACAAAACAAGGACGAAAAGAAATTAATCCAGCGTTATCCGGGCAAGTATTCGATGGCGAATAACAGCCCCATGCATTGGGCACCTAATTTCACCGCGGATGCCTATGCAAGCTATCAGATTGATAAACACGTCAATGTTGAATTTTTAGTGACCAACCTCACCGACCGCTACTATATTGACCCATTAACTCGCAGCATGATGCCAGCCCCAGGAAGAACTTTCCGCCTAGGACTTAATGCACAATTTTAGCTCTTAACCGCAACTAGCCCTACATAACCGCAGGGCTAGTCGCTTTTAATAATATTTTTTCTCTTACGGCTAAACCTAGCACCTCTCATCGAAAATTTATTAAAGTGCTACCCTATTCTTGCTTTCCAATTAACAAATGTTCAATTTTGAGATCTTGATCAAAAACCCCTATCAATGTAGGTATATTTTAAATTATCAAATTTATTTGAGAAAAATAAGCGAAATCACCACCAGTTAATTATCCCAAAAATAACATTCATTTCAGATTTAAATAAAAATTAAAATGCCAAAGGTTTATAATTGGCACTATTTAAAATTCAATTCCCGCCATTATATAAATAATTTATCGATGGTTGTTTTTTCAAAATAAATAGAAAAATAAGAACAAAATCACATTATTCCGTGAATTAACGGTTTTTTACTAAAATTCAGTGAGTATTCAAAAACACTTATGAAACAACATGTTAAAAAATTAAAATAATTTTGTATATTAATGAAAAACAAGAAGATTTCATAAAAAAATAAATTGAGAATGATTCTCTTTATTTCAATTCATTAATGAATATTAATTTATGACTTTTAACCATGCCTTTTAGGCATGGCTGAGACTTTTTCGGAATATTGTCAGGAAAATAGTTTCATGGATAGTATGAATACGCAAATAATGCTTTTTAATTATAAATATATACGAATTACTCTTAAAAACATTTCCAATGAAAGGTAACACTATGGGTATATTAAAAGATAGTAAGTTGCTTTTGGTTAGCTTACTGATCATTCTTCTTTCGGAAGCAATAGGGCAAATTAAAATCAGTCTTGTGATGGTTTTTCCAATGCTTTATTCCATGTTGATGGGTGGTATTGTCAGTTTTCCAAAATTCAAAATTCTTAATGAACAAAACATGGCGCGTGCTAGCTCAATTATGAGTGTCGCGTTAGTTATCTTAATTGCAAAATTAAGCACCTCTGTTGGTGCATCTTGGGAAAAAATTATTCAAGCAGGTGGCGCGCTGATCCTTCAGGAAGTTGGCCACTTTATCGGAACTATTTTGCTCGGTTTACCACTCGCCATCATGTTAGGCATGGGACGTGAAGCCGTCGGGGCAACTTACTCTATTGGTCGTGAACCAAACATCGCCATCATCGAAGCGAAATACGGTTTAAGCTCACCAGAAGGCCGCGGCGTCATGGCAATGTACATCTGTGGTACGTTATATGGTGCTGTTTGGATGGGGATTATTGCCAGCGTTATTGCAGGACTCGATATTATGAGCCCGCTCGCGTTAGCCATGGGTGCAGGTGTCGGTAGTGGTTCGATGTTAGCCGCGTCTGTTGCACCATTACTGGAACTGTACCCACAACATGCTGCGGATATCCAAGCGTTCTCATCATCCGCAAACTTGATGTCTTCCGTTTTAGGTCTGTACATCTACATTTTCTTCTCCTTACCTTTTGCCTCTTTCTTGTACAACAAACTGAAAAGAAAACGTGCAACGGCATCAGCGGATACAGAATAAGGATACGAAATCATGAAAAAGATGGCAGAAATTGCAATAATCATCGTATTAGTTATCATCTTCACTTCACTGGGTGATGCACTAGGCGGTTCAATCTATGGCCGTGGTAGTTTTGGCGCAGTCTTTAGTGACTCGCTGATTGCGATGGCACTGTTAGGCGGTATGTCATTTGTGGCGTACTTAATCGCACAAATTCCACCATTAGGTAAATTACCCGTTATTTTCTGGGTATCCCTAATTGCTGCGGGTCTGTGTTCACCGCTATTCCCTTACGATAAAGAAATGATCGCAATGACAGGCAAAATTTCACTTGCCGTCATCAGTACCACAGTGCTGGCATTCGCAGGTCTTTCACTCGGTAAAGATATCGAAAAATTTAAAGCCATCTCTTGGCGGATCATTCCAGTCTCACTGGCGGTATTCACGGGAACGTTCTTATTCGCTGCACTTATTGGTCAAGTGACTCTTTCATGGAGTGGCGTTATCTAAATAGAGGAAATATTAACCATGACAATGACCAAAGACCAATTGAAAGCCAAAGTTTGCGAAGCTATCGCGTCAAACAAAGACGTTATCAAAAAGCTGGCAGATGATATTTGGGCAGAGCCTGAACTGGGTTACAAAGAAACCAAAACGGCAAAAAAAGTTGAAGCTGCGTTTTCAGCGTTAGGTGTCAACTACCGTAATCAACTGGCCTTGACTGGTGTCAAAGCACGATTGAAAGGTGGTAAAGGGAGCAAGCACAGTATTGCTGTGATTGGTGAACTCGATGCCATCATTTGTGCAGAACACCCAGACGCCGATGACCTGACAGGTGCGGCTCACTGCTGCGGTCACAATGCGCAAATTGCCAATATGATGGCAGTGACAATTGGTCTGGTTAAGTCAGGTGCGATGGAATACCTCGCGGGGGACGTGGTTCCCTTCGCGGTTCCCGCAGAGGAGTATGTCGAGCTTGCTTACCGTAATAAATTGATTGAGCAAGGAAAAATCAATTATATCGGTGGCAAGCCCGAGCTCATTTCCCTCGGTGAGTTTGATGATGTGGATATGGCAATGCAAATCCACTTAACCAGTGTTAAGCCTGAGCGCGATATCGGTTTTATCGAGATGTCGACAACCACCAACGGGTTTATTGGCAAACTGATTAACTACAAGGGTAAATCTTCCCATGCCGCAGCTGCGCCACATTTAGGTGTGAACGCACTCAATGCTGCCATGATGGGGATTATGGGGGTAAATGCAATTCGCGAAACCTTCCAAGAAAAAGATTATATCCGTTTCCACCCAATCATTACCCAAGGTGGTGATTTGGTGAATGTCACCCCAAGTGATGTGCGTATGGAAAGTTATGTCAGAGCCTCAAATGTCCCAGCGATGATTGATGCTAATGAAAGAATTACTCGTGCGCTGGTTGCAGGGGCAATGTCTGTTGGTGCAGAAGTGGAAGTAAAAGATTTACCGGGTTACTTGCCACTTTATAACAACGACACACTCAATGACTTACTGCAACACAATGCGCATGACTTAATTGGTGAAGACAATGTTTGGGTTGCTGAACATATGACAGGCAGCACAGATACTGGCGATCTTTCTCATATCATGCCGGTGAGCCACCCGTGGATTGGTGCAATACGTGGTGGGTTACATGGTAAAGATTACGTGGTATTTGATGATGATATGGCGTATATCCGCCCAGCTCAAATGATGGCGATGACCATTATTGACCTATTGTTTGATGATGCGGCGGGCGCTGATGCCCTTATGGATAATTACAAACCACTCATGAGCAAAGAGGAATACCTCGCATTTATTAGCTCCTTTAAAAATTAATTCCCTCCCCTAAATATGCTGTTTTTAGCATCGTATTTAGGGGTGTTTCTTATACATATCCACTAGCCTCCCTTTTTATTTATATTTATCACTGCTTATTTTTAAATATATTTAATCTTATTGAAAATTTTATATTTACCAAACCAATTAATTTATTTCAAATAACGCATTAAAATCATAAACCCTTAACACAAATAACTTTAATGAATATAAAAAAGTTAATATTCACCTTTTAGTTTAAAAAATTAACGCACTGATTTTTAATGATTTTATGAAAATTAAAATTTACTATTTTTATTTCACCCCCTCACCATCCCTATTCTTCATGAGCCATGAAATACTGATATGATATAAATACGATCCCCGTCACGCATACTTTGCGAATATTAACGTTAAAATCTATCCAACCAATAATAATCAACAATAACCACCACAGATATTTTTCTGATAGTCGGCTTATTTTGAAAATAAAATGCAGTTATGTTACGTCAGTGCGATATCGAATCGAACGCGCTTACATCAGGGACCCTTTTAACAGCATGAAAATTGCTTTCTGTATACGGGAAATAATGTAATGACCAATAAGTACAATATTAGCGAAAAGCTCTTTGCGCTTGAGACATTCAGCAAAAAAACGCGCCAAGACTTACATAAAATTCCTGAGTTATCAGGCCAAGAATTCAAAACATCGCAATACTGCCGCGAGCTGATGCAAAGTTTTGGCTACAACATTCGCCTATTTGAAGGTTATACCGGTTTTACCGCAGATCTCATTATTGACCCTTCGAAGCGTTTAATTGCCTATCGTACTGATATCGATGGCCTTGAAATGCCTGATTTAACCTGCAATGAACACAGCTCTGTTCATGAAGGTTGTGCCCATAACTGTGGTCACGATACCCACATGACAATCGCGCTGACCGCGGCAAAATATCTCAGTGAAAACCGTGATGAACTAACCCATAACGTGCGTTTTATCTTCCAAATGGCGGAAGAAGACATGCGTGTACCCGGTGCCAATAAAATGGTTGAAATGGGCTGCATGGACGGCGTTGATGAGGTTTATGGCTTACACAATGATGCGGCATTTGAAACGGGCAATATCAAGTTTAACGCGGGTGTCATGTCCTCTTATGGCTCCGCTTGGACACTGGATGTGCACGGTGTTTCTGCGCACGGTTCAACACCGCATAAAGGGTTGGATGCCATTCGCGAAGCCACGCGTATTATCGATTATATGGATTACATCGTTGCGAAAAAAACCGATCCTTTCAGCCCTGCGGTCTTTGGCTGCGGCATGATTAACGGTGGAACCATTCCAAACGCATTAGCTGATCACGTCCAAGCGCGTGGAACCATTCGCTCAATGGATGAAGAAACCGACAAAATCTTAAAAGCGAGCTTTAAAGAGATTGTTGAGCGCAGTGAAGCGGGCGGTTTTAAAACGACACTTGAATGCAGTGGCTACCCTGCGGTTGTTAACCACCCTCAAGCGGCTAAAGTTATTTATGATGCGGCAGCAGCATTCTTACCCGTTGAAAACATTGAGCCAAATGGTAAGCCAATGACAGGAAGTGAAGACTTCAGTTTTATGGTCAATGCCACAAAAGATAAGCTTGGCGCGATGTACTTTTTAGGCAGCGGTAGCCAAGCGAAAGGGATTAATAACTACTTGCATGCAAACCCTTATTTTGTCGACGATGACTGCCTATTAATTGGCGCTCAGATTTTTATTAATATCGCGACACGTTAAAACGAAAATAATACACACAGCAATCTAAAGCCGAATAACCTAAATTATTCGGCTTTTTTCTTAGAGTTCAGGTAGTGAACGATAGAGCTCGTCTCGCTCGTTTTTATCTGTTGGAACCCACTGTGCGGATTGGTGAATATAATTTAAATCAAGGTGGGGAGCATAACTGGAAATAAAGTCATACATATAGTCTTTCAGGTGCATATGTCGACTGATACACACATGGGTGTAGCTCGGCTTCACTAAATTACTGATATCAATGCAGCGTAATGTCTCGCTGTCTTCTTCAGGGTCAAAGGCGACTGTCGAAATAATACCTACCCCTGCCCCGCGCTTCACATAGTATTTAATAATTTCTGTATCAACTGCCGTTAATACGACATTTGGCGTTAATTTATTTTGATAGAAAACTTGGTCCAGCTTTGATTGCCCCGTAAACCCAAATACATAAGTAATGAGCGGGTACTGAGCCAGTTCCTCAATGGTTAATTTTTCACACTGGGCAAGTGGGTGGTCATGCGGAACGATAACGCTGCGCGACCATTGATAGCAAGGCAATGCAAGTAGGTCATCATAAAGGTGCATTGATTCCGTCGCGATAGCAAAATCCACATCGCCATTGTTCACCATTTCCGCTAACTGCGCTGGCGCACCTTGATGAAAATGCAGGGAAATATTGGGGTAACGTGCATTAAAACGCTCAATCACTTTGGGTAATTTATAACGAATTTGTGTATGTGTTGTCGCAATATGCAGGTTTTGTTTAATCGTCGTATCTTCGTGGGACACGATATTTTTGATTTTATCAAACTGCGCCAAAATATCGCACGCCACTTGATGAACTTGTTCTCCAATCGGGCTTAATGAAAGTAAGTTATTATTTTTCCGATTAAATAAAGAAACATTCAGCTCATCTTCCAGTAGTTTAAGCTGCTTACTCACTGTAGGTTGCGAGGTATACATTTTTTCAGCGGCATTGGTGATATTAAAATCACTCCTTACCACCTCAACAAAACTTTTTAGCTGACTAATGTTCATTGCTGATTTATCCAGTTTAAATGGATCAAAATAAGAATTAAAAAGAGATAATTTTTATACAACATGCACCCTGTTGCGCGCAATAATTGTATCACAAAAAAAATAAGCCCACTAAATTAATGGCTATTCATTAGCCCTTTCTAATGATAAAACTCGCTCAACCTTGGCATAGGTTATGCATTTATTTTGCAATTACCTCTATCCATAGCACTATCCAAGGAGCATCTCATGAAAGACAATAATATCTTTGACTTACGTCTCCCGGCGGAAATGGCTAAAGTCGCAGAGCAAGCAGGCCTTTATAAAGTCAGCAAAAAAAAGGATATTAGCTTTTTTTTGGCGATTATGGCCGGTATCTTTATTTCTATCGCATTTACGTTCTATATCACGGTTACAACAGGCGCGGTTCCCGCGAATTCCCTCACTAAATTAGCTGGGGGGCTTTGCTTCTCATTAGGGCTGATTTTAGTCGTGGTATGTGGTGCCGACCTTTTTACCTCAACAGTCCTGACCGTCATGGCAAAAGCCAGCAATTTAATTACGTATAAGCAATTGATTGGTAATTGGATATTAGTTTATCTTGGCAATTTTGTTGGAGCAATTTTCTTTGTTGCGCTTATCTGGTTTTCAGGGCAGTTGATGAACAGCAATGGGCTGTGGGGGCTAAATGTTTTACAAACAGCCGACCATAAAATGCACCATACGTTTATTGAGGCAGTTTGCCTTGGCACACTGTGTAACTTGATGGTCTGCCTTGCGGTTTGGTTAAGTTACTCTGGTCACTCTTTGACCGACAAAATTGTCGCTTTGACGCTGCCGATCGGCATGTTTGTCGCCAGTGGCTTTGAGCATAGCATCGCCAATATGTTTCTTATTCCCTTAGCCATTGTCATACGCAACTTTGCCCCTGATACATTTTGGGATGCAATCCACAGTTCCGCTGATAGTTTCCCTGCCCTCACTGTCAGTAATTTTATTACTGACAATCTGATCCCCGTGACCATTGGCAATATTATTGGTGGTGGTGTATTGGTCGGTATAACCTACTGGTGGATTTATTTGAAAAATCAAAAAGGTGAACATTAATAAAACTAAAAATAACATCAACACACATTCACCATTTATGGCCGAATTAATACAGAGAGTTAATTTTATATTATGACCCATTAACTCTCTGTTGATTATGCCGTTAGGCCGCCATCAAGCACCAAGGTTTGCCCTGTCAAATATTGGCTGCCATCACCAATTAGAAACTCTACCATTTTGGCAACTTCTTGTGGCTGACCTAAGCGACGTAACGGAATATTTTTGCACATCGACTTTAATTTCGCTTCAGGCATCGCCCGCGTCATATCACTCTCAATCAAGCCAGGCGCAAGGCAATTTACCCGTAAACCAAATCGCCCAACCTCATGCGCTAAAGAGCGAGCCATTCCCATCATCGCCGCCTTACTTGCCGCATAAGCCGTTTGTCCAACATTCCCTTTTAAGCCAGTAACCGATGACATTAATACAATAGAACCCGAATTTGTCATTAACATCGCAGGTACCAATTTTCGATTCCAATTCACAATGGAAATCAAATTATTGTCTAGAACATCTCGCCAAATATCCGCATTCTGGTGAATATGTAATGCATCCCTAGCAATACCCGCGTTATGTATAATGGCTGCAGGGGCGCCAAACTTATCTAATAAAGATTGGGATAACACCTCGACTTGTTCTTCATCTTTACCATCACATTGAAACCCTTTTATCCATCTATTTGGACGTCCATTTTCGAGTGAAGAAAGTGTACTCGCTATGCTTTCGGTACTACGCCCAGTGAAAATAACATTCCAGTTATGTGATAACTCAGCGACTAATGCCTGACCAATTCCCCGGCTTCCACCAGTGACTAACACCCACTTATGGTTTTCCATTTAGGATTCAGACTCCTTATCTACATGTTCACAGAGTTCTTTAATTGAAAGATTTGGGTGTTGAATGAAAAAATCGGCGTCTAACGTAACATTAAAATCACGTTTCACTAGCACCATTAATTCAACATAATCTAAGCTATCAAACTCTAACTGGACTAATGTCAGATCCTCATTGACCTCTTCACTTTCTAAATCTTTTGCATCACAAATCATTTCGCTAATTTTGTTATAAATTGTTTGATATTGGCTCATTTTTTTATCCTTTCACTGTTATCGATTTTACGCATTCACTTTTAAAGTGATTGAATTACTGATTAATTTATTTTCATAACTACCAACAATATTGATGCTCATTAATAGTCCGCTATCTAAATCCCCCATCACTAGTGCTGGTAAAATTTGAATTTTCATCGGTTTAGGTTTACTCATCGGGGACCATTTTTTCAGAAGATCGCTATCAAAAATCACTTCCTGATGTGTTTGTACGATGGGGTAGCGGGAAAAAATATCTTTTAGGGTTGCGCCTTCTGGCAGCCATTTTGAGATACTTTTTTGTTTTAACAATGAATTATCACCAATCAAATATTGAAATAAAATTGCATCCATAAATTGCCATTCATATATCTCCATTGGATAAAGTGGAAAAGATAACTGTAATTTGGCCATATCCTCCGATGAAATATGTCCCCCCCAGTCCGCTACATCCATATTTAAGCCATCAACTGGAGATAATTGACAAGTTAGGCAATTTTGCTGTTCTTCGGTGGATAAAACGGCGACAGAACCCAGTTTATTACGCGCAACTAAATCATAGGATTTATCATTCCATAATGGGCTTCGTAGCCGTACGGCACATTTAATAAACGCTGATTTTGTTCTTTGTTGAGCGTCTTGTGAGTCGTGAAGAAACCGCTCACTCGCAAATTGTTTCGCATCAAGCAATGCCCGCATTCCATGGACACTTAGTTGCTCTCCACCTGCTGCTTGCACCCACTTAAGATCAAAGTGAATCGGGTTATAGTCTCCAGAAAATTTAGCCCACCCTGCTGCATCAGCTAATGTGTAATACAGCGCTCTCATTTCGCGCTCTCCAATATCAGCGCCGCATTTGCACCGCCGAAACCAAAGCTGAGATTCAACGCTCTTTCTACTTTTTTGAAACGGTGGTCATTCGGAATATAATCAAGGTCACATTGTGGATCAGAGTTATGAAGATTTGCGGTTGCTGGCATCACGCCATGTTCCATCGCTTGTAAGCAAATAATGGTTTCAAAGCTCCCCGCTGCCGCAATTAAATGCCCGCTATATGATTTCGTGCTGGAGATTGGAATACCGTAAGCGGCTGCCCCTAAGGCTTTTTTAAGCGATTTTGTTTCATTCAAATCATTTAACGCCGTCGAAGTACCATGGGCGTTGATATAATCTAACGAAGCCGGTGCTAGCCCCGCTTGCTGTAACGCCATTTCTATCGTTTTAATACGGGCTACACAGTCTTCGGCGGGTGAAGTAAAATCAAATGCATCTGAATAATTTGCATACCCAGTAATTTCACCCAATATCACCGCCCCTCGGGCAATTGCACTGTCACGCTCTTCTAAGCATACGACCGCTGCACCTTCAGATAATACAAACCCACTGCGATCCGCACTAAATGGGCAACTAGCACGCGTAGGGTCTGTTTTTTCTCGTGTTAAAGCACCTAATACGTCAATATTCCACACAGCGCAATCTGTACGTAATGATTCGCCCGCCCCCGCTAACATCATAGAAGCCCTGCCATTACGGATCACTTCAAACGCATCCCCAATTGCGATAGTCCCTGTAGCACAAGCCGCTATTGTCGTATTTTGATATCCTCGTAAATTCCAAAATTGGCTACATGCTGCCGTTGTGACATTTGGCATTGCATAAAAACAGTTGAATGGGGATGTCATGCCTGTTGCATCAAACTCACTTACCGACATATAGCTTTCGTCTAAACCTGCCCATCCTGTCCCCATAATTGCGCCGCACATAAGAGGGTCATAAAACTCAGATGGCGAGCGCCCAGAAAACGCCATTTCCATAGCTTCTCGAGCTGCCCCTAACGTTAGGCGAGTATGCCTTGGTAACCGACGGCGAATAGCGGCAGGTACACCTTTTAAATTGGGTTCATCATCAATTAACCCCAAAAAATGGCTGTGGATATTTTTATCCGTTTTATCAACGTAACGGTACCCTAATTGTTTATCCATGATTGCTTGCCAACATGCCTGCGCAGTTCCGCCAAGGGGAGTGACAGCACCATATCCTGTCACAACAACGCGTTTTAATTGGGTCTTTTGGTTCATGATTGGTTGTCCTCGTGATGAACGCTACCACCACCTTGTGCTAGCCAAAGTTGCAACGTTGCATAAAGATAATCGTATTGGTTCTGCGCTAATGAGTTTTCGATGGATAACAAATCATCCTGCGCATTAAGTAGTGTTTGATAGTCAACAGCGCCAGCGCGATAACGGTTTCCCGTGAGTTTTAATCTTTGCTGGCTAAGGGATAATGACTGCTGTAACTGAGTCCGTATTTCATCCGCAGTAAAACGCGCCTCCATGGCATTATCGATTTCAGCGAGTGCGCTATAAGCTGTGTTTCGAAATGACACTGCCGCATGTTGTACCTGCAAATCTGACTGTTCAATAGTCAGTTTTACGGTATTCCATTGAATAAAGGGGAGTGAGAGGCTGCTGCCAATAACACGAGTAGGATCACTAAACCATTGAGAAAATAGCTGGCTTCCTGCATTAAGCGCACCTTGAAGGGACAGCGTAGGATAGAAACTCAGCTTCTCAGCATCTGAATTAGCCAGTGTAGAACGCAAACGTGACTCTGCGGCTTGAATATCTGGCCGTTGAGCTAATACCGCTAAAGGCGTCATTCCCTGAATTTCAACTCGCAGGTCACTATTAAGCGAAGATAATTCACTCACATGCTGCTCTGCTGGGCGATTTAACAATAGTGCTAAGGCATTACGTGAATTCTCACGTTCCTTGGTAAGCCGACGCAATTCATTCTTACGGCTAATTATCGTTTGCTCTGATTGCAATAAATCTAATTGGCTTACTTTTCCGGCTAAGTACCAAGACTGAATGAGTTGCTGACTTTTCTGGGCAATTTCCTGACTTGCCGTTAGGTTCTTGATTTGTTGATTTAATAGCGCAATATTCCAATATAGCTGTGCCGTTGTGTTGATTATCACAAGTGTCGTTGCATGGTAATCTTGCTCGGTGGCGACAGCCTCCCACGCATTTTTTTCACGAATACGAGCCAGCTTTCCCCATAAATCAATTTCATAACTTAATGTTAAGTCTGCGCTATAACTTTCTTGTGGCGAGGTGCCATGGCGAATTGATTTTGTGTTGCTCGCAGATCCCCCTAATGAAAAATCAGGTGTTATATTGGTATTTGCTAAACCTGCCGTATTGCGAGCCTGCTTTAATTTAATTGCAGCTAATGCTAAGTCATTATTATTTTCTAAAACCTGATTAATCAGTTGGGATAACTTGGGATCATTAAAGTTTTCCCACCAACGTCCTGCGGTATTTTTTTGCTTATCAGATGACATAACATCATTCGCACTCGATGAGTGTTGAATTTTATCATCCCATTGATGAGGTAAAATAAGTTCAGGACGTTGGTACTCGGTGCGGGTAAAGCTCCCACATCCACTGAGTAAACAGATAAAAAGCACCACTGAGCCAAAATAAGGCGATTGTATTTTCATTCCCGTGCTAATGCCTCCGTTGGGTTAAGCTTGGCTGCCCTTCGAGCGGGGAAATAACCAAAAACTAAGCCAATTAACGCAGAGAAGCCGCAAGCCAATAACACAGGTAACAGTGTGAATACCATGGTAAATTCAGTCGTGATATACGCAAAAATGCCGCCTGCTAACCACGAGCCTATAATCCCAATGAGCCCCCCTAACGAACAG
Organism: Providencia sp. UF-183; assembly: GCF_058246155.1. Lineage (NCBI taxonomy): Bacteria > Pseudomonadati > Pseudomonadota > Gammaproteobacteria > Enterobacterales > Morganellaceae > Providencia > Providencia sp. UF-183. The sequence goes on along the minus strand of NZ_JBSICD010000001.1, from coordinate 234,230 downwards.
ATCATGACAGCTTCAATTAGAAATTGGTTCATGATATCCGCAGGCCTCGCTCCCACTGAAAGGCGGATGCCTATTTCATGGGTTCGCTCCGTGACTGAAACTAACATAATATTCATAACACCCACCCCCCCGACTAATAAGGAGATGGCTGCAATCGACGTGATCAGTAATGACATAGAATCAGAGGTTTTTTGTAACGCACTAGCAAGTTGGTCATCAGACTGAATAAAAAAGTCTTTTTTTCCATGTTCACGCAGTAAATGCTTTTCGACCTGTATTTCGACTTGTTTAGTGGCTAACGTTTCAGGAAAACGTAATGTGATATATTCAATGGGCTTATCACCGAGAATTCGCTGCTGAAGAGCCGAGTAAGGTGCCCACCCCATAACATATCCGCTGGACATTTTCGGGCCTGGTTTGCGCGCAATCCCAATGATCCGCCAAGGTGAACTGCCAATTTGAACAATTTGGCCTAAAGGCTCTTCATCGGGTGCAAATAAAATATCCCGACTGGCATCATCCAGCACAATAACAGGCTCACTGTCATTCACATCTAACACACTGAATTGATTTCCAGACAACATCTGAATACCTTGAGCAGCAAAGTATTCATCAGAAACACCATTTAACATGATGGAGTAATCGAGCCCTTTATTGACAGCGACTGTCATGCTGCTGACAACAGGCGAAATAGACTCAATCCATGGGAGCTGTTTTAGGCTTTTAATATCATTTAATGATAATGCCCGTTCCATATCTGGCCGCTTTGCCCCCCATCCTGTGCCTGGACGGATTTCAAGCGTTGTGCTGCCTAACTTACCAATTTCATCCATAATGGCACGTCTCGCGCCTTCCCCCACCGCCATTGATGACACTACAGAAGAAATGCCAATAATAATGCCCAACATAGATAAAAAAGCGCGCATCCGGTGCCCTAATAATGCACGCCAAGCCATACGAATAGACTCATAAATACCGCGCCAAAGTGATGCCCGACCATTATCTTTAACAGAAGGAAGATTATGCTGAGCACGTGCTTGCGCTTGTGAGAGGTTTTGATTATCCGCGATAATTTGCCCATCGCTGATTTCGATAATACGTTGAGTTTGCTCAGCAATATTTCTATCGTGGGTCACAATCACCACGGTATGGCCGTCTTGATGAAGTTGATGCAAAATATTCATTAACGCATGGCCACTCGAACTATCCAAAGCGCCCGTTGGTTCATCCGCTAAAATGACTTGCGCGCCATTAATTAATGCACGACACACACTGACCCGCTGTTGTTGCCCACCAGATAATTGATATGGCTTATGGTTCAAACGAGCTTGTAAACCGAGCTTATCCGCTAAAAGCTGAATTCTGTGCGCTCGCTCATCTTCAGGCATGGCGGTATACAGCGCTGGAATGGCAATGTTTTCTTCAGCGCTGAGATAGGGCATCAAATGATAGCGCTGGAAAATAAACCCAAGGTATTGGCTTCGCAACTCAGCAAGCTGCTCACTGCTCGCCTCATGAACAGGGATACCATTGATAAAAACTTCGCCACGAGACGGTTTATCTAAACAGCCGATAATATTCATCAACGTTGATTTACCAGAGCCGGAAGCGCCAATAATGGCAACCATTTCTCCTTGATTTATCGATAGTGATATATCATTCAGCACAGGAATAATTTGTGTTCCAGCCGAAAACTCACGATAAACATGGTGAAGCTCAATAAGAGGGCGAGATGAAGATAACGTTGGTGTTATTATCGTCATGATTAACTCGCTATTTTCTCTTGCTGAACAACAACCTGCTCACCTTCAGCGATACCCTCCAGAATCTCAACAAAATGGCGATCATTAATGCCTACCTTGACGGTTCGAGCTTCTGTAACTTCATTTTTGATAACAATGACTTCATATTGATTAAGGCCCAGAGAGCGGCCTAACGCACTGACAGGTAAACGCAACGCGTTTTTAGCTTGAGCAACTCGAATAAAAACCTGTGCCGTCATCGAGGTTTTTAATGCGCGATCGGTGTTATCAACCTCAAATGTTCCATTGTAATAAATCGCGCTATTTTGCTGCCCAGCCGAATTATTATTACGCTCATCAAGGGCTTCAGGCGGGATAGGTTGCACGTAACCCATGGTGCTTTCGTATTGTTTTTCAGGATTTGCAATTACATAGAATGTTAGTGGCTGATCAGGTTGAATTTTTTGAATATCTGCCTCTGAAATGCGGGTCTGCACTTGCATCTTATCTAAATTAGCCAGCACTAATATCGTAGGTGCCGTTTGTGAAGAAACGATAGTTTGCCCCTCATTTGCAACAATGCCCAATACTTCACCACTAATTGGGGCCACAATGCGGGTAAAGTTCAAGTTAGCTTGAGCCGTTTGCACATCCATTTCTGATTGTGTGATTAATGCTTCATTAACGCTAACTTGCTGTAATTGCGCTTCATATTGTGCTTGTGCTTGCTCATATTCACTGCGAATACCCGAACCGTCGCGCTGCATGATTATCTGGCGTTGATAGGCTTTAATGTATTGAATGAGTGTTGCTTCTGCTGCACGCTTTTGTGCTTGTGCACTCAATAAGCGTGCCGTCGCATTTTTAAGCTCAGACTGCTGAATTGTCGGGTCTATTTCAGCTAATAATTGTCCTTTACTGACCCTATCGCCTTGCTTTACAAATAATTCTCTAATTTGTCCATTAACCTGAGCACCCACATTCACTTGAACAGACGGCTTTAACGTACCAGTCACCATGACCACTTTTTCAATATCACCCCGATCAACCGAAAGAATAACTCGATTTTGTGCGCTTTCTGTCGGTGCTTGCCACACAAGACTCGTCAACACAATGACAAGCAACAACGCGATAAGACCAATCCAAACACGAGTTCGCAAAAATAAATGTAAAACTGTCGGTTTCACGCGAGGAGAAGTCATAATCAAAACTCTCCTGCACTGGCAAGCAAAGACGTTGTAGGCTGAGGTGCATCATCACGATTACCACCATCGTTTCTGATTAGTCCTTTTTTATGTAATTCCCCCTCAGCAATGCGATAAGTTGAATCAAATCTTGTCGTGATTTCCTCACTGTGCGTCACAACAATCAGGGTTTTCCCTGTTTTTAGGCAATGTTCCTGAATTGTTTCTATAACGATTTTTGCCGTTTCTTCATCTAAGTTTGCGGTAGGTTCATCCAGTAAAAGAATTGGCCGAGAACTGTAAAGTGAACGAGCTAGCAACAAACGTTGACGTTGACCAAGAGAAAGTGCGGAGTGGCTTTCCCTAATCAACGCATTTAAACCACCTGGCAACTGACTCACCACTGAGCCTAACGCCAATTTATTGAGTAAGTTTTCGATTGTTTTGCGATCTTTTTCGCGGAAGTTAGGGTCAAACAACGTGATGTTATCTAACACAGTTGCATTGAATAAAATATCCTCTTGGCTTTGTAAGCAAACAAGTTGCGTAAGCTGCTGTACGCTTACAACCTCTTCATTTGACAAACATTTTCCTTGCTGAGCACTAAATAGCCCTGCAATAATTCTTAACAAGGTACTTTTACCTGCCCCAGATTCACCCACAATGGCGACTTGAGCACCTGACGGCAAATCTAGCGAGATATCATTTAATATTGGCTTCGATGGGTCATAGCTAAAATGAATATTTTCGAATCTAAGGTTCGGGGCTCTACCTGCTGGTGATATTTTTTGAGGTGAGACCGTGCTTTCCTCGCTTTTTTGAGGAAATAAAGAGTGAGCGCGTGTATCAATAATATGCAGCTGAGATTTGTGGATAATCGCATAAAAAATTCGAGTAACATAGGTAGTGAAAATTTGACGCAAAAAGCTATAAGCAAAAAAATCGCCTAAGGAAATCAGATCATTAGCAACCATCGGTAGTACAACCAACATAAAAATAACCATTTCGAGGCTACCTGTTAGCTGGTAAATACCATCTTTAATTTGCTGGTACACATTTCGACGCTGCATACAGGTAAATAATTCACGGCTTAGCCACGCAAATTGCGCCTTACGTTGATTCTCTATTCCTGCTGTTTTTATGGTCAGAATGCCTTGTAAGGTTTCCATAAAAAAGTCATTAAGCTCAGCGGCTTTAAGCTGTAATTGCTGAGTGTACCAACGGTCGCGGATTATTGCCCACACGCTAATGAGCCCCATCACTGTCACCCCTGCCGCTGAAATAACGGCAAGGACAGGCGCTATCCAAAACATCACACCCAATGCAATGGCACAAATAATCCAATCGGTTCGAAGCCCATTATCAAGCTCAATTTTCTCAGTTAACGCGCCCTGCCAAGCAACAAAACGACTAAAAATATCCCCTGGTGCGCGTTTTTCAAAAAATCGTAAAGGGTTACTCATTAACCGCGAAAAACCCACACCACTGTTAATTAACACAAAGTGTTTAACAAACCGCTCGCTTATCATGCGAACACCTAGCGCAAGTAGCGTGGCAACAACAAACGCGACAATAAACCAACCATAAGGAAACACGGCATTTTTAGCATCTGAAAAGGCTTGGTTGATGGCATTACTCACCATCGCAGGCATTAAAAATAGTGTCAGCGAAACGAGGAAAACAAAGGTCATTAACCAATAAATGCCTCGCACCTTAGCGGTTTCTTTCAAGCTCATCGCATGAGGTACTTTCTGTGTGGAGGCCTTATTTGTACTGTGTCCGGAGGAAAGTGATTCGACTTTTTCCAATGCCGTATCCGGCTCTAAAATCAGCGCATAACCGCTAATTTCGGCTTTTAGTGCAGAAAATGGCAACCACTGCTGCCCTATCGCAGGGTTCATTACACAAACATTGTTTCCCTTACGATAAGCAAGTACGACAAAATGATTTGCGCCATAATGTAAAATCGCAGGAAGCGGCAAACTATTTAATTCATCATGTTCAAATAAGACAGGTGTAGTTGAGATGCCATAGTTTGCTAAAATTGAGGAAAGATCGATCAATGAAGTTCCATGATCGGATGCAGGGTGAACTTCCCTCAATGCATTAAGAGAAAGTGAAAGGCCTTGAGTTTGAGCCAACATCGCAATGCATGCCAAACCGCATTCATTCGTTTCTTCTTGAGCGACAAAATTTGGAATAGTATTTTTCATTATTATTAGTGACTAATAAAATAAAGTGAATGGCTATGCCATAAAAGCCAGTCATTAGGATATTCGCGAATTGAATTTTCGATAATAACGGGCATTTTTGCTGCAACATCTTTTGCAGCAACAGGTGGATGTACCTTGATTTTTAAGCCGTTCTGATAATACAGATGATAAAAAACGACCTGCGCTGAAATCGCATTAGATAAACGTACAACCCCATTATGTAATTTCGCTGCACGACCAAATAACTGGCACGATAATTTACTCGACATCCCTTCTTCAGTTTGAATGGTGTAATCTGGCGTGATATCTGGAAATACAATCATATTTTTCTGGCCCGTCGCAGTTTCTGCCATTAAAGTCATTAATTGAGTCGCTAATGACTTATTGTCTTGATGAATTGAGCAATACGATAAATTCACCTGGCCTAATTCACGGGCAGAGGCATTGTATTTTTGTTGCTCCGCACTGGATGAAACTACGACCGTAGCGTTGCCTGGAGTAACCCCAGCGCCGACTACCGTAGCCAGAACATCAGAAACCATATGTAATGGCGCCAAAACAATCGGTTTTTTTTGCTGATGCAAAGGTGCGACAACACTATCAAGGGCAAGAATACAAGCTTGTAATTGCGCCATAATTTGGCGATTTTGCCCCCATGTTGCGGCTTCTTCCAAAATAAAGCGCTGTACTGCTATCCATCTCGCATCGACGTTGCCATTCGTCTCCACTAAACTGCGGTAATTTTGCGTTGCAACCTTGTTTTGATTACGGTACTTGCGACCGAATACTCCGATTCGGCAACCTAATTTAGCCATTAGCAAAACAGGGGCAATATAACCGCGACGCAAAAGAAAGCGAAAAGAGGAGATCCCATGGTGGCTGAGATTTTTATATCCTTTTGTAAACGGTATTAAGCAGCTTTTAGCACTGAACACCGTCCAAACAATTAAAAACCGGATCACTGTGACGCCTTATTGCTTTTTTCCATTAATTCCAACATATAAGCTGAAAATTCAGGGAAATCACGATCCTGGTAAACCACATATCGTTTATTAATAATAAATGCGGGGGTACCTGTGATTTGGTAATACTGGGTAATATCAGCCATATATTTAATACGTTCTTTAACTGCGCTGGATTGGCTAACTTCAAAGTATTTAACTGGGTCAATATCGTGCTGCTTTAACCATGCATCTAAAATATCTTTCTTGGTTAAGTCCAATTTCTCATTAATGACTGAGTTATACAGTTCCTGGCGCAATTTAGCTTCTACACCCATTTCGTCAAGAGTCGCAAAAATAGGCGCGTATGCCGCAAGCCCTAAGTTATTATCCATTGCTAAATGAATGGCTTTAAACGTAATACCTTCTGGGAGCGCTGTTTCAAACTTAATCATATTTTCATGGGTTAGTGCACAATAATGGCAACCATAAGAAAATATTTCTATGATGCTATTATCTTGCTTTATTGGGCTTGATAAAACTTGTGCGTTAGTAAACTCAACAAAAGAAGAGTCATCTAAATTATTATTAGAAAATGTATTAAAAATAAAAATATGGTAGAACAAAACCGTCATGAGTGAAGAAATCACAGCAACTAATACTGTGTAAATTGTAATGGTTATTGGTTTAAAGTTCATTTTCATAACAGTTATTCCAATTTAAGGTAATAATATACATGGGGATCCATCCCCATGTATTAATTAAAAATAGCTAAATCAAATATTATGGTTTAACTGTGCCTGAACAGTTAGCTGCATCAACATTTTTTGCTTTGTACGTTTTATTACCATGCTTGTCAGTACAAGTTGTAATTAATTTACAAGAAGATACACCGCCAACAATGATACTTTCATAAGAATCAGTACAAACTTGTTTAGTTCCACCAACTACAGCAGCAGCTTCGATAGCATTTAATGTTTTCATATTATTTCCTTTTAAGATAAATATTAATTAATAAAACACATATCTATTGGTAATAGATTACCAACAAATTCTTTAGAATTTTTTATTTTTAGAAAAAAGAACAATAATAACCAACTAAAAATTCAATTGATTTAATCTTTCATTTTCGCCAAACAAATAACTCGCCTTATATCTAACTTCTCTTGCTTTATCCTTTTCCCCTAGCTCATTTAGAACTAGAATCCAAGAAACATAAATATTAATATCAGGAGATGAACTTGATGCTTTCATTGCCCAATCATTAAATAAATTAAGGTACTTAACATCCTGTGTTTCGTTATAGTGTAATAAATAGCCCATATTCAAATCAAACAGGTAACGGTCATATATCAATAAATAGTTAAAATTATGATAAGCTGGCTTTTCTATTGATAATAACGTTTGCTGCCCAGTTTTTTCTATATAGGTTAAATATTGTTGCGCTTGAAATGTCATGAATAACAAAACGACTGACAAAGCTGAGCAAAATATAACAGTTCCTTTTGAAAAGTAACTCACCATATTATTTAGTTTATATTCTTTATTTGGTGAATCAGCACATCGTAATAATAATATTAAAACTATTCCATGAGGCATTGATAACCACAATGGAAACTCTGTCATCATATGAAATACTATCGGTAAAGCTACTACACAATAAATATAATTTTCATTTTTATTTTTAAATGTAGATAGCAGTAAAACTACACCACCAATAATAACTAAAACTGTCGCAACAAGCCCAACAAAGCCACCCTCTACCATCCAACGTAATATTTCATTATGTGGATGAGACATTATTCTTTCATTAGTTTCTAGTAAACTACCACCAAATCGTTCTAAAAATACTGACTCAAAACTTCCTACGCCCCATCCCAACAATGGTTTTTCACTAAAAAGATATAAACTGTGTTGCCATAAAACCCATCGAATACGAGATGTATTTAATTTACTTTCAGTTGCATCTATTATATTAAGGCCATTTTTTATTCCATAACCAATAATTAAACCAAGAATAACAAATGCAAAAACAAATAAAACATTCTTACGATAATACTTTGCAAATAAATAAAAAACAATAAAAATAAAAAATAAATTTAAATAACCTGTTAATGATTGAGATAAAGGTAAAGTTGCACTCATCAAAACCAAAGCAGCAGTAATAAAGCCTACTAAAGGCCATTTAATATTCTTTATTTTAATCAATAAACCCACTGCACTTGCAATTCCCACACAAGTGAAGCTAGAAAAAACATTAACCTGTTGAAATACTCCATAAGGCCTATCTCCATTTAAAGGGGGATAAGGCAGTCCTATTACTGGCAATAGATTAAAAACTTGAAGCATTGCCAATATACTTTCTATAGTAGCAGCAATAAGTATTCCACAAAGTATAATTTCACGGCCTATGCTTGAAATATTAAACTGAATTAAACCCTGATAAAATATTAATATCCCTAATATCCAATATGCTGTTAAGTAAGCATTGTAACGATAATTATCAGGCGAAAAAAAGCATAATGCCATTAAGATTATTAATCCTAATGAAATAAAATTACTTGCTATCGAATAGGTTATACCCTTTTTTTTTATCTGCAAAAAAGAAGCTAACAGCACAAACAATGCCAGAAAAAAAGCACTAATAATATTTAATGGTAATGAAAACCCAGCACCACCTAAATTAGGAAAATAGACATGAAGTATTATACCAAAAAAAATAACCACACAACCTAACACTACCCACTCTGGCTGCTGATATAAATATTGTTTTTCTCTGTTTTCTGTCACACTCATCGTATTGCTTTTACTTATTATTGATAATTTAATGTGTAATATGCTGTACTGTAAAACTGTCCGTATGTAATAGTTTGATTACTTCGGGCCTCTGGTTCAGCTTCAACATAAGCTTTAAATTGAAGTTCTGTATTATTATCATTCAAATTTTGTACCAATGATGGAACATTTAACTCTATCGGTGTTTCATTTAAATTTAATAGCCCAATCCCGATCCCACTCGCTTCACTTTTGTCATTAATCGCTAAATGGTCAGGGAGATTGATATTTTCTATTCCATTAAATGTTACTGTTACTGCGTTAAATACAGATGTATTACAGTTTGTTAAATGAATCGAAAATAATAAGGGCTTTGATTTACCTGTTGAATAAAGCTCCTTTACTGAAACCTGTTTAAAATCTACAGGCACCTTTTCGCTGCCTGGTGCTATTTGGCAAGGTGTAACCACCACATTACCCCTAAAGGAATAACTCCCCATATTAGAATGAGTAATATCTGCAATCGCCTGATTTGAACCAAATAAAAAAAGGCAACATACGGATAAATAAATTGTGTTTAATATTTGATTATTATTTTGCATTGTTAACCTCATTGAAATTCAGCGAGGATCGTACCTGTCGCTGTAAATTCACCGTCATCCACTGTGCTACCTGGTGCTGCAATTGGTGCCGCAGTTAAATTCCAAGTACCTTGGTTGTTATAGAATTTAGGCATAGTGTAGGCTTGATTAGGTTTAATTAATGCTCCCGTCAGGTTCTCTTTAACAACAATGCCAAGGTTTGTTCGCTTCACACCATTTTTTAATGTTCCATAATAATCCGTATTAAAATCGGCTTGGCCTGAAGCCCCTGGAAGTAAAGACAGCTTGATGTTCAAATCCCCCGTAGTAAAGCTTCCGCCTCTACATTTCACTGGAATATCAAAAGATTCTGCATAATTAATTCCATTTAATTGTTCACTCGTGTTTGCAACATCTTTAAAGTTAATATTAATTGGATTTCCATCATTTATCGTACATTCATCAGCAACAGTGATAATCCCAGCCGCCAGTACAACACGTGTTGAGGGAATTGGTGGGTAAGATGTTAATCCGTTAGTTGCGGTTCCTTTTTTTGCAAATACTTGAACGAGTTCAGCTTGATTGATGGTGATCCCATTAATAATCGGTTTCTTTAACCTAAATGTTATTGTTCCGCTAGAGCCTGTTCGAAGCGTTGTTGCATATGGGCGGCTATTTGTAACCGTCGGACGACACTCCATGGGGTCAGAGCCACCATTCCATAAGTTCGGTGCAGGAACAGCGACTTTTCTAGGCTGTGTTCCACCGAGTTGGATTTCAACTTTTACATCGAAATACTCATTTAAAGTCAGATAACCCGGATTTTGCATTGATTTGGGTATGGTTGACATTAAATCAAAGGTCATCCCAGAATCGGGATTGTTATTACCGGGCCCGCCAGGCTGCATGTAAGTTTGGCAATAAATATTAAAATAAGGCCAATCTGTAACATTAAAATCAAATACTGTCTCCGCGTCTTTCTCATTTATCAGAAGTTGGTTATTCATTCGTGCCTCAAATGTATAGGTTCCACCATCGGGTATTACAGACCCATGTGGATATGCCAATACAGATTGAGGTAACAATGCCGCAGTTATTAAACCACTCGCAATCGCTATATCTTTTAATCTTTTATTGTTGGATATAGACATTGTTATAAATACTCCAGTTTTAACCTAACTAATCCGCTAAAATTACCTGCTGAAACAACTTGGCTTGTCGCTTCTAAAGATGCGTTTAAGGTTATATTATTGTCCCCGGGTTTAATTACCCATGAACCTTTAGGTTGGTTAAGCATTAAATTCTCATGGTCTTGGCTAAAGATGCGCAAACCAGCGCCCTTAGCTCCACCACTAATTCGTACTAAATCTGGGTTATAAAAATCCGAGTCTCCCGCAATGCTCAACGAAACCGCACTCTCACCTGTTAGGTAATAACGCTGACCATTTTGCGTTGCTTCCCCTGCCGAATTTACAAAAGATTTAGATGCACCACGCTGGCAATCCTTAAGTCTTACGCTAAAAGTCACGGGTGTACTTCTATCGCCAATGCGATGAAATGACCGTGCACTTACTTCGCCTAAATCAACATATTGTTCCTGTGTATTTAATTCGAGAACACAAGGTGATGCATATACACTCCCTTGAAAATGCACAGTACTGTGTACATCCAGTAAGGTTTGACGCGAAGTTTTATCATCAGCCATTTCTGCAAATACAGAAAAACTTCCTAACCCAAGTAACATAAACCCTAAGTATTTAATTTTCATGCGAATACTCCTAGCGTGGTTGTTGCTCCGGTGGTAGTGCTTTACAGATATTTCCATTACAACTGTATTTCAGTTCTGGATGGCCGCCGTAATCATTCACATACATCATGGTAAAACTGTCGCCTGCGCCATTGACCTTAATATCTAAGTGAGATTTAGGCGCAACCATTACCCCTGGAAAATCTGTCAGTTTCTTTCCGCCCTCAGTAACCAATTTATTATTCAAGCTAATAATGGTGACAAAATAAGGTGTTGGATTTTCAGCACGCCAGTTATTTCCTTGCTTATGAAATGTCACTTGATCTTGCCAAACTGCACTTTTTGATGTGGGAATAATTGCCGTTGGTCGATAAAATAATTTGATACGCGATTGCATCGCCAATTGTAAGACATTTGGTTTATCTGGCTTTGGTGGTACTTCTCTCACATTTAAATAAAATAAACTTTCGCGATCTTGAGGAAGTTTATCTATTTCTGCTGTTTTTGAGACTCGGGCGACACCTTTTTGTCCACCATTAATTCTCTGTAATGGAGGCAATACAACTAATGGAGATGTAATTTTCTTCCCATTTGCATCTTCAACCCAAGACTGCGCTAAAAAGGGAATACTTGAACTGGTGTTTGATAAATTAGCACTCGAAGAGGTTTCTGCACCGGTAATAATCAACCGTGTTCTATCTAGTGATATTCCTGCATATGATTGGCTTACTCCAACCATAGCCACCAATAAACCACCCACCCATTTTTTTATACAAATCGCCATTTTTTATACCTTATTTAAAAACTTGTTCTGATTGTCATTTCATTATTGGCAAGGCAGTAAAACTGACATACCTGGATTAATTTTTTCAGGCAATTGAATTTTACATTGCGCTTTTCCACCCCAAGAGACCGTTAATATTTCTTTAGGATTTACAGCCATCAAATATGCCAATCCATCTTCCATCAGCATTGCAACATTAATGCCATCAGCATTAGTCACATCCGCACCAAAAGGTGGCACCGTATTATTAAAGCGAATTGTGGCAATTATTTTTTCACCTTGAGCTACGGCAAATCGTTGATAACCAATCGCTCCTTCCGTCAGTGTTGAAGTTGCAATCGCTTTGTTGGTGTCTACATCGCTATTTAACTTATCCACATCAATACGCGTATCGAAGCTGTAATAACTCACAATATCTGGTACCACTGAAATTCCTGCCCAGTTTGTTCGTGTCTTCTCATGGTTAAATGGCACACCACTGATCCCATTTGTGTCCACCATGATCCGCGCAGTGTCTGTTGTCGCGCTACTGTTGTGTAGTGCAGCACCATAAGCCGTTGCGGTGAACCCTCCGCGCAATGTCCCATTAATGGATGCAGTTTGCCTTTCTTGATAGCTGACATTAGTATTCACCTCAGCAAGCTGAGTGCGTTTTTGGTAATAGCCATCAAACTGTACGCGGTCATCACTACTCCGCCCGGCTCTTACTCGCCATAAGTTATTGAAATCTCTATTATCACTATACGACAACATATGACTTGTTTTACTTCCGCTATTTTGTAAGTCGTACCCTGCCCAACGGCTATCACCAACAGGTACTGACACGGAAAGAGACACACTGTCGTCACGCCTTCCCCGATAATCAGAACGATAAGCAGCAATATTTGTTGATACACCGTCTATGCCAAATAACCGAAATGATCGACCGACAGACAAGCCATATCTATCTTGAGAGGTTTGATCCCAGAAAGTTTGATGGGTATAAGTTAAAAAGAGTGTTGTTCGCCAATCAGGCTCATCCGCCCAAAACGTTTTGTTAGCCGTAATGGTATACATCTCTTTTTGGCGTCCAAAGCCTAGATATCGGTTTTCACGCTCATCTAAATACTGTGAGAGGGTACGGAATTTATCTTGAGAAAAGCGATAGCCAGCAAATGTGATCGTACTATTAATTTCATCAAAAGATTTTGAATAACTCAGACGAAATGAAGACCCTGTTTCTGTATTTTCACCAGGAATGCGACTAACCGATTGTGTTACATCCGCAGACAAAGCCCCGAATGCTGACAAGTCACGTCCTAATCCTGCTGAAAGTGCGGTATAATCCCTCCCAGCAAACAAGATCCCACCAATTAGCGACCAGTTATTACTTAGTCCCCAAGAAAAATCCCCTGTCGCAAACATAGGCCCTTCCGGCTTATGGTTGAATCGAGATGGCTTACCAACTGAAGCGTTATATCGGACATAACCTGGGCGAGTTAAATAAGGAATATTGGCTGTATCAACTTGAAAAGTAGATACATCACCATCATCACCTTCAACTCTAACATCCAAGGTTCCTCGAACTGAGCTTTGCAAATCTTGAATACTAAATGGCCCAGCAGGTACTGTCGTTTCATAAACAACACGCCCAGCTTGGGTTACTATGACCTTTGAGTTACTTTTGGCAATACCATTAATTTGTGGCGCATAGCCTCGTAAATTTGGTGGTAACATGCGCTCGTCACTACTCAAATTAAGACCTGTATATCGAATAGTGTCGAAAATTTGGGAGTTTAGATAAATTTCTCCTAGCGTTAATTTAGCCGCCATATGAATTAAAGGGCGATATGCATAAAACTGATTCCAATCGAATTTTCTATCACCACGTTCGTTGTAATTTGCTTGGTAATCAGCTCTAAACCGCCATGCACCTAAATTAAATCCAGTTTGACCATAAGCAGATAAAGAATGTCTATTTGTGTGCCTGACTAAAGAGCGTGAAATCGAACCATTCAGGTTATAATCGAACAATAAACCTGAAACACCTGTATCCCAACGCTCAGGCGGAACCCAGCTTGGATCTGAATACTTCATCCATGCTTGAGGCATTGTGATATCAAGCTTACCTTCGAAGTTATTAATTTTGACACCCGATATAGGTAAAATATTCGAGCATTCTGGTGAAATCACCTGAATTTTCTTTAATGCATCTTCTTTGAGTGCCAGCATCTCAACTTGTGCCGGCGTAAAACACACGAGGGTTTTCTCGCTATCCTGAGGGTCAATAATATAGGTGACTTTTTGCTGCGATAATGACTGTCCATTAATATAAACATCTAACAGGTAGGTGCCAGGAAATACAAAGTTGTCTTTAGAAAAGCGAGTTAAGTCAATATTATTACGATCCCCGACATCCAATACATCAGTATTAAACTCAACAATATCGCTTGCTAGCATATTTGGTGAATAGCAAAGCATTGCAATATATATTGCAAAAATCTTTTTTGTATTTCCGCTAAAAATAATCATTGTAATTTACTCTGTATTCACTAGCCATTCAAAAAACAATCCGATTTCCAATGAAATCGCAAATCCATTTTTTCTTTAAAAATAATCCATTCTAAATCTTAAAACCCCAGTGAACTCACCTGCTTTAATATATTTCTGATAAGCAACTAATGTAGCGGTAAATTCCAAACTACTACGCCCCTCAAGCAAAGTATAATCAGGCAGCTTTGTATTCAACTTTAGAATCTCACCATGAGAATTTTTTAATTGAATACCAAAACCTTCTGAATCACCATTAACTTGAAGTAATTGACCACGATCAACCGTGCTTCCCATCATCGTTATTTGCGCTCTTGATGCACTACCTTTATCTTCGGAAGGAAGCGTACAACCGACTAGCTTTATATTAAAATTTTTACTCAAAAGTAAATTAGCATCAGGCGTAATTTCACGTGCACTCACTTCACCGAAATTAATCCAAAGCTCTCGGCTATCGGGATCGATATTACAAGAAGCCTCAATTAATTCACCTTGCATAACAATATCACCGGGGGTGTTATTTACAACGCCTCCCCAGCTTAATAAGGGCCATAATAAACTAGAGCTTAATACTATTTTTTTAACTCGAATTATCATGGGTAACACCGCTTTAATTATATTTTTAGGTTCAGTATTGCGGAGTATTTAATACTCCGCATACAATCACTAAATTAGTTCCAAATTATTGGTAATCGATTTGGAAGTTAATTGTAGAATCGAAGTTACCTGGAGTAACAGCATTGGATGCGTTATCAGATTTCAGGTATGCAACAAATGGGATTGTTGTTTTACCATTAGTTAAGTTAACCGCTGTAGAAGCTTGACCCCATACAACATCTTGATTTCCATTATCTCTTAAACCAATACCTGCACCGCTTGCAGTTCCTGAAGTAAATGCAGCTAATGCGCTATCATTCGGATTTACTGTAGATGGCGTGTAAGTAACCGTTGCAGTTTGAGCTACTGTAGTATCACAACCTTGCAGAACGATATCTTTTTTAACATTACCTGCACGCTCACCATTTTTTAAATTTGATACAGGAATTTGGTAAAAATTAACTTTAACAGGGCTTGACTCTTCGCTTAAACCACAAGCAGAGTTAACTAGCTCACCTGTAATTTCAATTGTACCGTTAGTTGGGGTACCTGTATAAGCGGCCATAGCTGCAAATGAAGCAAAACCTGATGCTAATACTGCGCCGACTACAAATTTATTCAATTTCATATTAGTTAATCCTATATAATATATTTTTTGCACATAGTTGTTCATAACAACTTTAGATAAAAATAATCATTATTTAATCAAATAATATAATGATTATTCTTAATAAAGTTATCATTTAAAATCTTGGTTTTGTTTTTTAATTTTATCTATTAAAGGCAACCATATCCTTGTTTTAAATTTATGCTTTATTCTTAACGCCACATTTTCTTTGTGTCTTTTTCCAAAATTGAATAATAATTAGACTCATTTCTTATTATGGTTTGCAGGCGTTCATTATCATGCTTATCGATTACATGATTAAAAAAGTCTCGCCATGTCTTATTAAATAATGTTAATATAGTGTCCATCATTTCAAATGTTAATTTAGTTCTCCCTGTCTCATATCGAGATATTTGTTGTTGACTCACATTTAACTTTTTTGCAAGTTCACGTCCTGTAAGGTTCTGTTCTTTTCTTATCCCTCGCAAATACTGTCCTATTTCTATATTTATTCCATTAGAAAAATAAGTCATTTAATTTAACCTTTTTTTTGAGTAATACATTTTAGGGAGTCTGTTAAATTTCGAATGATTATATGTCTGAATATTTTTTTTGTATAATTGATAGTGCGAATTGATTTTTATTAAAAAAACTCACCACCCTATTAAAATTAAAAACTGTTACAGTGAAATGACGCTTAAATTAAATAACTCTTTATTTACAATGAGATACACTTGAATTTGGTAGAAACACTTAGTGTGATATTTACAATTAGATACATTTAAAAATATTAGCATATACTTTTAACTCATCTTATGTTTTTTCAGCTCAAAATTTAATCAAAAAAAACAGTATATAGACATTTAAATACCCGAATTTTGAGTTAAACTTATTTCTTATTTTTTTTTAAGACTTATCTTAGCCTTTAAATAGATAAAACGCTTAGCTAGCTGAAGAGTATTTTTGGGACTATCGTTATGTTTTTAAACATCATAGTGAGCGGGTTGGGCTGCTTGGTAGGAAATAGAAACTCGTAATCAAAAATTACCTTTATTTATAAACGTGTTTCTAGTGAGTTAAGTTTGCTGAGCTATATGCATAGTGCACGCACTGCCCTTCTTCAAAAAATGAAAAGTAAAGGTCAATCCAATCCTTCCCACAAATATTGTTTAAGTTTTATCTTATCGTTAGAATCGAATACAATCCCTTCACTTACCAATGCTTTTTTATGTCGAACATAGCTCTCCCCTTTCACAGACAGTTTCCCTTGCCCATTAATAATACGATGGCATGGCAAAGCACTCCCTTCTGGGATCGTGCGAATAACTTGGCATACTTGGCGTACATAAGTGGAGTAACCCGCCATTTTAGCGAGAGTACCGTAAGTCACCACTCGACCTTCAGGGATACTACCGATTAAGTGATAAATTATGTCTTGGAAAGAGGGAGCGTTATTCATATAAAGTTATTTATATTCAGTATGTTAATTTGTTTTGCAACGTATTAAGTAGGTCTGTATTTAATATAGAAGGTCCATAATACGTCTAAAGTCAGAGCAGGCAATGGAATATATTATCACTCTAAATCGCCTTCACAACCACCATCCTGTGATTTTTAATTGTTAAACACGCCTAAGTTTCTTTAATATAAAACTAAATTGAGGCCACTATACGAATTTCATGAAGATACTCTTAATCGAAGATCATATAAAAACCCAACATTGGGTTAAAAATGGCTTAGAAGAAGCCGGTTTTCTTGTGGATACCGCCAAAGATGGCCGTGATGGTCTCTATTTTGCCTTAGAGAATAACTACCAGTTAGTTATTCTCGATATTATGCTCCCAGGCATGGATGGCTGGGATATTTTGAAAATTTTAAGGACATCTAAAAATATTCCTGTGATTTGCCTCACCGCTCGCGATGCAGTAGACGACCGAATTAAAGGATTAGAGCTTGGTGCAAATGACTATCTCGTTAAACCATTTTCATTCTCAGAATTACTCGCTCGGGTTAAAAATCTCTTAAAAGTTCATCAAGCCACATCAACAAATATGACGATTGCAGATTTAAAAATAGACCTTACTCGCCATGAGGTAGAGCGAGGAGGCATAAAAATCGCCTTAACTCGTCAAGAATTTTCGCTTTTATTATTTTTTGTGCTGCATTGTGATGAAATCTTACCGAGAACATTAATTGCCAGTGAAGTTTGGGGGATTGATTTTGACAGCGATACCAATGTTATTGATGTCGCCATTCGCCGGCTAAGAAAGAAAATTGATGATAGTTTTGACGTTAAGCTCATTGAAACAATTCGTGGCATGGGATATCGCTTAAATAGGCCAGAAGAATGAAAAAAAAATCGCTGCGCTTTAAGCTTATTTCATTATTTGTTGCTTTGATGGTTGTCAATGCAGGTATGGTAACGTGGGTTTTGTATCACTCACTTAAAAATGAGCTCATTGAACAAGATAACAACTTACTCATTAACCGAGCTCACCAACTCGCCAAGTTAATTTCCAGTGGCATTGATATTAAAACACTTCCCATGTATTTCCAAAGCATGATGGACATGCGCCAAGATATCATCCAAATCTCGGATGAAGCTGGACGCGTATTAGTTTCGACAAATAATGCGCAGCTTGATACCCAACGACAATTTGTCCCTCAAAAACAATTAAGTCTCAATGTTATCAACCATGGGAAAACAGCGCAGGGAGTCCCTATTTCTTCCGTATATTTCGTGACGAGTTCCCCACAAGGGCCATTACACGTTGTCCTCGGCAAAGTTTCGGTCGACCGCAGTGGTATCTTAGCTCAATATTTAACCCAAAGTATGCTGGTTTCAGCCTTTTCAATATTACTCATGGGAATACTCAGTATATGGCTATTGAAAAAAGGACTGTCAGATATTCAATCGCTTAGCCAAATCACGGCAAAGACGGATATTTATACATTAAAGAACCCTATCGATATTGCGCAGTTGCCGCAAGAGCTTAAAGAGCTGGGTAAATCAATGAATACCATGCGACAAAGATTGAAGCATGATTTTGTCAAACTCACCCAATTGGCTGATGATTTAGCCCATGAGTTAAGAACCCCAATTAACGCTATTCGTGTGCAGAATGAGGTTACATTACAACGGCCTCGTCGTGTTGCCGAATATGAAGCGATGATCGTCAGTAATATAGAAGAATTGGATAAACTGGCGAAAATGATCCAAAACACCCTATTTATTGCCCGTGCCGAAAATAAGAACATTACGTTAAATCGCGAAAGTATCGTTTTATTTCAAGTTATTGATGAGGTGTATGAGCTGTTTTTCGCCTACGCACAAGAAAAACAAATCGAGCTATCATGTGTACCATCATCATTAACCCTTTATGCTGACCCTACACTACTCACCCGAGTTTTCGTTAACATTATCTCAAATGCAATTAAATTTTCTCACGCAAAAACTCGCGTAATTACTGAAATCACGGCATATCCCAACCACCAAGAAATTAAAGTCACTAACCAAGGCACTCTACTGCAAGATAGTGAGGAAATTTTCACTCGTTTTTGGCGGGGAGATAATGCTCGTTCAACAGAAGGCTCTGGTTTAGGATTGGCAATTGTTAAAGCGATTGTTGAATTGCATGGTGGGTCAGTGAGCTTTGAACACTGCTCAGGTACCAGTACAGTTACACTCCGATTCCCTACAATCAAGTAAGATGACAAATTTGTCATCTTACTGTCAGCTTTATTTTTTGCGCGTTTGATATAACAGAGTTAATTCGCCTTATTACTCTGGAGCGCACAATGAAAAAAGCACCAAGGATTCCAACGTCTCAAATCACAGATGAGTCGATTTTTTTTATGAAACGCAGGCAACTTCTTAAAGCTTTGGGTATCGGGGCGGCTGGTATAACCCTCGCTTCCACAGCAAATGCAGGTTTATTTTCTTGGTTTAGTGACGATACCCCCGCGATTCCAACCCTGCCTAGAAAATCGCTGACATTTATTCAACCTGAGGAATACCAATCATCGCTTGTTCTGACGCCGGAAGATAAAGTGACTGGGTATAATAACTTTTATGAGTTTGGACTCGGTAAGTCAGATCCCGCCGATAATGCTCATACATTAGTCACTGACGAATGGACTGTCACGATTGAGGGTGAAGTTAGCCATCCAATGACTCTCAATTTAGATGATATCAACACTAAGTTTCCCTTAGAAGAACGTA
The DNA here is from genome assembly GCF_058246155.1 of Providencia sp. UF-183. Taxonomy (NCBI): domain Bacteria; kingdom Pseudomonadati; phylum Pseudomonadota; class Gammaproteobacteria; order Enterobacterales; family Morganellaceae; genus Providencia; species Providencia sp. UF-183. The sequence goes on along the minus strand of NZ_JBSICD010000001.1, from coordinate 214,308 downwards.
TTTATCGGATGCGCTGCGTAGAAGCGTGGTCGATGGTTATTCCATGGGTTGGCTTCCCACTCGCTAAGCTATTGGCGCTTGTGGAACCGACAAGTAAAGCTAAATACGTCGCCTTTGAAACACGTTACGCCCCCGAACAGATGCCTGGGCAAAAAAGTCGTTACATTGGTGGCGGGTTAACCTACCCCTATGTTGAAGGATTACGCTTAGATGAAGCAATGAACCCACTCACTTTATTGGCCACAGGCGTATATGGAAAAAGTTTACCCAACCAAAATGGCGCACCTATCCGACTAGTCGTTCCTTGGAAATACGGCTTTAAAGGCATTAAGTCTATCGTGAAAATCCGCCTGACTGAGCACATGCCGGAAACAACATGGAACCTTTCTGCACCAAATGAATATGGTTTTTTTGCCAATGTGAATCCTCACGTAAACCACCCCCGCTGGTCACAAGCAACTGAGCGTTTTATTGGTGCAGGCGGCTTAGGCCAAGTAACTCGACAACCCACGTTGCTCTTTAATGGATATGCCGACCAAGTGGCAAGCTTATACCAAGGTATGGACTTGCGGAGATATTATTAATGTCCCAAGAAAATAAACTAACAGTATGGTTAACCAAGGGGAGTATTCATCTTATTGCTCTGCTTCCTTTACTTTGGTTGTTTTTTTTAATTAATACTCAACAACTTGGCGCCGATCCAGCTAAAGATATACAACATTTTACGGGGATCGCTGCATTACGTTTATTAATTCTGACTGCGTGCATCCCGCTTATTGCTCAGTTATTACGATTTGCCCCATTGTTTCAAGTGCGCAAAGCACTTGGGCTCTGGTGTTTTTTCTGGGCAGCACTACATTTAAGCAGCTATCTGTTACTTGAAATCGGCATCAATAATTTGGGGCTATTTTTTGAAGAAATTTATTCGCGAGCTTATTTAGTTATTGGCGCTATTGCTTGGCTATGTTTATTTCTGATGGCTATCAGTTCATTAAACTGTATTCGTAATTGGTTAGGTATATGGTGGAAAAGAGTCCATATGCTACTTTACCCGACCCTCTTACTTGTACTTTGCCATTACATATTGTCACTCAAAACACTCACGCCTGAACCTTTTATCTATTTAGGATTAGTTGGATTTATATTTTTTTATCGCATAAGAAATCAATGGAAAACATCTATTACATCATAAATAGAAAATATAAATTGAAATAAACAAAATCAACCATTTGTTTTTCTATGTCTTTTTTTGATATATTTAAACATAATTTACTCCCTTTGAAATTACCCTTTTAAAATATATATCAACAAAAATAATTTTATATTCCCGATATATATACAGAATTATCACACACTAAAACAATACTTTAATTTACGATATAACTCGACTAAGATAGATGATGAAAATAACTAAAAAAGACAAAGTGAGCAGTCAAAATGAAAGATATATTTAAACTTTCCTGTTATGGTTTGTATTTCATTGAACAACTCTAATGCCTATGTAGATAATGGCACCATGTGCGGTCGACGCATTTTCATACGTTCTTTTGGTATTTCCCAAATAGCCTTATCGAAATCTATTTCTGGCCATTCAGCGGCTCTTAGTTCAATAGTACGAACGCCTGTTATCATCAATAGCTTGGTCGCAATTTGAGTGATCTTACTTCCACTACATACAGATAGCGCCTGTAAAAACTCAGGTAACTCATTAACGTTTAAATGAGGGAAATGTTTTGCTTTTGGTGTAGACAGTGCGCCTGCTAATTCTGATGCAGGGTTATACTCTGCACGCCCTGTCACAATTGCATAACGGAATACTTGGTTACATGCCTGTCTTATCTTCTTTAGCTTGTCCAACACACCACGCTTTTCTAATTTTCTAAGCACCTCTAGCATATCTAGCGGCTTAATTTCCGTAATACTAGCTTTACCTATGTAGGGGAAGATATCTTTCTGGAAGGCTTCTAATAAGTCATCAGCGTAGCCTTGCGACCAGTTCGGCTTTTTATAGTCATGCCATTCAAGCGTGACTTTCTCAAAGCTATTATTGACCTGAGACTCTTTTTCTCGCTTTTCGGCTTTCTTTACCAACGATGGATCATCACCTAAGGCTAATATGCGCTTGGCTTCTTCTCTTTTTGCCCTTGCTTGTGCAAGTGATATTGATGGATATACACCTAAAGCCAGCCTTTTCTCTTTACCTGCATATCTATATTTCATACGCCAATACTTAGAACCATTCGGAGCAACTTCTAAATACATGCCCCCACCGTCAGAAAGTTTATAAGCTTTCTCTTTTGGCTTGGAAGTGTCTACTTGTCTGGCTGTTAGCTTCATCTGGGGGCACCGATTTTCATTGAACGGGGTAATGCCCCCACATAGTTGTAGATTTCAATAGACGTAACTAGACCTTGGAATACTAGGAATTCTTGTGATATCTGATTTTATAAGGGTTTTATGGACTGTTGTAGACGTTGAAATACTTGAGAATGGTACGCCCTACAGGATTCGAACCTGTGACCTACGGCTTAGAAGGCCGTTGCTCTATCCAACTGAGCTAAGGGCGCATTGTTAATGCAGGCAGCCTATCTGGCTGATGGCGTTGAATTATACGGTTGCTGAGCGCCGAGTCAATGGCTTTTCGCTACTAAAATAGCTATATGCTCATTTTATGTAACAGTTTGAACTGACAATGGCGTTAACTTCTGACAAAATAGAGCCATCACCGTGTCTCATATATGGATTAAGTTACAGATGTTAGCAAAAATTATTGATGGGAAAACGATTGCGCAGACAATTCGGCAGGAAGTTGCCCAAAAAGTACAGTTACGTTTAGAGCAAGGGAAACGGGCCCCGGGTCTCGCGGTCATTTTAGTGGGTGCGAATCCTGCTTCTCAAATTTATGTTGGTAGCAAGCGCCGTGCCTGCGAAGAAGTCGGTTTTATTTCTCGTTCTTATGATTTGCCCGACACCACCACAGAAGCTGAACTTCTGAAACTGATTGACGATTTAAACCAAGACGCTGAAATTGACGGTATTTTAGTCCAACTGCCATTACCTGCTGGGATTGATAACGTCAAAGTGATTGAGCGTATTCACCCAGATAAAGACGTTGATGGTTTCCACCCTTATAACGTCGGCCGCCTGTGCCAACGTGCGCCCCGTTTGCGCCCTTGTACGCCTCGTGGGATTGTCACGCTGCTTGAACGCTACAACATCAATACTTATGGCCTCAATGCCGTTATTATTGGTGCGTCGAATATTGTCGGCCGTCCTATGAGTCTTGAGTTATTATTAGCGGGCTGTACAACAACGGTGACACATCGCTTTACCAAAGACTTAGAACAACATGTCCGCAATGCTGATTTGCTGGTTGTGGCTGTCGGTAAACCGAATTTCATCCCAGGCGAGTGGATTAAATCGGGTGCTATTGTGGTTGATGTGGGCATTAACCGCTTAGAAAATGGCAAGGTGACAGGTGATGTGGACTTTGATGAAGCATCAAAACGCGCAGCGTGGATCACCCCTGTTCCGGGTGGTGTTGGTCCAATGACTGTTGCAACACTGATTCAAAACACGCTGCAAGCGTGCGAAGAGTATCACGATATTTAATGTATTTTGGAGTTATTCATGGAAATTTTCAATCTTGAAGGGCACCCACATGTTGAACTGTGTGATTTGCTGAAAATTCAAGGCTGGGCAGAAAGCGGTGCAATGGCAAAAGCCATGATCGCTGAAGGTTTAGTACAGGTTGACGGCGAAGTCGAAACCCGTAAGCGCTGTAAAATTTTGGCAGGCAAAGTTGTCTCTATGGGCGACGAACAAGTCAAAATTGCAGAGTAATATTATTGGTAAGCTGATATTTTCAGCTTACCAATTACCCTAATTAAGATCTTACTCGACCCAATGCATTATCTATCCGAATACTATTTAGTATGTCTTCTGGTACTCTACCATCAAAAGTAAATTGAATCATTTTACCCTTCCCATCATCGACTGATTTCTTTTCATTAGATTTATTCAGTTTCGCTGACTCGTATATTAATTCAACTGTTCGACTTATCAGCTTTGAATTTTCATTTCTTGGGAGGTTCAGCTCACTAGACCAGTTCTTTACATGCATCACAGGGACTTCATGTCGATGGCCATTTCGCATAACGACTAAGTTAAAGCATTCAAACTTTAAATTTTCAGTATTTCCATTTTTATTTATACCAAATTTTTTTATTTTCAAATCACCAAACTGCTGTTCTTTAACACCTTCTGAAAACAACATTTTCCCTTGCTTTTCTTGGTGCTCCGCTGATGACCAGACAATCACCACCTTGGGTTTATTTTGCATAATATCAGAGAGGAATTGTTCAATAGGTGGTGTTTTGGGCTTGATCGGTTCAATGTCTGCCATTACCACCTTTTGTTCGCTTTTTATCGGTACTTGTTTGGCATTAATTGGTGCTATTGTGCTTTCGGAGGGTATTGCACTTGGAACATACCAAGTGGCCTTGGGCATATTCACTGGCTGCCTTTTAATTCCCACAAGATTTTGTAAAAAAGTAACGAGACGTTTTTTAACGGGTGTTGCAGGCCATAAACTTCTGATTGATATGCTAATTGGTGATACCATAATTATTACCCTCATTTCAAATAATAGCGCCATCATATTGTTCGCACTGTTGATGGCTGCATTTTGTTCATTAATTGAGCTTATTATTTGATGGAAAAATAATTATTTCTTGCAAATTTAGCCACTAAATAGAAAAACGGCCAGATATTGAATCAATACCTAGCCGTTTAGTTTTATCGAACTCTAATTTTTTAATGTATTCAATACGCTAAATAGTTCAAATTGCAGCTAGGCGTCAAGGGAAGTTATCCTTAGGAGCATACATAAGTATGTGACTAAGGTAACTGGGCGCAGACAACAACGCTGCGGTTTGAAATATGACGCGTACGCTTACTTACGACGCCAAGTAGTCCCCGCCGATGAATCCTCCAGCACAATGCCCATCGCCGTTAATGCATCACGTGCAGCATCAGCTTGTGCCCAATCTTTATTTTGACGAGCATCTAACCGCTGTTGAATTAACGCTTCGATTTTTGCAACCTCCGCATCATCTTCACCTTGAGCGCCGCCTTTTAAAAAGCTTTCTGGGTCTTGTTCCAGTAAGCCAAGAACGCCTGCTAGTTCACGCAGTTCAGCTGCCATACCGTTAGCAGCGGCCATATCTTCCGCTTTCAAACGGTTGATTTCACGCACCATGTCAAATAACACGGAATAGGCTTCTGGCGTATTGAAGTCGTCATTCATGGCTTCAACGAAGCGTGCTTTAAAGGTTTCACCGCCCGCTGCTTTTGCTGATTTATCTGTGCCACGTAATGCTGTGTACATACGCTCTAACGCAGTACGCGCTTGCTTCAGGTTTTCTTCTGTGTAATTCAGTTGGCTACGATAATGGCCTGAAAGCAGGAAGTAACGCACTGTTTCGGCATCGTAATACTCGAGCACATCACGAATCGTGAAGAAGTTATTGAGAGACTTCGACATTTTCTCTCTATCAACCATCACCATCCCTGAGTGCATCCAATAGTTAACATATGGGCCATCATGAGCACAGGTCGATTGCGCAATTTCATTTTCATGATGCGGGAACATTAAGTCCGAACCACCACCGTGAATATCAAAATGATTACCCAATGTTTTGCTATTCATCGCAGAACACTCAATGTGCCAACCCGGGCGGCCTAAGCCCCATGGTGACTCCCAGCTTGGCTCCCCTTCTTTGGACATTTTCCAAAGCACGAAATCCATTGGGTTACGTTTAACGTCTGCAACTTCAACGCGAGCACCCGCTTGAAGCTGTTCTAAATCTTGACGAGATAACAGCCCGTAATTTGGGTCAGTTTTCACTTCAAACATCACATCGCCGTTATCCGCCACATAAGCATGGCCACGTTCGATTAAGCTTTCAGTTAGCTCAATAATTTCGCCGATGTGGCGTGTGGCACGTGGTTCGCTATCAGGGCGTAGAATATTCAACGCATCAAAATCTTTGTGCATTTCCGCTAACATGCGAGTGGTGAGTTCTTCAACACTTTCGTTATTTTCTGCAGCACGTTTAATGATTTTATCGTCGATATCCGTCACGTTGCGAACATAATTCAAATCATAGCCTAAATAGCGCAAATAACGGCTAATTGCATCAAATGCCACAAATGTACGGCCATGGCCGATATGACACAAGTCGTAGATAGTGATGCCACACACATACATCCCAATCTTTCCTGCGTGGATGGGCTTAAACTCTTCTTTTTGACGACTTAGTGTATTAAAAATTTGTAGCATCTGGACTTTTCCATGTAAGTGAAAAATGATTATCGATTTCTATCGGTAAAATACCATGTTATTGAACCCCGATCACCTTAAGAATGCAAGGGTTTACCCTGCCTTTTCTTGTTGAATTCAACAGGCATTTAATACACACCTATTATGCTATAAAGCACCGGCAAAATGCACTGTCACTTCAAGTCGGGTTTTATCTGTGATATAAACGTGCAGATCTCAACGCTTTCGCAAGATAGCGCACAAAAAACAATTATTCAGGATAGCTATTATGGTTACATTTCATACCAATCACGGCGACATTGTTATCAAAACATTTGACGATAAAGCGCCAGTCACAGTCGAAAACTTTTTAACTTACTGCCGTGAAGGTTTTTACAATAATACCATTTTCCACCGTGTTATTAACGGCTTCATGATCCAAGGCGGTGGTTTTGAGCCGGGCATGGAACAAAAAAACACGAAAGCGCCTATTAAAAACGAAGCAAACAACGGCTTAAAAAACACCCGTGGTACGCTGGCAATGGCTCGTACTAACGACCCTCACTCTGCCACCGCACAATTCTTTATCAACGTTGCTGATAATGACTTCTTAAACTTCCGTTCAGAGCGCCCAGATGGCTGGGGTTACTGCGTATTTGCTGAAGTCGTTGAAGGCATGGACGTGGTTGATAAAATCAAAGGCGTTTCTACTGGCCGTAGCGGTTTCCACCAAGACGTTCCTCGTGAAGATGTTGTGATTGAAAAAGTGACTGTCAGCGAGTAATCCTGCCTCTATGTCCACTTACATCATTGCAGATCTGCATTTGAGTGAAGATGAACCGGCGATCACCGCCGGTTTTATCAATTTTATTCAACAGCAAGCCATCCACGCCGATAGCCTGTATATCCTCGGTGATTTTTTCAATTATTGGGTGGGCGACGACGATAACACCCCGCTTCATCAACGTGTCGCAAACGAGCTAAAACAGCTCACAGCAAAAGGCATTCCTTGTTATTTCATTCATGGCAACCGCGATTTTTTAATCGGTAAACGCTATGCCAAGCAGTGTGGAATGACAATTTTGCCCCAAGAAACCCTTCTCGATATTTATGATAAGCGCATTTTAATTCTACACGGTGATACCTTGTGCACCGATGATATGGCTTATCAAAACTACCGTAAAAAAGTTCACACGCCTTGGATCCAACGTGTTTTTCTCACACTTCCGCTGTTTATTCGCCGTCGGATTGCGCAAAAAATGCGTCAAAACAGCCAATATGCCAGTAGCATGAAAGCGGAATCCATTATGGATGTTAATCCACAAGCGGTTGTTGACGCACTACAAAGACACCAAGCCCAATGGATGATCCACGGCCATACCCACCGCCCCGCCATTCATGAAATCAATATTGGCGGAAAGCTACATTTCCGTGGAGTATTAGGTGCATGGCACCATGACGGTTCTGCCTTTGTGATTAATGAACAAGGCATCGAACTGATTTTCTTTCCCTTCGAATAACCACAGACAATTTCTTGGTCGTAAACGCGACCGTTTGCTTATTTATTAATCACGCAAACGTTTTCCTTGCTGCTTTGTCGTGATATGATCGACTCAATTCAATTCTCCACCTTCGGGTGACGTTTTTTTCAATACAGGAAAGCACCAAATGACTGCCCAAGCTTCTGCTCAATCTGCGGCAAAAATCGCCATTGTTATGGGTTCGAAAAGTGATTGGACGACCATGCAGCACGCTGCTGATGTATTAACCGAACTCCAAATTCCTTTTCACGTCGAAATTGTCTCCGCACACCGTACACCCGATAAACTGTTTTCATTTGCCGAAACTGCCAAAGCAAACGGCTTTGATGTAATTATTGCAGGCGCTGGTGGTGCAGCCCATTTACCGGGGATGTTAGCGGCCAAAACCTTAGTGCCTGTTTTTGGTGTTCCTGTACAAAGTGCCGCACTCAGTGGAGTTGATAGCTTATATTCCATCGTCCAGATGCCAAAAGGCATTCCTGTGGGCACCTTGGCGATTGGTAAAGCAGGTGCTGCAAATGCCGCATTACTAGCGGCGCAAGTCTTAGCTATCGCTGATGACGCTGTTTTTAAGCGCTTATCCACATGGCGTGAAACACAAACTAACGACGTACTCAATAACCCAGACCCGAGGGACGCGTAATGAAACCCGTTTGCGTACTGGGTAACGGTCAACTCGGCCGTATGTTGCGCCAAGCTGGTGAGCCGCTGGGCATCGCGGTATTCCCTGTTGGGCTAGATGCAGAACCTGAAGCCGTTCCTTATCAGCAAAGTGTGATCACCGCTGAAATCGAACGTTGGCCTGAAACGCCATTGACCAAAGAATTAGCACGCCACAATGCCTTTATTAACCGCGATATTTTCCCGCGTTTAGCCGACCGCTTTCCGCAAAAGAGCCTGTTTGATAGTTTAAATTTGTCAACCGCCCCTTGGGCACTGCTTGAATCCCCAGAACAATGGTCTGAATTATTCGCCTCACTAGGTGATTTTCTGATAGTCAAGCGCAGAACAGGCGGTTATGACGGGCGCGGCCAATGGCGTGTACGCCCCGGCGATGAAATCAATCTACCTGCTGAAATCTACGGTGAATGCATTGTCGAGCAAGGCATCCCTTTTGATGCTGAAGTGTCTGTCATTGGTGCACGTAATGCTGCGGGTGAATCCGTTTTTTACCCTATCACTCACAATTTGCACCAAGAAGGCATCTTACGCACCAGCGTTGCGTTCCCAAAATCCACAAATCCCCAGCAAGAGACCGCACAAACTATGTTAAGTGCGGTGATGGATGAGCTTGGTTATATTGGTGTGATGGCGATGGAATGCTTTGTTGTCGGCGACACACTGCTTATCAATGAAATTGCCCCTCGCGTACATAATAGCGGGCACTGGACACAAAACGGGGCCTCAATCAGCCAATTTGAGTTGCATTTACGTGCCATTTTGAATCTGCCAATGCCATCCCCTGAAGTATTCAGCCCTGCGGTGATGGTGAACTTAATTGGTACTGGTGTGAATATTGATTGGCTCAATTTGCCACTCGTCCACTTGCATTGGTATGAAAAAGAGGTGCGCCCAGCCCGCAAAGTTGGCCACTTAAACCTCTCCCACAGCGATTGCCCACTGTTAGCCGAAACCCTTAGCGCATTAATTCCTCTGTTACCAAATGAGTACAAAAGTGGCATTGAGTGGGCAAATGCAAAATTAGACTGGTACTCTCGTCAATAAATAGGGAAAATAGCCCTTAATCGATGCCCGAACTTGTTTTCGGGCATTCTGCTATTTTCGCCGTCATCCAGATGATAACTCTCCTGACTAAAGGTGTGCGGCATGACTGGAGTTACTATGTCCTCGCAGCATTTTAGTCCGTTTTATCAGTGGTGTATTTTAGTTCTGTTAGGGCTAGTGTATTTTTTAGCCACTGCGACCACTTTCACCTCATTAGGTGTTGTTTTGCCCGAAATGATCAGCGAACTAAAGTGGAGCTGGAGTGAAGCAGGTTTCGGCTTTACCTTATTAGGTCTAACTTGCGGGTTAGCAAGTTTCCTACCTTCCCTGTTAATCCGTAAAGTCGGTGTGCGAGCCACATTATTGCTCGGCACCTTGGTGTTCGTTGCAGGCTTTTATAGTCTTTATTCCACCAACACCATCAGCACCTATTTCTTAGGAACCGCCTTGATTGGTATTGGTTTTACCTTATTAGCTACCGTGCCCGGCACTTACGTACTTTCCCGATTATTTGAAAAACAGTCCCTCGCTTTTGGCTTGTATTTCACCATTGGTGGGCTCGGTGGGGTTGCAGGGCCATGGATTTATTTCTACGCCTCAAACCAATTGGGCTCGTGGCGTATGCACTGGGTTTTATGCGCGGTCTATCTCAGCATCGTCACACTTATCACTATCTTTATGCTGCGAGAAGGTAAACAAGAGCAAGAACACGCCAAAAAAGTGATGCAAAAACAGGTCAGTAATGCAAGCAAACCCATTTACCGTACTGCCGAAGTATGGACAGTTGGACGCGCTCTGCGTACGTGGCAATTTTATTTAATCGCTGCAACTTATACGTCATTTTTATGGTGTGGGATTACCGTAAATAGCTTTGCAGTTGCCCATATTGAAGAACGAGGCTTCGGTATGACAGTAGCGGTTTCATTACTGAGTACGATGGCTTTTGTAAATGCATTCTCACGTTTTATTGGTGGGGCTGCTGGAGAATGGCTGGAGCCGAAAAAACTGCTTATTGGCAGCTTAATTATTATGGTGTTAGGGGTTATCTTCCTCAGTATCGCAAGCTCTTGGTTCTGGTTAATTTTATTTGTGCTGTTTGTAGGGATTGGTTACGGCATGACATTCTTGGCCTCAAGCGTTTTGCTATCAAACTACTTTGGCCGCGGGCCTTATTTAGAGCTATTTTCTGTGGTTAACTTGATTTCAACTATTGCCTGTTTAGCGCCATTTATCGCAGGTGGGATCAAGGACTACACAGGTAGCTTCACCCCCGCATTTTTAGTGATTACCGCCCCTGTTGTGGTGATCCTCGGTTTGACCTTAATGATGAAACCACCTTCCCTCAACGCCAAATAAAAAATCCCGAGCACAAGCTCGGGAAAATAATAACCAAGGGAAAATGATCAGAAAACCAGATATTGGATCAAAACATGCGTTTCATATTGTGCCACCATAAACCACAATGAGGTGGCACAAAGTCAATCAAGGCTTTAACAATTCAGGCACTTTCAACAGAATAAACTCGTTATCATCGGCTTTATTAGGATCACGGCTCGATGAAAATGGGTAGTTATTGTCATTTCCAACAATAATATGTTCGCCGTCAACCACGTCCACGTTCTCAATCGTGAAGAATGGGAAAGTAAACACCCCATCATTCAGTGGCTTTCTAGCCTGACTATTTGGGTCTTTAATATTCATTAAATCAATGTACGCCTGCTTATCAACCGCACCGCCGACGTTTTCGTCTGAAAATGCAATGCGGTATACGCGTTTAAATTTCGCGAGGTTACTAAAGCAATTTTCCGTGTTTGCACTGCCCGCGGCGCAGGCTTTATCCGATGTCCCCTCACCATTATCACGTTCGATAATTAAGCCGTGGGTCTCATCGATTAAATTAAAATCGCCGATAGCATTTTGATTGTCTTCAAATACATACAACCAACTTCTACCTGTCCAATCTTGTTTTTTCACATCAAACTCAAGAATGCGAGCAGCACGTTTGCCATCTACATTTTCATAATCTTGTTTCTCATCTACCCAAATCGCCCCTTCAAGCATTGGGTACAGTTTTGAACCGTCTGGCGAGGAGGCCATCCCTTCAAATCCTTTTGAGCGATTAACTTGGAAAGCCACTTTATCCGTTGGTTTACCCGGTGTGGTGACTTGGTAATGATCAGGGGAAACCACTTTTTTGCCATCGACTTGTGTTTCAAACAGGGCTAGCACTTTGCCATCCAAATCCATTTTTAACAGGTATGGGCCAAATTCATCCCCTACCCATAACGCGCCATTCGCAAATTGAAAACTTTCTGGGTCAAAATCACTGCCCGTTAAATAACGTTCCTTTGTGCTCTCATTAATAATATGAAAAGGAATAATTTTATCGGGATCATGGAAAAAAACCGTTTTGAGTGGTGTGGTTTTGCCTGATTTAAAATCGATATCATATTGCGTCACATACAGCATCGAGTCTGGTGAATTCACTTTATTACCGAACCCATTATCCGTTAACACCCAATAGGTACCATCCGCCATACGTTTAATCCCCGAATGGCCTTGTAATGGCTGCCCTTTAATTGGAATGTGTTTTCCTGTTGGGCGATCAGCGGATTTTCCTTCCACTTTACCGAGGGTATCAACGCGTGTCCCCGTGGTGAATTTACCGCTAACTTGTAAGTCTGAAGGCGCATTTTGTGGTGCAGGCACCGTGGAATCAACAGGAAGAATAGAATGCCCCGCTAATGTGGCAGGCACTTCTTGTTGAGCGAACCCTGAGAGGCTGAATGAAATCAAGCTTGCCAATAAAGAAAACGAGCCAACTTTTTGTTTAACTGAGCGTTTAATTGAATTTTTATGCTGCATGGTTATGTTTCCATTTTAAGGCTATCAATAATCGACGGCGGAATCATAACTTGAGTGAATGACGGTTTTGTGAAGGATTGAAGACAGTTATTTTAATTGGGCGTAAATGATTTCACGCCCAATTATTCTTTATAAACTAATCACCCATTGGGTAATCGGCGGTGCTGGCTGCCTGTGCCTAATAAACGCAAGCCTAACCAGCCACCACAAATAGACAGCAAAATAGCCGCGCACAGAGGCAATAACACCCACATACGCCATTCAGGTTGCCATGGGAAATCAAACACTTTGCTCTGCAATAACCACAGGGCAATTTCAGCACCAAAGGCTGCGGCAAGGCCTGCCATTAAGCCAAGCAATGCAAACTCGCTCCATAAGGTTCTACGCATCAGTTTTTTGCTTGCACCCAAGGTCCGATAGACCACCAGCTCCCGTTCCCGTTGGTTCATTCCCACTTGAATTTGCGCCAGCAATAGCAATAACCCACAGAAAATCACCAAAACCACCATCACTTCAAGGGCTTGGCTGACTTGCTGAAGAATTTGCTGAATCTGCGTAATAATAGCCCCCGTATCCAACACATTGATAGTCGGATAATGGCGGCTAAGTTGTGTCAATAACTGGCCATCACCTTCATAATGAAAACTACTCAGCCATGTTGCGGGCATTTTCGATAAGCTTTCTTCCGAGAAAATAAAGTAGAAATTGGGTCGTAAACTTTCCCAGTCTACCGTTCGGATACTGCTTACTGTCGCCGAAAAGACTTGTGCTCCCGCATTAAACGTCAGCTTATCCCCCAGTTTTAACCCTAACTCTTTGACAACAGTTTGTTCGATGGACACTTCACCCGCTTTCGGTGGCCATGTGCCTTCATCCACAATATTTGCAGGCGCCAATTGGGATTGCCACGTCAAACTGAGTTCACGCCTCACCGTGTTATTGTTCGGGTCGCGCTTATCAGCCCACTCAATAGCAGATTGGTCGTTAATATCGGTTAAGCGTGCCAATACCACGGGGTTAAACTCGGTAGGTTTAACTTGATACTGTGCCAATAGCTGAGTTACAGGCTTAAGCTGTGACTCGTTCATATTAATTAGAAAATAATTTGGGCTATCCGCAGGGAGTTGTTGCTGCCAACGATCGAGCAAATCCCCACGCACTAAAATTAATAATGCCAACAACATAAACGAGAGCGAAAATGCGCTCATTTGGGTGATAGTCTGTAACGGTTGGCGTAATAAACGGCTAACAGAAAGGCGCAAACTCAGTTGGCGAAACTTAATGTGCCTCAGCCCCCAAAGCCCGACCCAGCCAATTAAAGCCAATAAAATCGCAACGACAACAATCCCCGCCAAAATCGACCATAACAGAGGGTTTACTCCCGCAAAAACAAATAACCCGCCCACGACAATTAAAATAACCACAGGGAGATAGTAATGCAGCGGCCACACGGGGGATTTTGCATCTTCACGTAACACCCGAGAAGGTTGGGTCGCCATCAATTGGTAATAAGGTCGGCTGCCTACAATAATGGCAATGATAAACAATGTCCCTATCGCCCAGACCCACGGCATTAGGCTAGCAGGAGGCAGTTCTTTTGGCAGCATTGCGCCCAGAATTTGCATCAGAATGCCCTCAAAGGCTAGCCCTAATAATGAACCTAATAATGCCGCTGCCACTAAAATGACTAACCACTGGCCAATGATCCATTTGCGTAGCGCACTACGCCCTGCCCCTAGGGTTTTTAGAACCGCAATCAGCTGGTGACGGCTGCGGCAATAGTGAGTCATAGAAACCACAACAGCAGCAATCGCTAATAACAGGGTTAATAAGACAGATAACAACAAAAACTGCTGAGCACGTTGGAAGGTTTTCCCCACCGCGCCATTGTCTTCACTTAAGGTATACCAGCGCTGGTCATTGCGCAGGTTTTTATCAAATTTCTGCTTAAATGCATCGATAACCTGACTATCTCCCGCAAACATGTCGCGATAGGTTAAACGGCTACCGAGCTGAATTGCCCCTGTTAATGGTGCGTCTTCAATCGCAATTAATACCCTTGGTGCAATCTGGAACGGGTTAAAACCACTATCAGGCTCTTGGATTAACTTGCCAGAAACCTTTAATGTCGCATCACCGATATCAATATTATCGCCAATGTTCAGATTCAATAACTCTAATAAGCGAGGGGCAACTAACACCTCCCCTTGGGTTGGTACTAACCCCTCAGGTTCTGTCACTAACCCACCATATAGCGGATAAGCCTTGTCAGCGGCTTTGACTAACACCAACTGTGGTCGGGCATCTTCATCTTCCGTTGCATAGGCCATCGTCGAAAATGAAATCTGCTGACTCAGTTTTAACCCGTCTTTTTGGGCCTCTTGCAACCAAGCGGGCTCGCTCGGGTGTGAGGAGCGTAGAACCAGATCCCCGGCAAGTAGCTCACGGCTTTGGTAGCTCATGCTGTTTTCAATACGGTCACTAATACGCCCTAACGCTAATACACACGCAACAGCGAGCGTGAGCGCTAACCAAACAATCAGTAATGAGGGCGTTTTCCATTCACGCCAGAACCAACGCCAAATCATGCTTCTTCCCTCAATTGCCCATCAACTAAGCGTAAGCGGCGCTGGCAACGTGCAGCGAGTTCGTTATCGTGTGTGACTAAAATCAGCGTCGTGCCATGTTCTTTGTTCATGGCGAACAGCAAGTCAGCAATTTTATCCCCTGTTTGCCTATCAAGGTTCCCTGTCGGCTCATCGGCGAATAAAATTTGTGGTCGACCATTAAATGCACGCGCCAGCGCCACACGCTGTTGTTCACCACCAGAAAGCTGCGGAGGCATGTGCTTCATGCGATCTTTCAAGCCTAAGTCAGTCAGTAACTCTGCTGCATGTTGGTAGCTCGATGACTCTGACTCTCCACGTAGTAGCGAAGGTAACTGCACGTTTTCAATGGCATTTAATGTGGGGATTAACATAAATGATTGAAACACAAACCCCACGCTTTGTGCACGTAAACGGGCGCGTTCTTCTTCATCCATACGTGTTAGGTCTTGACCCAATAAATTCACCGTGCCACTCGTGCCATCATCTAAGCCCGCAATGATCCCAAGCAGGGTTGATTTCCCCGATCCAGACTCGCCAATTAAAGCAATTGTTTGACCAGACTCGACAATTAGCTCAACACCTTGCAATATAGTCAGTTCATGTTCACCTTGACCAACACGTTTAATGAGATGATGAACTTCAAGAATATTATTCGCCGACATATATTGGTTTTTCTCCTGTTACTGACTGCAAGTGGACACGCCCTTGCGTCAACTAAGCTATTGATCTTAGGTGATAGCCTAAGTGCAGGCTACCGTTTACCGGCTGAGCAGGCATGGGCCTCTTTGCTTGCCGACCGCTGGCAGAAACTGTCTCCGCCTATTGAGGTGGTCAATGGCAGCATTAGTGGCAATACATCAGCACAAGGGCTGGAACGCCTTTCTACCTTATTGGAACAAAATAAACCGAGCTGGGTGCTGATCGAATTAGGCGCTAACGATGGTCTGCAAGGCTTACCTGTCGAACAACTGGAAACTAATTTACAGCAAATTATCGACCAAATCGTGCAATCGGGTGCAAAACCGCTCTTAATGCAAATTCGTATTCCACCAAATTATGGAAAACGTTATACAACAAGCTTTGAAAAAGTGTACCCGAAACTGGCTGATAGCAATCAAATTCCGTTACTGCCTTTTTACATGGAGACTGTTATTACTAAGCCGGAATGGATACAACAAGATGGGATACACCCGACTGTTGAAGCACAGCCATCCATTGCTGACTTTATGGAAAAACAACTTTCCGCACATATTTTACCCTCAAACAAGTAAAATAGACGGTAAACAAACGCGATAAAGGGCTCTTTATACGCGAAATAAATTCAGTTGCATGAAATGAAGGTAAAGTTATGCAAACATCCGCACGAAACGGAAAATCGGTTCTGATCACCGGTGCATCAAGCGGTATCGGCTTTTGTGCTGCCCAAACTCTGCACCAGCGTGGTTACCATGTGATTGTCGCGTGTCGCAAAGAGAACGATATTTTACGCTTGAGAGACCTTGGTTTCGATGCTGTCGCTCTCGACCTCGATGATAAGAATAGCATAGATACAGCGGCACAAGAGGTGCTAACACTCTGTAATCACCGACTTTTCGGATTATTCAACAATGCGGGATTTGGGGTTTATGGGCCATTAAACAGTGTGAATCGGGAACAGCTTGAAGCCCAGTTTTCCACCAACTTTTTCGGAGTCCACCAATTGACCTTCCAACTGCTGCCCGCCATGCTAGCACACAACGAAGGGCGCATTGTGCAGACCAGTTCGGTGATGGGAATTATCTCTACGCCGGGTCGTGGTGCTTATGCAGCAAGCAAATATGCATTGGAAGGTTGGTCAGATGCCTTGCGGTTAGAATTAAAAGGCAGCGGTGTTTTTGTGAGTTTAATTGAGCCGGGGCCCATTCACACAGCATTTACGCAAAATGTTGAACAAACTCAGAAAGATAAACCGGTTAAAAACCCGGGGATTGCCTCACGCTTTACCTTAACCCCAGAGCATGTGGTGGAAAAGCTTATCCATGCGTTAGAAAGCCCACGTCCACGCGTACGTTATTCCGTTACCCTTTTGACGGTGGCTGTTCGAGTACTTAAACGTATTTTACCTGACAAACTGATGGATAAAATACTGGCAAATCAGGGAAAAAAGGCTTGAAAAAAGCAAAATAAGCCCCACTCTACTATTAATGCTAACTCATTCAAAAGAGATACCCTATGTTTGCGAATAACGCCCAAATTATTGATATTAACGAAACCAACCTTCATCAAGTCATTGAACAATCAATGAACTTACCCGTCATGTTCTACTTTTGGTCACCGCGTAGTCCTCATTGCCAAGAGTTTGGTTCAATGTTGGAAAAAATTGCCAACGACTACGCAGGTTTATATATCTTAGCTAAAGTTAATTGTGACGAAGAGCAAATGATTGCCAGCCAGTTTGGCTTAAAAGCCATTCCAACAGTGTATGTGCTGCAAAATGGTCGCCCCGTTGACGGCTTTGAGGGGCCACAGCCAGAAGAGGTGGTGTTAGAAATTTTATCCCGTGTTCTACCAAGCCCTGAAGAGCTGAAAGCAGCGCAAGCGGCTGAATTAATTGCTGAAGGTAAAATACAAGAAGCGTTGCCTCTGCTGAAAGAAGCTCATCAACTAAACCCGAAAAATAGCGATATCACGCTGTTATTGGCGGAAACGCAAATTAACCTAAAACTCGTCGATGATGCACAAACCACATTAGACGTGGTGCCATTACAGGATAAAGACAGCCGTTATCAAGGGCTGATTGCGCAAATTGAGTTGTTAAAACAAGCGGCAGATACCCCTGAAATTCAGCAATTGCAGGACGAATTTAATCAAGATCCGCAAAATACCACATTAGCCGTTCAATTAGCGCTAAAATTACATGAAGTGAACCGTAACGAAGAAGCGCTTGAGATGTTATTTAGCTTCTTACGTAAAGACTTAGGTGCCGGTGACGGTGCGGTGAAAAAAACCATGATGGATATTATGTCTGCCATGGGAACGGGCGATGCGATTGCGAGTAAATATCGCCGCCAAATGTATTCATTACTTTATTAATTAAGGGTTAGATATGGACTTGTTCGCCTTTGGTGCCATCCCGATTATTATTTTTGTGGCCATCGTTATTGTTTTCACCTGCGTTAAAACAGTACCGCAGGGTTTCCAATGGACGGTTGAACGTTTTGGGCGTTACACCCGTACATTGCAACCTGGGCTGCATATTATTGTGCCATTTATGGACAAAATTGGCCGCCGCATCAATATGATGGAACAAGTCCTCGATATCCCATCCCAAGAAGTTATTTCACGAGATAACGCCAACGTTACCATTGATGCTGTGTGCTTTATTCAAGTGATTGACCCTGTTCGTGCCGCTTATGAAGTCAGCAATTTAGAGCTCTCCGTGCTTAACCTGACGATGACCAATATTCGTACCGTGTTAGGGTCAATGGAGCTTGATGAAATGCTGTCTCAGCGTGATTCAATCAACTCCCGCTTATTACACGTCGTAGATGAAGCCACTAACCCGTGGGGCGTGAAAATTACCCGTATTGAAATTCGTGATGTGAAGCCGCCAAAAGAACTTATCAGCGCGATGAATGCGCAGATGAAAGCGGAACGAACAAAACGTGCCGATATTTTAGAAGCGGAAGGTATTCGCCAAGCGGCAATCTTGAAAGCTGAAGGTGAAAAACAATCGCAAATTTTAAAAGCTGAAGGGGAAAGGCAGTCTGCTTTCTTACAAGCAGAAGCCCGTGAAAGAGCCGCAGAAGCGGAAGCCAGAGCCACCCAAATGGTGTCTGAAGCTATCGCCGCTGGGGATATGCAAGCCATTAACTACTTCGTGGCACAAAAATACACGGACGCTTTAACCAGTATCGGCTCGGCGCAAAACAGCAAAGTGATTATGATGCCATTAGAAGCCAGTAACTTAATGGGGGCTATCGGCGGCATTACTGAGCTCATTAGCGAAAGCAAGAAAACCACGCAAAAGGCAAAAGAATGATAGAGCTTATCAGTGCTCAACCGGCATGGTTTTGGCTGTGCCTTGGTGGGTTGTTACTGATTGCTGAGTTACTTGGTACAGGCGGCTATTTGCTTTGGACAGGGATTGCCGCTGTTGTCGTCGGTTTATTGACTTGGGCTTTGCCCTTCCTAAGTTGGGAGTGGCAAGGGATTTTATTTGCCGTCTTTACCCTTGTTTCTGCCGTGTTATGGCGCAAATGGTTAAGCGGCCGTAAAAAAAGTAAAGCCGATGATGTTAACCAAATCAGCCACCAGCTTGTGGGCTTTAAAGCCCGTTTATTAACGGATACCGAAGAAGGTTTTAGCCGTGTACGTCTTGCTGATGGCAGTTGGCGGGTATACAGCGATGTCCCGCTTCCCGCTAATACCGAAGTGGTGGTTATCGCCGTTGATGGTATTACACTGCAAGTTAAGCCTTCTGGTGGTGGCAACAGCCACGCGCCAGATGGTCAATAATTGGGCAGTCAGCTCCATCGTCCCCCGGGCACACATCCACCAGCTCTTGTAATGTATCGCGAATAGCAGACAGTTTTAAAATTGTCTGCTCTATTTCATTTATCTTAGCAATGGTTGTGCTTTTTACATCGGCGCTATGTCTGGTTGGATTACGAAACAGCCCCAATAACTCACCACATTCATCCAAGGTAAAGCCAACATCTTTGGCTTGTTTAAGCAATACCAGTTCATTTAAGTGCCGTTCTTGATAATAGCGATAACTGTTCTCCCCTCTTTCTGGCGGTGTGATCAGCCCTTTATCTTCATAAAAACGGATGGCTTTTGCAGTTAGGCCTGTTTTTTTGGCAATTTCACTAATATTCATAATAACCCCTTGACCTTAACCTTGCTGGAAGGTGTAACCTTTGCTCATTGTCGAATTATAGACCTAATTGTAGATAAAGTTATAGACCCAAATTCATCGAACGGGTTCGGAGGCTGCAAAATGAGTAACAAAATTATCCTAAAATTACAGGGACTAAGCTGCATGCACTGTGTCGGCTCTGTCACTAAAGCATTAGAAGCACGTGGTGATGTGGCAAATTTAAACGTCACTATCGATTATGCAACATTAGAAAGTGATGCCAATGTTGCTGATATCATCAACACGATTACTGAAGCAGGCTATGAAGCCGAAGTCGCATCAGCACCTGATGTCGAATTGCAGCTTTCGGGTTTGAATTGCATGAAATGTGCAGGCAAAACCCAAAAAGCCCTTGAAGAAGTTGAAGGTGTTGCCGCTGCGGTGGTGAATACAACTCAGGCAAAAGTGTATGGCACAGCTGATGCACAAACCTTAATCGCTGCGGTTGAACAAGCAGGCTTTAAAGCGCAATTGCCACAATCCGATGAAGTGACCTTATCCCTTTCAGGTTTAAGTTGCATGAAATGTGCAGCAAAAACCCAGCAAGCACTTGAAGCTGTTGATGGTGTCACAAGTGCAAAAGTGGATACAACCTCCGCAATCGTGCAAGGTTCTGCCCCAGTTTCGGCGTTGATTGCTGCGGTTGAAGCAGCAGGTTACCAAGCCACAGAAGGTGAATCTCACCCAAAAACTGAGCCGCTGACTACCCAAACTGAACAGCCGGATGCTGATTCAGCGGCAATTTGTGACATTCCGGCACAAGAGTCTGATTTAGGTGAGCAACCTGACATCGACCCAACCGATGACAGCGTACAGTTATTGCTTGATGGCATGACCTGTGCAAGCTGTGTCAATAAAGTGCAAAAAGCACTCAGCGGGGTCCCCGGCGTGGAAAACGCACGAGTGAATTTAGCTGAGCGCAGCGCATTAGTCACAGGAACGGCTAAGCCCGATGACCTGATCAATGCTGTGGTAAAAGCAGGCTATGGTGCTGAAATTATTCAAGATGAAGCCAAACGCCGCGAGCGCCAACAAGAAGTGGCTCAAGCCAATATGCGCCGCTTCCGTTGGCAATCCGCCTTAGCCTTAGCCCTTGGTATCCCTGTGATGGTATGGGGGATGATGGGCGATAACATGGTGCTGACGGAGCAAAACCACACCACGTGGCTCACCATTGGGGTATTAGCCTTCCTCGTGATGGTATTCGCAGGTGGGCATTTTTATCGCAGCGCATGGCAAAGTTTGAAAAATGGCAGTGCCACCATGGACACCTTGGTCGCACTCGGTACAGGGGCTGCATGGCTCTACTCTATCGTCGTCAATATTTGGCCTGAATGGTTCCCTGACCAAGCTCGCCACCTTTATTACGAAGCCAGTGCGATGATTATCGGTTTGATTAACCTTGGTCATGCGTTAGAGCAACGAGCGCGCCAACGTTCATCCAAAGCCCTTGAAAGATTACTCGATTTAACGCCACCAACTGCGCGTGTCGTCACGGAGCAAGGCGAAGTTGACATGCCGTTGGAGCAAGTGAAAAAAGGTATGATCTTGCGCTTAGCAACGGGTGACCGTGTCCCTGTCGATGGGGAAATCATTGAAGGGGAAGTTTGGTTAGACGAAGCGATGCTGACGGGTGAGCCTATCCCCCAGCAAAAAAGTAAAGGTGACCCTGTGCATGCAGGCACCGTTGTACAAGATGGTACGGTGCTATTTCGTGCGGCGGCAGTCGGTAGCCAAACCACATTAGCACGGATTATCCACCTTGTTCGCCAAGCGCAAAGCAGTAAGCCGCAAATTGGCCAAATGGCGGATAAAATTTCAGCGGTGTTTGTTCCTGTCGTTGTTGCTATTGCCTTGATTTCAGGGGCTATATGGTACTTTGTTGGGCCTGCACCACAAATTACCTATGCGCTGGTTATCACCACAACGGTCTTAATTATCGCCTGTCCATGTGCTTTAGGATTGGCAACACCGATGTCGATAATTTCAGGCGTAGGGCGTGCGGCAGAGTTTGGGGTGTTAGTGCGTGATGCGGATGCTCTTCAACAAGCTAGCGAGTTGGACACTATCGTCTTTGATAAAACAGGTACATTGACTGAAGGTATGCCTCAGGTGACTGACATCCATGTGTTCAATGGATTTGACCAAGACAGTGCATTACAGCTCGCAGCCTCTTTGGAAAATGGTTCAAATCACCCATTAGCACGTGCAGTCTTAGCCAAAGCAAAAGGGTTAACCTTACCCGCTAATGAGCAATTTCGAACATTGGCAGGCTTAGGGGTAAGTGCCATTATTGATGGCAAAACCATTTTGTTAGGTAACCAGAAGCTGTTAGCACAAAGCAATGTGGATACCGCAGATGTAGACGGTCTTTTGCATCAACAAGCCACTCAAGGGGTGACCCCTGTACTGTTGGCGGTTGAGGGTAAAGTAGCGGCGTTATTATCCATCCGTGATCCACTGCGTGAAGACAGTATCAGCGCCCTTGCTCGCTTACATAAACAAGGCTTCCGCTTAGTGATGTTGACAGGGGATAACCCAGTCACTGCCAATGCGATTGCCAAAGAAGCGGGCATTGATGAAGTGATTGCAGGCGTAATGCCAGATGGCAAATCTGCGGCAATTGAAGCCTTACAAGCAAAAGGCCACAAAGTGGCAATGGTCGGTGATGGGATCAATGATGCTCCTGCACTTGCCCGTGCTGATGTGGGTATTGCGATGGGAGGCGGTAGTGATATCGCCATTGAAACAGCGTCTATCACCTTGATGCGTCAAAGCTTACATGGTGTTGCCGATGCAGTTTCTATCTCAAAAGGGACATTGCGTAATATGAAGCAAAACCTGTTCGGTGCCTTTGTGTACAACACACTGGGGATCCCAATTGCAGCGGGTATTTTATACCCACTAACAGGTACTTTACTTAACCCTGTCGTTGCAGGAGCAGCAATGGCGCTTTCCTCTATCACTGTCGTCAGTAACGCAAACCGTCTATTACGTTTTAAGCCTGAAAAATAACCTTTAAAAAAGGGTGGGAGCCTATCTCACCCTTCCCTGTCTTATTTCAATCATCAAAATACGCTAAGTGCTTGCCCTCCAAGATTTTATTGCTTAAATCGCACGATCTTTGATGCTATTTACCATCAGCTAGGTCTATACTATTAAATAATTAGCTACTTAATATTTGGAGCGCAAAATGCTTAATATTGATCGTGAAAAACTCGCCAAACTCGCTGGTGAAGAATTTAAAAAACAGCGAACATTTTTGTTAATTTTGTCTTTTTTACTGTTGGCTGGTGGTATTTTTTGTATCGTTAACCCGATGATTTCAGGCATTGCGGTCAGTACGGTGTTAGGTGTGTTGCTGATTATTGGTGGTGTTGGTGCCATTGTTAGCATACTGAGCACCGTGATTTATACTGGGTGGTCGCGCTTATTCGGCTTTGTGATTGGCTTAATCTATATTATTGTCGGCTATTCCTTCATTAAAGATCCACTGCAAAGCTTAATTGCCCTTGCCATTTTAGTCGCGGCATTATTTATTGTCGGCGGTGTCATTCGCTTATATGTCGGTTTTCAACAAATCAAATCTCCAAGTGGTTGGCTGCAAATTCTTATCGGTTTATTAGATTTCTTTATTGCCTTCCTGCTTGTCGGCAATGGGCCATTGACCTCCATTACCTTATTAACCACGTTAATTGGTATCGAAATGGTATTTAGTTCATTCAGTTTATTTACACTGCTCAGTGTGTTTAAAAACATCACTAAAAATAGCTAATTCTATTTGCCCCCTATGTGGGGGCAACCGTGATATCAATGGCGGCGACTGGTACTGGGTTGGTTTCTATCATAACCTTTAGGTTTGCCTTGATAGCTCACCTTCCCCAGTGCTTTTATTTTAAACACCTTATTAAACTGGGCTTGATAGCGCTGATATAAATTTCTATCAATTTCCCCCATAAACCCGCCTAATTCTTTTTGAAAATCAATATTCTTGTATTTATATGTACTGTATTTTGCGTTGTAAGTTCCATGCTCTTTCACATCTTTCGGGATATCATCATTTCTTAACCGTACTGTCATAAATATATTTTTGGGTAATTCTTCTCTAAATTGATACAGTGCATTTTTACAACTTGGGCACATCTTCGCTTTTTGGGAAATAATAATGTTTTTAACATTGGTGTCTTTCAACAAGGACGCTTTTAATGTTCTAAACAGATTTTTTTCACTGTGATTGACTAATTCTTTTTCCTCTTTACTCTGTGTGCCCTTCGCTTCTTGGTAACCCAACTTATCTGCTGCCCATACTTTTATGTTATTATTTTTTCTCTCTATTTCTAATCCTCCATATAAATTAATACTATACGTAAATTTTGAATGGCCATCTCGGTAAAATACCTGTGCAAAACTAATCACTCTATTAGCAACCATTTCAGGCTTATTTGCCACTATTGGGTTTTTAGCTGAATTGATTAATAGCTCACCCACAGTTTCCTCATAACTTGCGTACATCTCTTCACGGCTATTAAAAAGTACAGGAGCAAGCCCTTGCTCATCTTTAAAGGTTAAAGGGTTATTTTGCACCATTCTAAACAGATTTAAGCCATCAATAGTTCCTGCGGGATCTGCACTTAACCAACGTCCAACCCAAGGTTGGTAATAACGGCGGCCATAATAATAAAGCCCTGTAATGTCGCGTTCTTGCCCTGAATAACGTCGTGTTTTGTAGTTCGCTTCCAATGTGCTGCGTGCCGCCCAAACGGCAGTTCCGCCAAAAGGGTAAAACTCTTCATAGCTGATAAGGTTTCCGCTGCTATCAAGCTCTATATTATGGTTGCTGCCGACTCCATTAAGGCAATATCGTTCGACGTTATTCGCTATCTCACTTGGTTGCCCATATTCCCAATGTAACACCTGCACTTGTGTTTCCTTGTCCTCACCGATGCAAATCACTTGGCATTTTTCTTTATTATCAATTTGCCTAATTTCTAGGTTTGGTAAATAAATAACTTGGCTTTGCTTTTGATTTTCTTTAGTTATTTTCATTACTCTCTGGCTATTTGCATCATAGCGATAAAACTCACTCACGCTAACCCCTGTTGCGCTTTGCAATTCCTGCCGAGGCGTCCATCGAAGTATTTGGCCTTGCAAAAGCTGTTTTTGTTGCCCGCTAAGTGTAAATAACGACTCTACTTGGTTAGGTAGCTGAGCTAAATCTGCTAGTACCGCTCGATTACTTCGGTCGCTCACTGTGACTTTCACCGTATAAGCTTGTTGCATAGCTGGCGTTCGGTGATGAATTTGCGTCAAATTGCCCGCCTTATCGTAGGAATATGCGCGAAAATACTGTGTATAAATCGAATTATCAATTGATGAAGAATGAGGCAAACAGTGGCTTTGTTGGCCTTTATTGGCAATTTCTCGCCCAGTGGCATGGATCAGTTGATACAGTGAGTCATATTGATATTGCTGCTTAGGTTCAACTTTTTGGTTACGCCAAAAAAGGCTTTTTTCTGCGCCATTATGAATTCCAACTACATTACCAACAGGGTCGTAGTCATAATATAAATCTTGAAATAATTTATAGCCCAATAAATGGTTAGCAGGCCTATAGCTTCGTATACGGGATAAACGTTGTGTTTGTGCTTCATGTTCATACTCGGTCACGACACCATTGCCATGGAGCTCTCTCACTTTTTGCCCAATAGCTGAATATTCAATAAGTTGAACTATTGATTGTGGATCACTGCCTTTAACTGTTAAGTTCGATTTGATTAATTGCCCCGCAATATCATATTCTCGCAGCTGTTTATGGCCTTTTGCATCGAGAATAGAAAGGCAAGCACCTGTGGCATCGAAGGATATTTGCTGAGGAAATTTTTCGGGTGATAATGCCGTTAAACAGGTATCTCCTTGCCAATCAACACTATATTCTACGTTATCAAACTGTTGAATAAACTGCCGTGTCCATAAGATAGGCTCCCCTCGCAGTGATACCTCTTGAGTTTGCAATAACCCTGCCGTATCGAAGTGGCAGGTACATTGCCCAGCTAAATTTGCCATCTGTTCTATGAATGAATGACCTGCAGATTCGAAATACTCACTCACTCTCCAGTGCCCAAACTCAACTTTTTCGTTGATTGATTTGAGTCGGCCTAACGAATCCCTCCCCTCATAGCCACATAACTTATATGTTTTATTTGAATCAATACAGATAACTAAACGCTCTTCAATATCATAGAGCTGGTAAACATCACCACTGTCAGCGCCTTGGCTAAAAACGGGGAACCCCATTAAGTCTGTTAAGTAATAAAAATTATATTGTCCACTTTCAGACAAGCGAGCATCTGCGTTTTTATCTAAAAACCCATAAATATTAAAGTGTTGAAACTCAATTCGCTCTTGCGCTTTCTGTTGAGTATTTGACTGTCGATGGTATTGGATCATGCGAATATTTAAGCCACGATTATCCAAAACGGTGATTTTTGGTGTGCCTACATGAATGTTTGAAATTAAGGGAGTTATCATGTTATCTCCAATTAAGGCTAACAAAATGATAACGCCACCTTGTTAACACGTTGCTTCACATCGTCAAACCATAATTGAAGCTTTCCTAAATTGTCATTTTCAATTTTTATCAATAACGACGAAAAATGCGTAATTGACAGGCAATGTTCGCAAATTGGCGAGAGATTGTTTAACCTATTCAATCAAGAAAAAAGCAGGGTAAAGAATGATGGGAAAACTGTTCGAAAACTTAAAAAATTGGCTGCATATGGAAACGGCGCCCGTATACCCTTATCCTGCAATTGATATTCGTTTATCAAAAGGCCTTAGACTGCATATTGTGGGCAGTATTCATATGGGAACGGAAAATATGTTTCCGTTGTCTGCCATATTACTCGATAAACTGAATCAGGCAGATGCATTAATTGTTGAAGCAGATATCACCCAAACACAGTCCCCTTTTCCTCATGATGTTGAAGAACAGCTTCCTGTTCAGCAGCGCTTAGACGAAGAGCAATACGCACTATTTTTGCAATATTGCCAAGAAATTCACCAACCACCTGAAAAATTTGATGCGCTACCCTCATGGCAAATTGCCTTGATCCTGCAAGCTACTCAAGCACAAGGACTAGGCCTACGCGGTCACTATGGCATCGATTATCAACTTATTCGCAATGCTCAGACTCAACTTAAACCAATCATTGAGCTGGAAGGCACCGCATCCCAAGTTGAATTGCTGCTTTCCTTGCCTAATAATGGGCTAGCGCTATTACAAGACTCTTTAATTCACTGGCGAGCAAACGCACGCTCACTGCAAACCATGATTGGTTGGTGGCTCGATTATCAGCCCAATAGCAGCATGACTTTGCCCAACACCTTCAGCAAAGATGTTTATCAAGTATTAATGGATAAACGAAATGCTGATTGGAGTGAACAGCTTAAAGCGCTCCCAGACGGTAATTATGTGGTTGCGGTAGGCGCACTACACCTCTTTGGTGAGGGTAGTCTTGTTGAGTATTTGCGCCATTGTGACAGAGATAAATAAAAGGCAAAAAAATGACTCCTGCTGTTAAACTATTAGAAAAACAAAAAGTTAATTTCAAATTACACCCATACGACCATGACCCAAATGAAAACAATTTTGGTGATGAAGCCGTGCGTAAATTAGGCTTAGATGCCAAACAAGTGTTCAAAACGTTATTAGTGGCATTAAATGGCGACCAAAAAACGCTCGCGGTTGCTGTCACCCCTGTTTCTGGCCAGCTCGACCTAAAATTGGTTGCTAAAGTGTTTAAAGTAAAAAAGGTGGAAATGGCAGACCCGCAAATTGCTCAAAAAACAACAGGCTACTTGCTGGGCGGCATCAGCCCACTGGGGCAGAAAAAACGTTTACCGACGGTAATTGATGACCAAGCACAGCAATATGCAACAATGTTTATTTCAGGGGGAAAACGCGGGTTGGATATTGAATTAGCGCCAGCTGATTTAGCAAGTGTGCTTACTGCCACTTTTGCGACTATCAGAAAAGACTAATACGTTAATCCTCTCGTTGAATAATGCACGGTGAAATAAAAGGCTCCGAAGTTGACATGAATTTAGAGATCAGAGCCTTTTAATGTTAGCCTAGCGCCCTCTTAGCTTTAATCACAATGAATAAAAATCTAATGACGTAGGAATGTGTTTAAAACCAAGTAACACTGAAACAGAAATCATTCCAGGCGCAAAGCCCGACAACACAATGTAATCCCCCTCAGCTAGTTGATTTTGATTAACTATGGAATAAAAACCAAATAAGTTTTGAGCAGCACCAAGGCTCCCATATTTATCATAAGCCAACTCTATTTTTTCTTTCTTTATGGCAAGTGACTCAGATAAAACATTCGGAACCCAACTTATAGGGTCATAAAAGTGGAACTTGTTGATATCTGATACCGATATATGGCTTCTATCACATAACGCGGTTACAGCCTGTTTTATCGTTTTGTCATAGTTTCTGGTAAAAACCTCGCCGCCTTCTTTCGGGCAATTAGCAACCAGTTTATTTTCTATATTTTTTAGTTGTAGTGGTAGATAATCACAAGTGCTCACACTTTGAAAATCGACGATTTCTGTTCCACTATCGGAACTTATTATCATGCAAGCTGCACCATCGCTGAGTAAGGCTTTCGTTGGGTCATTAATATCAAAGTAATGTGAATAGCAGCACGCGGCAATAATTGCGATGTGCCGATAATGGCCTTGGCTAATTAATCCCGAAGCTAACTCCATCGCAGCCACGCCTCCCGACGTCCCCGCACTGATGGCCATAACTGGGCAACGTAATTTGGTCTCTTGAGTAAACTGAACGGTTTCTACGTTTTGTACGCTGTTTGGGCAAGAAATAGCAACAATGACATAATCAATATCATTAACAGCCATATTCACTTGTCGCAAAGCATTAAACAAACTTTGACTCATTAATTTGGAAATATCTTCTTGATTTTCCAACCGCCAAATACTCCTGTCTTTTCCTACCGCTTTATCATGGAAGACGCTTTCTTCTTCTTTATTGGCAAGGGTTGTTTGCCTATGGTTGGGCAATACATTTGCTAAGGATATAACACTACCTTTATTTATATTTTTTTTCATATCACATACTCCGCAATGTTTTTACTCTATCCGTTGACGGTGCTAAAACAGTACGATCAATTCGTACATCAATCACTGCTGGGGCTTTAGCCTTAATGGCAGAAATAAGTGCTTTATCAAGGCTCTCTTTATCCGTTGCCCTATATCCAACCGCACCTAACCCCTCACCGATTAATGCAAAATCCGTCAAAGGGATTTCACAATCTGGCGGAATAACATCTGACTCTTGCAGAAGTTGCCGGCACATATTGTAACAACCATCATTCATCACGAGCCATATCGCAGGAAGGTGATATCTCACCGCAGTGCTGACTTCATTCGTCATCAACATCGAGCCATCACCTATCACACCAATAACAACATTATTTCTATTTGCAGAAAGCCCAACTAAGCCACATGCGTATTGCCCCATTGCACCAAACCCTGGACTACTTCGATACCGAACAGGATGATAAAATTTCAAATATCGGTTAGTCCATGTAAAAGAATTACCCGCTTCAGCGGCAACATAGCCATCATATTGATTAATAACAATGTGTTGTATAGATTGCATGACTGTTCTTGGATGTAAATATCCCAAATGACTTTGATGCATCTCCGTATCTTCATAAGGGACAACATGGTGAATATTGCCAAGCCCAATCCTGTTTTTTTTCAGTTCGATATTTTGCAAGACATGCTGTAAAAATGCCCCAATTTCACATTCAATTATCGTTGTCTGTTCAGGGAGATTACCTGCCACTTCGTGGCTATTGATTCCCACAAAAAACACGGTCGAATTTGTAAGTGAACTTTGTACATATGATGAGCTAAGCTCTCCTAAACGAGAACCCAGAATGATCACGACAGGATGGCGTTCAGCCGAAAGTTCAGCACTAATTTCTTGTTGATTAGCACCTAGCCCTGTAGCGCCTGCGTACAATGGATGTGTTTCTGGAAAAATGCCTTTTCCTCTCGGTGTTGAGATAACATGGGACTGGCTTAACTCCACCACTTTTTTTAATTGCTCTGCGGCATGACGTGCGCCAAATCCAATCCAGAAAAGTGTTTTATTATTAATAATCGCATTGGTCGCTTGATTTAATTGGAGTTGAAGTTTTTCATTATTAATCTTTCCTTCATCTTTTTTTTCACTTTCCTCACCATGCCCAGCAGTATCAATAATTGTTTTTTGTAGCGATGATGTAATAAAAAGACCAATGCAAATACCTGAAACTCGGTTTATATTTTCAGATATTGATTTTTTCGCTTTCTTATACTCAGTTAAATTTGAAACAAAATATATTTCATCAAAAAAACCTTGCCCATCATGCACACGTAAACTATTTATTTCGTCTCGTGTTGTTTCTTGCAGTTTATATTTGCCAGTGTGATAATCATCCGTAATTGATGATATAAACAATAGATTAGAACCATCTAGTCTAGCGGCTTTAACACCCGTAAGTGCATTCGTTATCCCAGGGCCTGATGTGGCAAATGCCACAGAAGGTTTATTGTTACATATACTGTATTCAGAAGCAGAAAAAACACCACCTGATTCATAACGACAATGAAATAAGTCTATTTTTTTTGAATGAAATAAAGCATCCCATAGAGGAAAAACAAACCCACCTGAAACACCAAATGCAGCATCAATATAACAATCTTCAAGGAAATTAACCAAATCTACAGCAACAGTATTTTTCATTTATGCCACCATATCTAATTAAAGTTAAACTTAAATTTATATGGTGATTTTAAAATCGTAAATTAATATAAAATAGTGGCTATTAACATATTCATCCTTCTGTTACTTATAAATAAAATAAACCAAGTAAAAATAGCCAAACACTATTACCAATAGTAATTAATTTTAAAATTGAAAAATCAATCATAAAAAAGCCCCATTATTTAATGGGGCCTTATTTTCGAAAAATTATTTATTATTATAAATAATTTCACCTTTTGGTTCGTAATCTGCGGCTTTCAATGGAGAGTGTTTCTCAATATAACCTTTGAGCACCTCTGCATCTACAAATCCAGTATTTACATAGTTAGGGTGATTATCAATTTTCGGATAGCCATCACCACCAATCGCATTAAAGTTTAATGTCGCCATACGGTAAGTTTTTGATGTATCAACAGGTTTACCATCGATTTTTACATCGCTAATCGTACCGTCTTTATTTAACGTTAAATTCACATTATAGAATTGGCCATACGCCCCTGCATCCGGTTTCATATTCGCAACCGCTGTCAGGTAAGGAATGACTTCATCCCCTTTAAAATCAACGTAAACTAACTCGTTCGCAAATGGTTGAACCTTGAGTACATCTTTATAGGTAATATCACCGCTTTCGATAGAATCACGGACACCACCACCGCTCATAATGGCAAAGTCAGCACCCGCACGCTCTTTTTGAGCAGCTAACAGAAGATGACCCATATTTGTTTGCACAAAACGTACTTTGCTACGGTCGCCTTCCAGTTTGCCTTCAACAGAGCCTACCTTGACGCTTAATTGCTTATCACCTTTCTCTTGGTATGGAGTCAGTAACTTCATCATATCTGGGTTGTGTGCAATTTCCTGCGTGTAATAAACGCGCTCACTGCTGCCATCTTCTTTAGTGACTTTTTTCTTCAAGTTAATTGGAATTAACTGGTAATGTTTTAAGGTAAATTTGCCGTTTTTGAATTCGAAATCAGCACGTCCAACATATTTACCCCACTCATGGGCCTGAACAATCCATGTACCATTTTGATTGTCTGGCGCACACGGTGTACCCGGTACATAGTCCGCTTGTTTGTAGTCTTTATTTTCTTGGGACATACAAACAGGGTCTTGTGAGTGACCACCCACTATCATATCTAAATAACCAGCTGGTAAGCTGCGTGCCATTTCGACGTCACCCGGTGCGTTAGAACCGTGGTTGCCGTTATCATAGTGCCCCATATGGGTTGCTGCGATAATAATGTCAGGTTTTTCAGTCTGACGCAGTTCTTCAACGACTTTTTTCGCTTCATCTGCGGGTACGCGGAATTCCACATCAGGGAAGTTCGCTGGGTTACCGATACGAACAGTGTCATCGGTGGTCAGCCCCATCACCGCAATCTTTACACCTTGCTTATCAAATACTTGGTAAGGTTTAAATAGACGTTTGCCAGTACTGGTTTGGTAAATATTGGCAGATAAGAATGGGAAAGTAGCCCATTTCTCTTGCTGACGCAGTGTTTCAAGCGGGTTATCGAACTCATGATTGCCCAATGCCATTGCATCGTAGCCCACTAAATTCATCCCTTTAAAATCAGGCTCTGCGTCTTGTAAATCAGATTCAGGCACACCTGTATTAATATCACCACCAGAGAGTAGCAATACGCTGCCACCTTGCTTCGCTACTTCGTTGCGAATTTCATCAACAACGGTTTTTTGTGCTGCTAAACCGTATTCACCGTGGTCGTTATGCCAAAAATGGCCATGATGGTCATTTGTGTGCAAAATAGTGATATTGTAGGTTTTGTCTTTTTCCCACGCGTTTGCCATCGTTGCGGGTATTAACGCTAACGATACAGTTAATGCACACGCGGATGCTTTAAATGCAAACTTCATACACTTCTCCCTGCTGGTATAGGAATTTTTATTCACGAATATTAGATTATAGTTTGTCACTGCCCGCAGATTTATAGCATAAAAATATGAGCAAGATTTGATACCTCTTGCAGAATAAGAAATTCGTTTCATAAAAATGAGATCGCCGTCAAATAATTCACTGCTGTTATTTTTCATGTGACTTATTTATTCATTTCAATAAATTGTATTTCAGTTATATTGATAACAATTATGTAACACAGAAAGCTGATAATTATGAGTGAGCAAACCACAACCCCTAACAACGCTAGTCCATCAAAACCCGTGAATAAAACAGGGAAAACCGTCTTTAGTATTCTGACGGCAATTAGTGTCTCCCATTTATTAAACGATATGATCCAATCGCTAATTTTGGCGATTTATCCTTTATTACAATCTGATTTCTCCCTAAGTTTCGCGCAAATCGGGATGATCACTCTGACGTATCAGATTACGGCATCCCTACTTCAGCCTATTATTGGCTATTACACGGATAAACACCCGCAGCCATATTCCTTACCAATTGGCATGAGCTTTACATTGACGGGGTTAATTTTATTGGCGATGGCAGAAACCTTCCCAATGATTTTATTTGCAGCCGCTTTAGTTGGGACGGGTTCTTCGGTCTTCCACCCAGAATCATCCCGTGTAGCACGTATGGCTTCAGGCGGTCGCCATGGCCTTGCTCAGTCGTTTTTCCAAGTGGGCGGTAATTTAGGGGCATCATTAGGGCCATTGCTTGCAGCGTTAATTATTGAACCTTATGGGAAAGGTAACTTAGGTTGGTTCTCCCTTGCGGCTTTATTAGCGATCGTGATTTTACTGCAAGTCAGTAATTGGTATAAGCAGCAACATCGTGCTGCCAGTAAAAAACCGATTTCTGCGGGTGATATTAAAGTTCTGCCTCGCAAGGCAGTTATTGGCTCATTAGCCGTGTTATTAGTTCTGATTTTTTCTAAATATTTCTATTTGGCGAGCATTAGCAGCTATTACACCTTTTATCTTATAGAGAAGTTTGGTGTATCTGTGCAAAATGCCCAGATACATCTGTTTGTTTTCTTATTTGCTGTTGCCGCAGGGACAATGATTGGCGGCCCTATTGGGGATAAAATAGGCCGTAAGTACGTTATTTGGTTCTCAATCCTCGGTGTCGCACCTTTTACCCTCATTTTACCGTATGCCTCACTGTACTGGACAGGCGTGCTTACAGTGATCATTGGGATGATATTAGCTTCCGCGTTTTCTGCTATTTTGGTATATGCCCAAGAGCTGATCCCCGGTAAAACAGGCATGGTATCGGGGTTGTTCTTCGGTCTAGCATTCGGAATGGGTGGTGTTGGCGCGGCAGTTTTAGGCCATATTGCTGACCAAACCAGTATTGAGCAAGTTTATCATTATTGCGCTTTCTTGCCTTTACTTGGAATTTTTACAGTATTGTTACCAAATATCGGCCATAAATAGGTTTATTTTCTTATTTTACCCACACTTACTTAAAAATAAGTGTGGGTCTTTCCCGCCATATTTCATAAAAATTTCAGCTAAAAATCCCCTAATCTTAAAGTTTGTAACGATTTAGCACCTTTAGCCTGTCTTTTTTTTAAAAACATTTCATTTTTTTAAGGAAATATTTCTCAAAAAAAGTTAAAATAGAAAAACATGCAATTTGGCATTTTAAAATGAAAGCCTCATTTTAAAAGTCAACGGCATGTACCCACCTTATATTTTCATACTAATCAGAGGAGACTAAATGGAGCATTCAACGCCCTTAATCACAACCATTGTTGGTGGTCTCGCCCTTGCATATTTGTTAGGTATGATCGCGCAGCGATTAAAAATCTCCCCACTTGTGGGCTACCTTGCAGCAGGTGTCCTTGCAGGTCCATTTACCCCCGGGTTTGTGGCAGATGCAGCGCTTGCACCTGAATTAGCTGAAATCGGTGTTATTTTGCTGATGTTCGGCGTGGGTTTACACTTTTCACTCAAAGATTTGTTGGCTGTTAAAGCCATCGCTATCCCCGGCGCAATCGCGCAAATCGCAGTCGCTACCCTATTAGGCCTTGGCTTATCGATGCTATTTGGCTGGGGCATTTTTACCGGTATTGTCTTTGGTTTATGTCTTTCAACCGCCAGTACCGTTGTTTTATTACGTGCATTAGAAGAACGGCAACTGATTGAAAGCCAACGCGGGCAGATTGCCATCGGCTGGCTGATCGTGGAAGACTTAGCCATGGTTCTTACCTTGGTACTGCTTCCTGCCACCGCCGCGATTATGAATACGGATGATGCAAGCTTCAGTGAGCTCGCACTTGGCCTTGTATGGACAATTGGTAAAGTTGTTCTATTCATATTCATTATGATTGTGGTCGGTCGTAAGGTCATTCCTTGGATTTTGTCACGTACCGCATCAACGGGTTCTCGTGAACTATTCACCTTGGCTGTCCTTGCCCTTGCGTTAGGCATCGCATATGCAGCAGTGGCTATCTTTGATGCTTCATTTGCACTGGGCGCATTCTTCGCGGGTATGGTATTAAATGAGTCTGAGCTAAGCCACCGTGCAGCACAAGACACCTTACCACTGCGTGATGCGTTTGCAGTTCTGTTCTTCGTTTCCGTCGGTATGCTTTTCGACCCGATGGTTCTGATCCAGCAACCTCTTGGCATCTTAGCTGTTCTGGCTATCATTATTATTGGTAAGTCTGCTGCCGCCTTGGTGCTTGTCAGGATGTTTGGGCACTCACGGCGAACCGCACTCACTATTTCCGTCAGCCTTGCTCAAATCGGTGAGTTCGCGTTTATCTTAGCTGGTATGGGTTTAACCCTCGGTGTGATGGATAAAGACGCGCAGAACTTGGTGTTAGCGGGTGCCATCGTTTCGATTATGCTTAACCCAGTATTATTTAGTCTGTTAGATAAATACCTTGAAAGAACCGAAACGATTGAAGAGCAACTTCTGGAAGAAACGTTAGAAGAAGAAACGCAAGTGCCTGTAGATATCTGCGGCCACGCCATTATCGTCGGTTACGGCCGTGTGGGTGGCATGTTAGCGGACAAACTGCGTAGACGTGAAATCCCTGTCGTCGTCGTGGAAGACACACGTGCTCGCTTTGAAGAACTGGCGGAAAATGGCTTCAGTGCTATCCTCGGCAACGGTGCGAATAAAGAAACCATCAGCCTTGCCCGCATTGAGTGCGCCAAAACGTTATTATTAACTATTCCAAATGGTTATGAAGCAGGTGAAATCGTCGCGACCGCGAAAGAAATGAACCCGGACGTGACCGTTATTGTTCGTGCCCACTATGATGACGAAGTCAGCTTTATTAAAGAGCGCGGCGCCGATCACATTATCATTGGTGAACATGAAATTGCCAAATCCATGGCAACACTCATGTGTAATGATGTGGAAGAGTTCGGTTGTTCTATCGATGATATACTCGATGGCGACAACGATAAAAAAGGTGAAGGCAAAAATTTAGATGACTATCTAAAACCTGCTCACTAACCTCCTCTCTCCATAAATACAAAAAGGAAGCCATGGCTTCCTTTTTTATCTTTGACCTTATCTCATCAAAGTGAATTATGATTAGTAAACTCATCATAAGTCCACACAGGTAAACCACGCTCTTTGAAGAATTGGATCTCTGCTGCCACTCCACCACTTTTCTCCCAGCCCGGTAACGTCAGCACTATCAGCCCATCACAGCGCGTTAAAAATTCCATGTCGATGGATGACCATGCGACTTTTTTACCTTCTGCGGCCAAATATTGATTGATTGGATGTGTCATGGTGATTTGGCTATAGGTGGCTATTCCTTTAAGCGCGAGTTCTGCAGCGACTCTTGTACTTTCTTGGAAGCGCATTTCAACCACGTTGCTGTCTGGGTCTGAATAAGGGCAAGCAATAAAATAAAGGCTCATAATAATTCCTGATGTTGGTGTGTTCAAATTTTAGGTACAGTTATCCCGTGAAAAATACGTGAATATTTTCCAAGGGATAGGTTTAAATAGGTACTACATTAAAATTTATTCGATATCAGCGATGATAATTTTGGTTTTCGGTCGCTTGTTATTTTCGGGTAATTTAAATTCTTTACTGGTTGTCACTAGATAATCGATATTGTCCCAATTCGTGACAAAATTAATTGCGTGCTTATTGGCCTTCGTGCCATCCGCCAGCACAATCAGTTTGTCACTGTTTTCCATCATTTTTTGTGCAATAGCCGCTTCATCCACATGCTGATCCATCACGCCGTGTAGTGCGTGAATAGCCCCTGCACCAATCACGGCATAATCAGCAAAAAACTCAGCAATATTTTTTAGCGCAATCGCTCCTAAACAGGCGTTTTGTGCCGCATTAAACTGCCCACCAATTAAAATGGTTTCAATGGATGGGTTTTCTTGTAGCGTCGTTGCTAATAGTGGCGAATTGGTGATCACTGTTAAATTATCAATTAGCTTAATACGTTGGCTAAATTCAAACGTCGTCGTACCAAAATCAATAAATAAGGTATCGCCAGGTTTAACCAATTCAGCAGCCTTGATTGCAATGGCTTTTTTCTCATCCACAGCCGCTTGGGCGCGTTCAGTAAAATTTCGCTCAAATTTTGACTGAATATTCACCGCCCCACCATGGACTTTCTTTAGTAACTTTTGTGATTCTAATTTACTGAGATCTCGACGGATTGTTTCCTGCGCGACATTAAAATGCTTTGCGAGCTCCTGCACGTACACCTGACCTTGAGTCGACAATAACTCAATGATGGTTTGATGCCGTACTTTTGAAGAGCGCCCTTCACACATAGTTTAATCCTTCTTGACCATTTAACATTTCCAGCACTATACAACAGTGATGCGAATTTCAGTAGCATCTGGTTGTATTTTTGTTAAATCGATATTTTTCAATAAAATACGTCTTGTTGG
Source organism: Providencia sp. UF-183 (assembly GCF_058246155.1). Classification (NCBI taxonomy): domain Bacteria; kingdom Pseudomonadati; phylum Pseudomonadota; class Gammaproteobacteria; order Enterobacterales; family Morganellaceae; genus Providencia; species Providencia sp. UF-183. The sequence goes on along the minus strand of NZ_JBSICD010000001.1, from coordinate 176,690 downwards.
TAAACAACGGTGTTTTTTCTCATACAGCACTGTATTCCCCGCTATCACTTTGATTGTTCCTTGAACCGCTTGCTCGACTTTAATGTTGAAATCCATACAACCTCGAGCAACAGCATCCATATCGATACACGCAGGAACACTAAAACTGACGTTTGGGTCTCTGCTTACTGGAATGCGCTGTACAGGCTGAATTTGCGGTTGATGATGATTCGCTAATAAATCATTCGCAATATATTCACCCGTCAATAATCCTTCTTGGTAGCACTGGTCGCCCATATCCGCAGGGTGCAACATATTACCCGCGGCGTAATATGCCCCATCTGAGCAGCGACTAAATTGGTCTGTCACAGGCTTCCCTGTACTTGCATCAAATTCAAGGTGGCTTTTGCGAATTAATGTATTTTCACCCACAAATTGTCCCGTAAAAATGACCGAATCACACTCAATTTTGTGGTTTTTACCGTTGGTTTCCACCATCACATACTCTACACGGTCAAGACCACCAATTTCGGTGATTTTACTGTTTAAATAAACGGGTGTTCCCATCGCTTTAGCGAATAAGGTCGCAGGTTTGAATGCCAGAATGCGCTCCCCACTTTCCACCATTGCTTGCGCTTTTACGCCTGCATTTTTTAATGTCCACAGTGCGGAAAAACTGACTAACTCACTGCCCACAATGACTGGGTTTCGGCACGGTTTTTTACCATTAAGGTAAACAAACTGCTGCAATGCCCCAGCAGTTAAAACACCTTGCGGACGAAGGCCTGATACCAAACGTGGATGTCGTGGTGTTTCACGAACACCTGTCGCTATCAGGATGCGCTTAGCGTGCATCTCAACTAACCCATCAGCGGTAGAAACGGTCAGTTTTCCATTCGGATAAAGCTGTGTCACGGTGCTGCGGGTAAAGATGGGCGTATCGCCGAGACTCTCAACAATTTTTGCGGCAAATTGATTGCCTTTCATCGGCCTTTTAAATACCAACAAACCAAATGTTGGGTGCTGACAATGGCGAGGAACACCGCCTGCATGGGATTCGCGCTCAAGGATAGCGATATTTTTAATACCACGACGACGTAGAGTGTGAGCCGCAGCAATACCAGTTGGCCCTGAACCAATGATAATCACATCATAATGTAAACTCATTTCACGGCCTCCACTGCCAGTGTATGGTCAAAGCGACCATTTATAATTTCTGCCACTTGGCTGCTACAATAAAACCCATTACAGCGCCCCATCATCACCCGAGTCCTACGGCGCAAGGCCCCCAAACATTCGGGGGGAATATCGGAGTCAAATGTCGCTTCGATTTCACGCTGAGTGACCAACTCACAATGGCACACAATGCCACCATTACTTTTACATTGGTAATCACGCTGATGGTATTCAGAAATAGAGGGCATAGTTGGCCAAATAAGTGTTTCTGGCGGTGATAATTCAAATAATGGCGTGAAGTTTTCTTGGTACAGTTTACCCAAGTAGTTCGCCACACCCAATGCGGATGTTAAGCCTGTTGAGCGTATCCCTCCGGCACAAATCCATTGTTTTTCAGGGTAATCATTAATGCGATAATATTTCTCTTCTGTTGCAGGCCGTAACCCCGCGTAAGTCGCGGTCACGCTATAATTGTGCAAAGAGGGCAACATGCGCGAACCTTGGGCGATTAAATCTTCCATCACCTCTTGTTTGACCTCGGCTTTCCAACGGTCTTCTTGTTCTTCTGCGGTTGGCCCTAACAATAAATTACCGAAAATGGTTTTTGATAACAAAACGCCCTTCGTGATAGCGGTTGGTACAGGCAAAATAATCGCATTGATATCCGCAGCAGCGGCCTTGTCATACACCAAAAACTGCCCTTTACGCGGTTTTATTTGGAATGGTGATGGATGACAAATCGACTCAACAATATCCCCATTAATCCCTGCGCAGTTAATCACTAATCGGGCAGAAAACTCACCTTTTGTTGTGGTTAAATGCCACAATCCTTCATTTAGCTCACCGCCTTTAACTTCACAGTGAAAATGGTATTGCGCACCGTGTTTTACTGCTTGGGTTAAGTAAGATAGTGGCGTGCTCCATGGGTCAATCACCGCTTCACCAGGAACAGACACCGCAGCAAGCGCTCCGTCTGCTAAGTGAGGTTCGCGGCGATATAACTCGTCTTTATCAATAATTGCCACATCTAATACGTTGTTTGTGTGAGCTTGTTCAACAATACTTGGCAACTTACTCAGTTGTTCTTCATTCCATGCAACAACTAATGCCCCCGTTTCGAGGATCGGCAAATTCATTTTTTCTCTGATTTCAAGGAATTCGCGATACCCATCTTGCATGCATTCCAGTTCAAGACTCCCTGGTGTGGCGTCAAAACCGGTATGTAATAATGCGCTGTTGGCCTTACTTGCCCCTGATAAGATGTCTCCACCTCGCTCAAGCAGCAATGTTTTCGCCCCCATCAAGGTGAATTTACGTGTCACTGCACAGCCAATGACACCACCGCCTATGACAATGACATCCCAAATTTTTTTATTATTAATATCCATGGCTGAGATCCTTTACTTAAAACTTGCTTGCACACATAAAACCACATAATTCCCACAATCACAATAATTAAAACAACACAAAGCACAACAATAACCCAGAAACTACTCACATTGTTGCTTTATTGTGATTTTTGTCACATCAGTGAAACTTATTGTGAGTTTTTTGTGGACTTTCCTTCCGATTAAACGATAGTAGGCAAAAAAACAGACCTATTTACAACATTTATAACACTGGGAATACTGTGATGCTCAATCAACGTTATGCCGCTATCGATCAAGGAACAACGGGAACCCGGGTCGTGGTCTTCGAAGAAGGCGGGCACTATTACTCCCCGATGAGTATTCCTCATAAGCAAATCACCTTGAACAGTGGTTGGGTTGAACACGACCCTGAGGAAATACTCGCCAATATCATTAAGTGCTTGAATAGCTGCGAGGTCGTTGACGCCATTGGCTTATGCCACCAAGGCGAAAGTATCGTGGCGTGGGATGCTGACAGCAAACTCCCGCTTTACAATGCAATCGTTTGGCAGGATTTGCGTACTGAAAAAATGATTTCTCAGCTCAAAGAGGCTGGACTAGAACCCCGAGTTCAATCCAAATCAGGTTTACCCCTCGACCCTTATTTTTCCGCCAGCAAAATGGGTTGGATCATGGAAAATGTGGTGGGAGCCAAAACGTTAGCAGACAAAAATAAACTGCGTATTGGCACGATGGATGCGTTTTTCCTTGACCGCTTATGTGATGTGTTTGCGACTGACTATAATTCCGCCTCACGTACCTCTTTACTCAATATCCACACATTAGAGTGGGATCAAGAGCTGTGTGACATTTTCGGTGTGCCTATTCATTGTCTTCCACCGATTAAAGACAACATTGGTGATTTCGGGGCTATCAACCTCGATGGCCACTTAACCCCTGTTACGGCTGTTATCGTTGACCAGTTTGCAGGCACATTCGGTCACGGTTGCCGTGAAAAAGGCGATGCCAAAATTACCTTTGGTACAGGCGCTTTTTTACAGGCACTCACCGGGGCTGAAATCCCACAAACCCACGAAAGTGGCTTATTACCCACGTTATGTTGGAAATTCCCGAATGAAGCTCCTGTTTTTGGCTTGGATGGCGGTGTGTATAACGCGGCGTCTGCCATTAATTGGGCAAGAAAAATTGGATTATTTGACCAATTTGATGAACTAAGTGATTTCAGAGCAGAACCCGCTATTAAGCGTGGTTTAGCGTTTGTCCCCGCTTTATCAGGCTTAGGCTGCCCGTATTGGGATCGCAGTGCAGCTGGCCTATGGGCAGGGCTTTCATTAGATACAGACAAAAAAGACATGATGCAGTCGGTACTTGAAGGCATTGCTGCCCGCTCTGCTGAAGTCATTTTTGCAATGGAAAAAATTTCACCACTGGGACAATCAATCTCTGTCGATGGAGGGCTTTCTTCAAATCAGTACTTTAAGCAATTTTTAGCCAATTTATTACAAAAAAACATTGAAGCACCAGCAAACCGTGAAGTGACTGCACTTGGCGCGGCCTTATTGGCACGCAAAGGGTTAGGGCTGACTCACGATATGGCAGTTAGGCGCAATGCAACCATAACACGCCCCGATGGCACCAACATGCAAGGTGTGATGGAACAGTACCGCGACATCATTGCCCGTTCTCGCCAATTAAGACACTAAAATAATAAAAGGAAACCCTACCATGGCTGAATTCGGAAATTACATTATCTATTTAATCATGTGCGGTGCCATTATTGGTGCTGTCGCCTCTATCGTTAGACCTGCCAGTGATCTGGGCAAAGAGTTTGTTAACGGTATATTCTCCATTGGCCCTGTATTCCTTGCACAAGCGGGGATCATGGCTGCTGTACCGCTGCTTTCTCAATTAATTTCTTATGTTTTAGGGCCTATTTTCTCGTCTGTGGGCTCCGATGTCTCTATCGCCGCATTGTCGATCATTGCCGTTGATATGGGCGGCTACCAGCTTGCAGATGCGTTAACCACCAACCGTGATATGTGGATCACTGCAATGTTGATCGGCTATACCTCAGGGGCAACAATTGTGTATCTGATCCCTGTTGGCTTAACCATGTTAAATCGCAAAGATCACAAATACCTCGCGCTTGGTGCAATGGCAGGATTGATATCGATTCCATTTGGCGTGTTAGCTTCGCTATTATTAATCACATTCAATAATATCCCTGTTCGCGATATCATTTCGACCAATTCCCCCGCAGCACACCAGCTCACCTTAGATTTTATGACGATGCTGCAATATCTGATGCCGCTGTTTGTCTTCTGTTTCTTATTGGCTGCAGGTTTGAAATACCGCCCGATGCTGATGGTTACAGGGTTTTTAATCTTCGGTAAGATTATGGATGCCTTTGTCAAACTGGTTCTGGCTTTCTCGATTGTCGAGCACTTTACTGGCGTATTCACCAAAGTCTTCGGTGCGTGGGGCTTTGATCCACTCTTTGCAGACCAAAACGAGCTGTTCCGCGCCATTGAAATAGCCGGTTATATTGGCATCATGTTGGCAGGGACATTCCCAATTTGCTACCTGTTCCAACGTTATTGCAAACCGTTAGTCCGTGCATTAAGCAACCGGTTGAAACTAAGTGATACAGGGTCATTAGGTTTTATCATGGTGATGGCAAACATTATTGCAACTTACCATTTATTCAAAGATATGCGTGCAAGGGATAAAGTTCTGTGCGTCGCATTTGGTGTCTGTGCACAAGCGACCATCGGTGATCACTTAGCCTTTACCGCCAACTTCCAACCAACACTCGTTCTGCCTATTTTATTAGGAAAACTGGTTGGGGGCTTCTTAGCGGTATTTATCGCCATTAAAATTTCAGTTCCTCAGGCATTACGTTATGAAGAGGAAGACCAAAAAGCAGTTGATGCCGTTAAAGGTGATGCTGAGTTAGCGGTTGCAAAACAAAGTTAAGTATAATTAATATTAAATAATAAAATAACTGCATTTGTAATATTGAAATTAAATAATATCAAATGCAGTTTTTTATTATTCGTCATCATTAGTGATATTATTCACGTCCAATTTTGATAGTTGATATCTGTCTATTTCTCTACATTTTTCACTATCAATATGAATCATTCATTTTCTTATAAATTAAGTTTTATTCTTTTATTAATGTGTTAATTAAATACCCATAATGGAGTATATAAAAACACGTTAATACCCTTTCTGATATTAACGTGTTCTTAAATCAAATATACCAAAATTGGATAAATTATAATCTAATGATTAACGTTCCCAATAAGACTCTTCTAAACTGTCTTCTTTTTCAGGAAGCCCACGAGTTAGCCGAGGGGAATGCTGGGTTAACACTTGATAACTAACCCGATTTGCATATTTACAAACCTGAGCCAATGACGAATAGGTTAAATATTGACGCTCATGCTTACTGGAATTAGGCACATTGGAACGATGGTAGGAATTTGCAGTAATATCATGCAGTAACGCAGATAATGCGCCATCTCCCGCCCCATTTGTATTCATGATTTTTTCAGGGCCGCCCATATACGGCTCAATATGCGAAAATATGCGCAACGGTACTTGGCAATCTTGCTGACGCATAGCTCGGCTAAATTCATATAAGTTGAATTCGGCAATCGCCCCTGGCAATAATGGATGTTGAGTTGTACGTTTGTAGCTCTCTTCCGTATACCCTGCCATATACAGCCCTGATGGGCCAGCTGTACAGAGCACCAAATCAACCCAGTCTAATGCCATATTAGAGGCTAATAACGGGTCACTCAGGCCTGTCAGCTCTTGTGCTTCATCTTCATTCATCGCGACAACTGAAATATGCTCAGCAAGGAAATCACGCCAAAATTGCGGATCTTGGGCAATCACAAATTTAGTTCCAAGGGTAAGCACTACTGGCACATTGTGTTTTTTTGCATAGGCAATGGCCTGCATCGTGGCATCTGGCATGGTTTCACCCGGTTTGCAACGCACTAAATATGCCGTTAAAACTAATGCCGATGCGCCTGCGATAATCTCTTCAGGGATGCTCATTGGGTGCAGACGATTCATATGACCAGGGCTAATCGCAAATGTCCGCTCACCATTTTCGGTAATCAATGTGAAGCAGCGACCAATAGGCCCATCTACACCTTGCAGATAGTTAAGATCCATACGGCTTGACGTGTGGCACAGGTAGCGATAAGCATAGCTGCCAATTTGGATGTTATTGCACATTGTACCTAATAACACCGATCTATCATCCGCTAAAACCGAGTAATTATGCAGTGTGTTACCGATAGTACCACCCGCAAATTCATGCGTAATCAGCGCATTGTCAGTTAGTTCTTTATACAATGCTTCCGCAGCATCATCTTCAATAACCAATGAGTGGCCTTTGCTGAGCTGATAACGTTGGATGAAATCATCATCCACTTTTGCTTCAATATCCACAAGAGTTTGGTCTATCCCGACAATATAGGATTTACAATTCTCATCATCTACCAATGTCTCTTTTAATGGCTGTAAAAGGGGATCTCTGAGACTGACAGGGAAATAGTGTTTTGACTTGCGTTGACCGGGGAATTTCATAATAAGAAGATTAACAATGGAACATCGCGCTATTCTAGCACGATAAAATAAAGCCAGCACCTTCAAAGAAAGCACTGGCTTCATCGTTTGTCTTTTGTATAGCTAATTTAGTGATTTTGCAGTTTATAATCGCGATAAAGCTCGCGGCTTAATACAAATGCACAGCTTAAAATTAAGCCTAGAATGGCGCTTAATGCCACTATCAACGCTGATTTCGGTGATTCTTTATTCAATGGCAAATCAGGTTGCATGATAAACGTTACTGGCGTAAAACCCAATTCTTTACTTTTAAGCTCATTGATTTCATTGATATAAATCTGGCGATTTTGCAGGTTTTCACTCATTAAAGCTAAGTCGCGATTTTGTGTCTCAATCAGCAATTTCTTTTCTAACGCCTCAGCCCCTAATGCGATAGGGTAATCAGGGTCGTCGTTAATCGCCTGTGAGTCGCTAGCAATGGGCTTTTCAATCCCTGCCGCTTTAGCAATATCAACCGCACGTTTTAGTCTTTCAACTTTAACATCGTACTCAGTTTGAATTTTGCTCATTTCACGCTTTAGGGATTCAGTGGCAAAAATAAGCTGTTGAGAAACCGTATTATCAATTTCGTTTTTAATCTGGCTTCTCACTTTGGAGGCGCTATAGCGGATATAACCATCCAGTAAATCTTGCGCTTCCGTTGGCTGTGGAGCTGTAAATTTCAAGACGATATCGCTCGAAGTACTATTTTTTTCTTTGGATTGGTCTTGGATTTGAATGTCGTTATTGATGATTTGATTCACTAAACGCTGCTGTGCCATCACATCATCTTTAGGATCAACATTTTGTGCAAACTTATGATAATACGCTGTACTTTTGACATAATCGCTTTGATTAACTTTAGAACGATATTGGTCAATAAAGGTATTAAAGATACGTTGAGAGGTTAAATCGATAGGAATTTCAAGCACATCTAATTGGGCTTTTAGTGCATTAACTTCCTTCATGTTTTCAGAAATAGGTGGAATAACGATCGCCGTACTACTCCACTTTTGAGGTAAGAGTTTAACAATCCCCACACTTAATGCGATACAAAAAGCCGTAAAAATAATAATCAATACTTTATTTTTTAATAAAACACTCAATAACGCCATAAGGTCAATTTCATCATTCTGCTGAATATGAAACTGATGAGCAGAGTTTGACTTCTGCTCAATGTTCTTTCGTGGCGGTTGCTCGTTGCTCATATTAATTCCAAAAGACATAACATTTCTTTAATAATTTATAATTTAAGATAAGTTATTATAGTCTATATTGGAAATTTTGATATATCGATTACCGAACTTTTTAATGCTAATTTAAGCGATAACCTAAATTAGCTCATCCTGAATAATTAAATTAATCATACGAATACTATTTGGATTATCATTTAACGCCGCTATATAATTATATTTACTGCCCCCACTGCTGATAAAAAACTCTTTATTCTGTTCGCTTATTTCTTCTAATGTTTCTAAGCAATCAACCGAAAAACCTGGGCAAATAACCTGAACAGATTTTACGCCTTCTGAGGGTAATTCATGCATGGTTTTATCCATATATGGCATCAACCAAGGTTCGCGACCAAAACGTGACTGGTAAGTGAGTAACACTTTTTCGCTTGGGTAATTTAGCGCCTCTCGAAGCGACTGAGCCGTTTGCTCGCATTCTTGCTGGTAGATATCCCCTGTATCACAATAACGCTGTGGGATGCCGTGGAACGACAATACTAGCCTATCGGGTTCACCATGTTCTGCAAAGCTCTCTTCTATTGATGCGACTAATGCTTGAATATAAGCGGGGTGCGTCGCATAGCTGCGAATAAAACGCACTGACGGAATGGTACGTCTACCTTGAAACGCTCTTGTTACTGCGTCATACACCGCCGCAGTTGTTGTACAAGAGTATTGTGGGTATAACGGTAAAACCACTAAATCATTAACACCTTGATCCATTAATTTATCAACGGCACTTTTAACAGAAGGCGAACCATAGCTCATGCCAATTTCTACTGGGGTATTTGGCATCAACTCTGCCAATTTTTGCTTTTGGCGCAATGAGTACACCAATAAAGGTGAACCATCATCAAGCCAAATTGATTGGTAGAGTTTGGCGACTTTCGATGAACGAAGTGGCAGAATTGCCCCGTGCAAAATGGGTTTCCAAATCAAGCTCGGCACATCAATAACACGCTTATCACTAAGAAACTCGGCTAAATAGCGTCTCACTGCTGAAGTCGTTGGGGCATCAGGGGTTCCTAGGTTAACTAACAGAATGCCGGTTTTTTTTTCTGACATGAAACAGCTCCTAATTGATAATCATTCCCAACTTTATCACAGTTAAATAACGATTTTTGTCACCAAGTGGTATAAAAAAGAAAGGCAGCGATAATCGCTGCCTTCACATAATACATTCATACTCTAAATAATTCGAATTGCAGTTATCAATACTGTAATTTAGCGCATGATACGTATAAATATTAACCTAAAATTTTCGCTAACTCTGCGCTAACTTCTGCAACTTTACGAGTACCGTCTAATTTAAAGTATTTGGTGTTACCCGCTTTCGCTTCGTTTTGGTAATAAGCAATCAATGGCGCTGTTAACGCATGGTATTCAACCAGACGCTTACGAACTGTGTCTTCTTGGTCATCTTTACGAATAGTCAGCTCTTCACCCGTCACATCATCTTTGCCTTCCACTTTTGGTGGATTGAAGTTGACGTGGTAAACACGGCCTGATGGTGCGTGAACACGGCGACCGATAATACGCTCAACAATGATTTCGTCTGGTACGTCGAACTCAAGTACGTTATCAACGGTGATACCCGCTTCTTTCATCGCATCCGCTTGTGGAATTGTGCGAGGGAACCCATCCAACAAGAAACCGTTACGGCAGTCATCTTGTTTGATGCGCTCATTAACCAGTGCGATAACGAGTTCATCAGTCACTAATTTGCCGTTATCCATCAGCTCTTTAGCTTGTAAACCTAACTCGCTCCCTGATTTAACAGCTGCACGTAACATGTCACCTGTTGAAATTTGTGGGATCCCAAACTTCTCCATAATAAATTGAGCTTGAGTGCCCTTACCAGCGCCCGGAGCGCCCAGCAGAATGATACGCATTGCGTAAACCCCTTGCTATTTAGTTTTTTATAATTTGAAAAGAAAACACGCTACCATACCATTAGCATGGCGCATTACTCAAGAACACACGTAAACGTTTTCGCATTTATCTTTTTTCGCAAAAGAAAAAAACCACGCTAAAGCATAAGCAAAAGCGCGGTTTATGTTCAAAAACGAAAATACAAGCTCACGTTACTTTAAAAGTAATTCATTGATTTTTCGTATAAATAGGTTTGGATCTTCTAATGTGCCGCGTTCTGCCAGTAAGGCTTGATCCAGCAGGACATCCACCCAGTCAGCAAAGACAGACTCATCTGAGACTTCAGACGCTTTTTTCACCAATGGGTGCGCAGGGTTTAGCTCAAAGTTATATTTCACCTCTGGCGCTGCTTGCCCCGCAGCCGCAAATAATTTCGCCATTTGCGTACTCATTTCATCGGCGTTGGTAGTGACAATCGCAGGTGTGTCGGTTAAACGGTGCGTTAATTTCACCTCTTTAACACGCTCACCTAAGAAGGTTTTCACGCGCTCAACAAACGGCTCCAGCTGTTTGTCTGCTTCTTCTTGTTCTGCTTTGTTTTCATCCGCGAGTTTATCCAATGATTCATCTGCTTTACTGACTGATTGGAACTGTTTGCCATCAAACTCAGACAGGTAGTTCATCATCCATTCGTCAATGCGGTCAGATAACAGCAGGACTTCAATGCCTTTTTTACGGAACAATTCAAGGTGTGGACTACCTTTCGCTGCGGCATAGCTGTCTGCGGTGATGTAGTAAATTTTATCCTGACCTTCAACCATACGGCTCACATACTCTTCCAACGACACGTTTTGTACGTTGCTATCGGTATGTGTTGTGGCGAAGCGTAGCAATTTCGCGATAGTTTCGCTGTTTGCCATATCTTCCGCAGGGCCTTCTTTCATCACCAGACCAAATTGCTGCCAGAAGGCTTGGTATTTCTCTGCGTCTGATTTTGCCAGTTTTTCGAGCATTTGCAGGACGCGTTTCGTTAATGCGCTGCGTAAGCTACGAGTCAGTGCGCTATCTTGTAAAATTTCACGAGACACGTTTAGTGGCAAATCATTGGAATCCAAGACACCGCGGACAAAACGCAGGTAATTTGGCATAAACTGCTCTGCGTCATCCATGATGAATACACGCTGAACATACAGTTTTAAGCCGTGTTGTTGGTCGCGATTCCACAAATCAAATGGTGCTTGGGAAGGCACATACAACAAGCTGGTGTACTCTTGTTTACCTTCGACGCGGTTGTGTGTCCATGTTAGTGGGTCAGCATAGTCATGGGAGATATGTTTATAGAACTCAACATATTCCTCGTCTGAAATTTCAGATTTACTGCGTGTCCACAGCGCTTTTGCTTGGTTGATTTTTTCCCAAGTGACCGTGCCGTCTTCTTCGTTTTTATCTTCGATTTCAACAGGCAGCGCAATATGGTCGGAATATTTGCTGATAACCGAACGTAAACGCCAGTTATCAAGGAACTCTTTTTCGTCATCACGCAAATGTAAGGTGATTTCAGTCCCACGCTCTGCTTTTTCGATGTCAGCGATGGTGTATTCACCCTCGCCCGCAGATTCCCAGAAAACGCCTTCATCAGCTGGCGCACCCGCAGCACGGCTACGCACGGTAACTTTGTCAGCCACAATAAACGCCGAGTAGAAGCCCACGCCGAACTGGCCAATCATTTGGCTGTCTTTAGCTTGGTCGCTACCGAGAGTTTCTAAGAAGGCTTTTGTACCTGATTTTGCGATTGTCCCAAGGTTGTCAATCACCTCGTCACGGCTCATCCCGATACCGTTATCGCTAATGGTCAGCGTGCCATTGTCTTTATCTGCGCTGATGCGTACACGTAACTCACCATCATTTTCATACAATTCTGGTTTAGACAGCGCACGAAAACGCAGTTTATCTGCCGCATCAGATGCGTTCGAGATAAGCTCACGCAGGAAAATTTCTTTATTGGAATAAAGAGAATGGATCATTAATTGGAGGAGTTGTTTAACTTCTGATTGGAAACCACGTGTTTCCTGTCCTTTCATACTCATTAATCGCCTCTATTTCATCAATCTAATTGGATAGGTTTGACTTACCGATGCAGATTAGTTGGGGGCAAAAAACAGAAATTCAAGCGACAAAGGCAAAAATTTTTATCGAATAAAAACCTAAAACCAATGATTAGAAAGGAAATAATAACGACATAAATTATTTTAAAAGAAACCGCGGATGAGAGAGTTTCAATCATATCCTCTAAATAATTTGTGCTGTAGCTAGGCGTCGAATGCGTTAATCCCTGGGAGCATACACAAGTATGTGACTAGGGTTAACGCATGAAGACAACAACGCTACAGTGCAAAGTATGACGAGGATATCAAAGTTTAAGGCGGCCTGAGAGCGAATGGGACAAAGTCGTGCTATCGACAAGCTCCAACTCCCCGCCCACAGGCACCCCGTGGGCGATACGGCTCGCCGTCACCCCATATTGTGCGCACATTTGCCCAATATAATTTGCCGTCGCTTCGCCTTCTACCGTCGGATTGGTGGCTAAAATCACCTCGACAATCGTTTCGGCAGCTAAGCGCTCTTCAAGCCTGTCTAAACCAATATCCATCGGACCGATACCATCTAGCGGTGACAGGTGCCCCATCAGAACGAAATAACGCCCTGAAAATTGGCCTGTTTGCTCAATGGCATAGATATCCGCAGGGCTTTCCACCACACAAATCAAACCGTTTTGTTGGCGACGGGGGTTATCGCAAATATTGCAGACATCTTGTTCGGTAAATGTTCTGCAATCACGGCAATGGCCAATTTCAGACATTGCGCGTGTGAGCGACTGCGCTAAACGCATCCCGCCACTACGGTCACGCTGTAGTAGCTGGAAAGCCATTCGCTGCGCTGACTTGGGCCCGACACCGGGAAGGCAGCGCAGAGCTTCCATTAATGATTCAAGAAGCGGACTGGTTTGCATTAGAATGGCATCTTAAAGCCTGGTGGTAATTGCATACCACTGGAAACACTCGCCATTTTTTCTTTTTGGGTTTCTTCGATACGACGCGCTGCATCGTTAAATGCCGCAGCAATTAAATCTTCCAGCATATCTTTGTCGTCTTCGAGCAAGCTTGGGTCGATTTCTACGCGACGACAGTTGTGTGAGCCATTGATAGTGACTTTGACCAGACCTGCGCCTGATTCACCTGTTGCTTCTAAGTTGGCGATTTCTTCCTGAACTTTCTGCATTTTGTCTTGCATTTGCTGGGCCTGTTTCATCAGGTTACCCAATCCACCTTTACCAAACATAGTTTTCTCTCACAACTGAGGCTACAGCTAAACATAAGACTGTAGCGTTAAACGGGGCGAATACTCTCTTCATCCAACTGCGCATCAAACATGGAACGCAATTTTTGAATCGTTTTATCCGCAATAATAGACTGGCGAGCTTGCGCCAGTTTCTCTTCATAAATCGCCTGTCGCCATTCTAGCGGGGTTTTCACCTCGCTATTATCATCGTGAACGATTTTCAGTTCAACAGTACGACCATACAGTTCGCTCAGAGCCTCTTCCAGTGCTTTGTGTGCAGCCGGTTTATCAAGGTGTTTCTGAGCGGGGCGCAAATGCAACACAATTTGCGACTCACTTAATTCTTCTATATATGAATTCAAAGCTAATTGTTCAACTAGCTTTGGAATATTTAATTGTGCAATTTTACCTGACCAGCTATCTCGCTCACGCCCTTCTTCGACAATTTTCACTGCTAATTCAGGGGTTTTCTCGTATTCGAGTGCCTCTTTGATCTCCGTTGGCGTCGTAACCGCCTCTTTTGGCTGCATGGCCGCTTCGTTTTGCGGCTTCCACTGGTACTGCTTCGGTTTTTCCGATTTCGCAGACCCAGATACTCTATTTTCCACATTTTGTTGATGTTTGCTGGTCACGGCGGCCAGCCTTTCAAGTGCTGATACCGCCGGCTTTGCCCTTTCAGACATCACCGGTTTAGCCTTTTTTGGGCTAGGATCCTCACTTTGTAGTGCCTGCCTTGCTTTGAGCAATTGCGCTGTCGGGCTATTTTCAGGCAAATTTTCTGAACGCGGCATTGAAGGAGCAACACGTTGCTGAGCGACAGGCTGATTTATAACTGGCGCTTGCTGCACAATTCTTGGGGGCGGTTCAATCTCTTCAATCACGCTCTTTGGGTGAAAAGCTAACGCTCGCAATAGCGTCATTTCAACCCCCATACGCCGCTCTGGGGCATACGGAAGCTCTTTTCTACCCACCAGCAGTGTTTGGTAAAAAAGTTGCAGATCCGCAGGGGAAACTACTCTCGCCACTTGGCGTAAACGCCCTTCGGTTGAAGATGGGTCGGTTTCTTGTTCCGCAGGCAATAGCTGGATCATCGCAATACGGTGCAGTTGCGATAAAATTTCGACTAATAAATTTTCCCAATCAGCACCGCGACTTGCCGCGTGTTCCACTTGGGTCATAACCGCAATGCTATCGGCTCTAACGAGGGCTTCGATAATGGCTAAAGGTTGCTCATCATCCAGCGTCCCTAACATTTGACTGACAATGTCTGCGGTGACTTTACCTTGCCCCATGGCAATGGCTTGGTCAGTTAAACTTAATGCATCACGCAAACTGCCATCGGCAGCACGAGCAATTAACTGGCGTGCACGCAGGTCATGTTCAATATTTTCGGCATTGAGAATAACCTCCAGCTGTTCACTGATTTGCGTCACATCCAACGCTTTAAGATGGAACTGTAAGCAACGCGATAAAATCGTCACTGGCAGTTTTTGTGGATCTGTTGTTGCCAATAAAAACTTGACGTGCTCAGGCGGTTCTTCAAGGGTTTTTAACAGCGCATTGAAACTGTGCCGTGAAAGCATATGGACTTCATCGATAAGGTACACTTTAAAGCGCCCTCTCGCGGGTGCGTATTGCACGTTATCCAGCAATTCACGGGTGTCTTCGACTTTAGTTCGCGAAGCGGCATCAATTTCAATCAGGTCAACAAAGCGACCTTGCTCGATTTCGAGACAGTTTGCACATTGCCCACAAGGTGTTGCAGTGATCCCTGTTTCACAATTAAGCCCTTTAGCAAAAAGGCGTGCAATCGTCGTTTTCCCAACGCCGCGGGTACCCGAAAAAAGATAGGCGTGATGAAGCCGCTGGTGCGCCAGCCCATTAGCAAGTGCAGTCAAGACATGTTGTTGGCCAACAACGTCTGAAAATTTTTGAGGTCGCCACTTACGGGCAAGTACCTGATAGCTCATGGATCCCACAGTAATTTAATAATGATGTGTGAATAAAGGTAATCATAGTACATGCTACCACAGCCTCAACCTCTACGGCGAGACTGTGATAAAAATAGAGGGAAAATAAAGATTAATGGCCTGGGAATTCAACCAAGCTGTATGAAGAAACGCCTTCTTTTTGTAAGCGTTCAACACCACCTAAGTCAGGCAGGCTAATGATGAATGCCGCATCGACCACATTAGCACCCAGCTGTTTGATCATTTTCACGGTTGCTTCAACCGTTCCGCCAGTCGCCAGTAGATCGTCAACCACCAGCACGTTATCTTCTGGACGAATGCTGTCTTTGTGGATCTCAAGGGTATCGGTACCGTATTCGAGATCATAAGTCATACTTAATACTTCACGCGGTAATTTTCCTTTTTTACGAACAGGAACAAAGCCCACGCCTAAACGTAATGCAACTGGTGCGCCGAATAGAAAGCCACGCGCTTCAGTTCCTACAATTTTAGTGACGCCTTTGTTTTGGTAATGTTCAACTAACATATCAATCGTTGCTTGATAGGCAGCAGGGTTATTTAACAAAGTCGTAATGTCACGGAAGATCACACCTTCGATTGGATAATCTTGAATGGATGCGATACTTTCTTTAATCAATTGCAGTTGTTGCTCTTTAGCGGTCATAATAAAAGCCATGTAGTAAACACGAAAGTGTAGAATCTATGTAAAGTACCATAAAAATGCAATAAGCAGCCGCCTATTTGCAGCGAGTTTTGTTGCTGAATATCAATTTTCCGCGATTTTTCACATTTAATGAGAACAAAAAATGAAAATACAGGCTCTGTTGGATGCGTTAAAAAAGCAGATTGATGAGTTAGAAACCCGTGTCGCCCCCATTAAAGATAATGAGTTTTCCCACTCCCGTTTTGATATGCAGCTGTTTAGCCATAAATCGACGCGCTTGGGGGACTGCCAAAAAGAGTTGAATAACCTTTATCAGCAGTTGTGTAACAGTGTCACACTGAACCACACAGAACAAGTCAATTTTCTCACCGAAAAAATTGTGCATCAAATGCAGGCCATTTCCCGCGAAATTTCAACGCAATCGTTGCGTGAAAAGGAATCATCCTTTACCAAGAAAAAGGAACAGGTTGATTTATATGAACGTTTATCACAACATCAGGACTATGAGCGCCGCTTACAAGCGATGGTCAGTGAAAAAGAACTTCAGTTATCAGAGCTAACAGATCACCGTATCCAACATCAATGCCAAAAAGAGCTCGCAACATTAGCAGGCCGTTTGTATCGTTGCCGCCAAGCCCTTTTACGCATTGAAAAAGCCATAGAGCATCAAGAAAATCAATATTTTGAATAATTCGACACACTGCGATATAAGGAACACGAATGGACTCACTCAAAGACGCCCCCCTCGAAACACAGCTTGCCGTTGATTTGATTTACTTATTAGAAACATCAGATATTGAAACCGATATTGTTCTTAAAGCTCTTGATATTGTTAAAAATGATTATGTTTTAAAACAGCAAAAGCAAGAACACTCCCCCTTCGAGATTAAAGATAAAGTAGAATAGAGGCATACCTGCCAACCTTATCTTTAGCTGACTAACACGAAGTCAGTGAATAGAACCTCATTCAAAATTCATTCACCTCACCAGTATTTTCACTCAAAAAAATAGTGAATTAACCTATTTTATATATAAAATTTGTATTTATTTTATTTATTGCTAGGCATTTTGACTGATCACTAGTGATAAACACGACTAATTCAGTACGATATTTTAACAGGATTAGGCTATCTTATTTAACTTAAGTTTTTTAAAGGAGCCTAACCATGTCAATTAAGGATGAAGAACCCAAAAGCCCACATATTACATATCATCACCCCGAATGGGAGGAAGATGGAACTTGCTGTTGGAAGGACGTTCGAGCTCAGCACAAATCCCTTAATGCAGAGGCACACTGTATTCGTCCCCCAACTAAAGTTATCCCCGTGATTTTTTTGCCTGGTGTGATGGGGACGAATTTAAAGTCTTCGGGGGGAAAATTCAAAGATGATGAACCGATTTGGCGAGGGGATAGTGATATTCAAGTTTACCTTGATTGGGCTAAGTTAAAAGGTCCTCAACGTAAAGCATTATTGAACCCTCAGACAACTGTTGTGGATAATCGTGGAAAAATCAGTACCAATATATACTCCTTAATCACCGATGATGGCAAAGGGGATTTTGGCACCTTATTTTTACCAAGAGAAATGCGAGGTTGGGGAGAAGTCCTTAATTTTAGTTATGGCAATACACTCAGTGTCCTTCAAGCCGCTTTACTGGATGATTGGCAAAAGGCGGTGAAACGTTGTTCTGAGGGGAAAACGGCGCATAGCGAGAACCCAAAAGAGAACGGCATTATGCGCCAGTTGTGTGGCAAACCACTGCAAACTGAAGACAAACACGAAGAGCTGTTAACCGAAGCCGAAGTTGACCACTTTTCCGCCTTCCTCTACCCATTACATGTTTTTGGCTATAACTGGTTAGAGGACAATGCGGTATCTGCGGCAAAACTCGTTGAATATATTGATAAAATACTCTATCACTACAAGTATAAAGTCAAATATGGCTTAGCCGTTGAAAAAGTGATTTTAGTGACGCACTCCATGGGTGGGCTAGTGGCACGTTACGCAATGGATCCCCCCAAAGAGGCGGATTTTATAGGGTGCCAAGATAAAGTCTTGGGTGTCGTTCATGGGGTGATACCGGATTTAGGCTCGCCAGCCGCCTATCGACGTATGAAAGTGGGGGGTAAGCAAGAGGGAGCAGCAGGTATTGTGATGGGCAAATCCGCCGAGGAGTTAATGCCCGTCTTAGCCCAATCCCCTGCGCCTTTACAGTTACTGCCTGCCCCGAATTATAAATACGGAGCCCCTTGGCTGTGGATTGAAAAGGGGGAAGCCGATGGCCGTTATTTGCAGTTACCTAAAAATAAAGACCCATTTAATGAAATTTACTTAAACAAAGACTTATGGTGGAAGCTGTATGAGTCGGATATCTTAGATAAGGACGAGTCAATCAGCACAAAAAACTGGAAGTTATACTTTGATTTAATCAAAGATCAGGTACAACCATTCATCGAAGTATTAAGTAACCAATATTACCACCCAACAAGTTATGTCTTTTACGGTAATCAGATCCCTTCAGATGGCTTTGTTAAATGGGATATTTCATCGAGAACATTTCCCAAAGACCTGCATGACAGTGACAAACGCTATCCCAACAATTTTAAGGAAACCCCACTTCCTTTTAATCGTTCGCGGTTTTATGAATTGAAACCATCAAATACCCCAGGGGATGGCACGGTACCGGTGGAATCGCTGAATACCATTAAAGATAACAATGGCTACAGGATTAAAAGTGTTTTAGTCACGGACGTTGATCACCAAGGGGCATATGAGGTAACAAACCTTGCGGATATCCATAAGCGCCCTGCATTGCAATTTACCCTGCGAGCGATTGCTAAAATGGTACAAGGGGTGCCGAAATGTTACTAAAAAAATCCTATCTCTTACGGTGTTTTTCGTTTTTTAGCCTGATGGCTGTTCTTCCCACGCTGTATGCCGCCCCGTTACTTTTGAAGGAACCGATGATGGTTGATGATTTATTTGCCCAAACCAAACCGCAGTGTGTGGGGGTGTATTTGGTGGATGTCCCCGAGTCATTTGTCAATGACACCCATACAGCAACCTATGATGATTTTAAAATAGAGAGCCTGTTTATTTATCCCCCCGCCTTTAAACAACGGATAACCTTAAGGGAAGAAGCCTTAAAAAACCAAACCACCAGTGAAAAAAATGCCCCAGTGCTGAAAGAAAAGATCTTGCTGCCTAATAACCTCGGGGTGATATTTGATAAAAACCAAAGCGGCTCAAATGATGCTTATAGGATCTTGGAAGCTCATGTTTATGTTGATCATATTGCTTTTATTATTACAGCAAAATTTAGAGATTTATCCGCCCCGAAATATGCAGAAGAACGAGCGTCTTATTTAGATGCAGGATTTACGGAAAGAGAACTCAATGAAAAATACACCAAGCTCACGGCATTACGTTCATTAATCTCCCGCTTAAAGGGGCGGTTAGATCATGAAGTCCCCACCGAAAAAGGCGTGTGTATCCCAAATGGCTTTATTGCAGATGATAAAGGCAGGCATGAGGTTGTGATTGGGTTTAGTTATAAAAATGCTGATTTTCTTTTGGGTATCAATACCGACAATACAATGATAGCAGACGGTGATACTTTTTTTGGGCGAAGTGATGCAATCAACGATGCTTTAAAAGGCTCAGGCATGAAAACTTTGAAAAAATATGCAGTAACAGAAAATCATATACCGTTTGAAGCATGGCTTTTTGAGGGAACTCAGGACTATCGGCAAAAAATATTACAAGTTTATGATTTTACGCTTTATGCGAATGAAGCGGTCGCGACAGCCTTTAAGCCATTAATAACAATAGGCTTGGACAGTAAGTATAAACAAACCCGCTATAGCGAAGCGCAAATGGTGGACATTTGGGAGCGCATTACTCGTACCTTGCGCTACAAACCGAATGCCCTTTAGTTCACCGGTAAAAAATTCATCGATGAAAAGGCGCCTTGCAACCTTCAGTGTGGCGGTATGGGGAATGATGGTTTTCATTCCCCCGCTTTATGCCGCCCCGTTACTTTTGAAGGAACCGATGATGGTTGATGATTTATTTGCCCAAACCAAACCGCAATGTGTGGGGGTGTATCTGGTGGATGTCCCCGAGTCATTTGTCAATGACACCCATACGGCAACCTATGATGATTTTAAAATAGAGAGCCAGTTTATTTATCCCCCCGCCTTTAAACAACGGATAACCTTAAGGGAAGAAGCCTTAAAAAACCAAACCACCAGTGAAAAAAATGCCCCTGTCCTGAAAGAAAAGATCTTGCTGCCTAATAATCTCGGGGTGATATTTGATAAAAACCAAAGTGGCTCAGATGATGCTTACAGAACTTTAGAAGCTCATGTTTATGTTGATCATATTGCTTTTATTATCACGATAGACATTCTCGATTTATCTGCACCTAAATATGCGGAAGAAAGGCAAAACTATTTAAATTCGGGGTTTGCTGAATTTAAATTGAACGACAAATACACCAAGCTCACCGCATTACGTTCATTAATCTCCCACTTAAAGGGGCGGTTAGATCATGAAATCCCCACCGAAAAAGGGGTGTGTATCCCAAATGGCTTTATTGCCGATGATAACGGCAGGCATGAGGTTGTGATTGGGTTTAGTTATGATAACGAAGACTTTCAATTTGATATCAATACCAATAATAAACATGATGCAAATGGAGATACATTATTTGGTCGGAGTCAGGCAATTAATGAAGGCCTTAAAGATACCTATATGGAAACCTTAAAAACAGAAGCCTTAACGTTTGATAGTATCCCGACTGAAGCTTGGTTTTTTAAAGGTATTCAACCGTACGATAGAAAAGAGTTGCTAGTTTATGACTTTCTCCTTTATGCGAATGAGGCAGTAGCAAGTAAAACTAAGCCACTGATTAAGCTTGAATTAGATAGCCAATATAAACAAACCCGCTATAGCGAAGCACAAATGGTGGATATTTGGGAGCGCATTACTCGCACCTTGCGCTACAAACCAAATGCCCTTTAGTTCACAGGTAAAAAATTCATCGATGAAAAGGCACCTTGCAACCTTCAGTGTGGCGGTAGGGGGAATGATGGTTTTTATTCCCACCCTTTATGCCACCCCGTTACTTTTGAAGGTAGAAGCCTTGAATAACTCTAATTATTTTTCGTTATCATGACCGTTTTCTTTCGGGGAACGTTGCACTTCCTGTACTTCCTCCCCTTTATTATTGTGCAGATGAACTTCCAACTGGTTAAAGGCAATATCAATATCGTTTTCTCTGCACAGTTTATCAATCGCTCGATTCACTTCATCACTGGTCACGCTGCGATCGCCAATTTGGCGGACGTAGAAGCGCAGTTCATGGTCTAACGTACTCGCACCAAACGTGGTGAAATAGACGCTCGGTGCGGGCTCTGTCATCACTTTGGCATTACCGGTGGCCGCAGAGAGTAACACACGCTTCACTTTGTCCAGATCCGATCCGTACGCTACGCCGAGTGAAATCGTGATCCGCGTAACCGTATCTGACAACGACCAGTTGATCAGCCGTTCAGTGACAAACGCTTTATTGGGAATGATCACTTCTTTGCGATCGAAATCAACAATGGTGGTCGCTCGAATACGAATTTTGCTTACCGTACCTGAATAGGTCCCGATGGTGACTGTGTCGCCTATGCGGATCGGTCTTTCGAATAAAAGGATGATCCCCGAAACAAAGTTTGCAAAAATTTCTTGTAAACCAAACCCTAACCCAACGGTTAAAGCGGCAGCTAACCATTGCAGTTTGTTCCATGTCACACCAATCATGCCGAGTGACGCAATCGCGCCGATACCCACGATGATATAAGTCAGTATTGTGGTGATGGCATAAGTTGACCCTTGCCTCAATTTTAAGCGTGATAAAACAAGTACTTCTAACAAGCCCGGTAAGTTACGCGTCATCACCCACGCCACAATAATAATCACCACCGCTAAAATTAGATTAGCGAGTGTCACCGACTGAAGAATATTCGTTCCTTCTGGAGAAACATCGCTATAGCGCCACAGTTCTACGCTATCAAAAAACGAGAAAATCGTAATAAAATCAGACCAAATGCCGTAAAATGCCAACGCAAATATGATAAACAGCACCATGGTTGTTAAACGCAAAGATTGCTGGCTAATCAATTCAATGGTCATTGGCGGCTCTTTAATTGGCTCATTTTCCGCATCTTCCTGCGGTTCCTGCCTTTCTAGCCTTAATGCTTCACGGCGTTCGACTGCACGTTGATAAGCCAGCTTGCGTGCCACCAGCGTCAAGCCCCTTAAGCAGGCGTTATAGGTGATGTACCAAAGCAACAACAAATACAAACTATCAAGCCAGCGGTTTGCCAAACGCAATGTGGTGTAATAGTAGCCAGCCATCATTAGCCCCACTAAAATAAGCGGGGAAAACGTCAATAATGTGATAACAATCGTCCGCGTTAAATGGCTGCCTTTCTCTTGCCAAACTTGTTTGCAAAATGGCACGGTAAAAATACACAACAACAGTAGCGAAACGAAAACAATCAATTGCCCAATCACATCTTCTGAAACTTTTAATGGGTTGATAACCCCATAAGTTGAAAAGAAGATTAATGGGATCAGCGGGATAGATAAGCGCGACATACGCCGACGCGTTCGTGAGATAGTGCCTTGGTCTATCCCAAAATGCTTCTGTGCAATGCCTTGGGGCTTCAAGATGCGAAATGTGAGTTCAAACAACGCCCAAAAAACGGCAAGCTGCTGGCAAAACTGCCAAAAGAACGGCCCTTGGACATTACCTGTTTTTAAGAACCAATAACCTATTGCCAATAATAATAAAGAGATAGGCAGGGTTTGCATCAATGTCAGTAAGAGCGCTATTGGCGTGCTCAAAACACTGTCATTCCGTAGGCTCGATAAGCGTTGGTCAATCTCTTGTAAACGTCGGTTAATTTTGCGATGAAACCAAATAAAAATCACCGCAATCAATACCAGCGGGATCACCACTAACAATGAGTTTGTTACCCCGCGCTGAATACTGCGAGACGATAAACTGAAATCAAAGCTGCTGATTTGGGCTGCCGCGGCTTCAGGGAAGGTTTTAATCCACTCCACATCCATCGGTTTATTGCTGTTCACCCAAAATATTTGCTGAGCTAATGTATTTTCAAGGGAGCTTACCACACTCAATAATTGGTTTTGGTCGAGCTGTAAGTTAATTGCTTGGGAAATTTGCCCACCCAGTTGCTGGTTGAGTTCATCTAACAAGCCACGCCTGACATCTAAAAGCTTGGTCAATGCGGCCTTATCATCTGTTGATAGCAATGATCCGTTACCCTGCTCTTCACCTGTTTTGACGGCCAGTTGGCTCTCTAAACCAGAGATGTAGTCATTAGGTTGATATAAAGCATCACGCTGCTGATTAATATCAAACTGTTCAAGACGTAAATCCGCAATCGTCACAGGTAAGTTTTTGGTTAAAATATCTGGCGGTAAATCAATTTGCTGTTGGAATAAGATACGAGATAGCAATAAGCTCCCACGTAAAACGTTAATTTGCTCTTTCAAATTACGTTCTGACTGCGTCGCCCTTTCTAGCCATGCTTTAACACGAATGCCATTTTGCACCAGCTTATTGCTATCTTCAGTCACTTGAATCAAACGATCGCTGAGCGCATTATTGATGGCGATTTCTTTTTGGATGACGGGGTTTTGCTGCGCTTGAATATCCGCTTCAGAAGTATTTAACGCTTCGCGTACCGTTGATTGGGAATCATCTAGACGGCGGTTGCTGATAGCGGCTTGTAATTGTTGAACATGATCCTCAAGCTGAGCGATATATGCAGCAGTATAATCACGTTGTTTTTGCAGAACATCTTGTAATTGCGTATTGGTTTGCAAAATACGTTTTTGGTATTCATTTTGTTGCTGTAAGAGATACTGCTCAACTTGCAGCATATCAATTTGAGATGGGCGCAAGCTCACTGAGTCATTAACCGTGCTGTTAAGTTCATTACGAATTTCTTGTAACCGCCGCGCATTATCCAACATCAACGCCTGCGCGCGTTCTGGCTGGGTTTGTAAACCGATTAGTTGGCTATTATAGGTTGCGAGGTCGTTTTGTTCCGACTGTAAGTTTTCTAAGTAGGTCGCTTGTAGGGCTTCTAATTGGGGAAGTGAGCTATTTTTTATTTTTTCAGCAAATTGCGAAGCCTGTTGTTGGCTTTCATTTCTAACTTGTTGTAAACCTTGAACAGCAATTCTTGATTCTTCATTGGTTCGATTAAGTTTTTTTTGCAGTTCTTCTGTTCGCTGTTCGAGTTTATCTAATTCATTATAAAAATCGGATGTTTTTTCTAAGTCCCCGCGCACCAATTTTTCTTCTTCACTTAAGCTACTTTTTTTACTTAATGCGGTGAGCGAACTTTTAATGTCGTTTTTGTTAGGTAGGTTATTTGGAGTTAAAGCAGATGCAGAGTAAGAAAAAAATATCATTGCGAATAACAACGCAGCGCTAATAAAATACCGCTCTATTCTATGTTGTTTTATCATCGTAATATCCTTATACCCTCGCATATTCATTCTTTGCTCAGTACGTTATTCAAAAAAGCAAAGTGCCAGTAACACATTACCAGCACATACAATTAGAGCAACATTTTAAACTAACAAATTAGAATGTTAAGACTTTCTCTGATGTTAATGTCCAGCTAGCCAGTTCCACTAATGTGCCAACCTCAACACCATCCGCTAAAGTTAACTCACTGATACCACGGGCATCGGTACATGTCTTACATAATTTAACAGGCACCCCTTGAGCCGTTAAAATTTCTAACATTTGCTGAAGGTTGTAACCTTCTTTCGGTTTTTGAGCCGCTAAACCTGCACAAACTGCATCTGACATTAAAAAGATTTTTAAATCTAAATCTGAGTTTTGCTCTTTTAGCGTGATAGCAAGGCGCAATGAGTTAAATAAAGTTTCGCTGCCATAAGGTGCGCCGTTAGCGATGATCAGAATAGAGGCCATCTGTGACTCCAAGTTATTTTATTTGGGTGGGTTTAAGCCGTATTGCTGGGTTACATTTTAACGTCTCTAATAGTGTCTCAACCAGCGTTATCGTGTGTTGATTTATATTAAAGTTCTCAGGTTGTAATAACCAATTTTCTAATAAACCCGACATTAATGAGCGGATCATGATGGCGGCGCATTCAATATCAAGGTCAGCAGGTAATTGCCCTGCATCGATACAATCTTGCAAATTATCGACAATACGACACTGACTAGCCACATAATTAGCCCGTTTAAAATCGACTAATTCCGCCATTTCGCCCACTAATTCACATTTTAAAAAGAAAATTTCCATCAACGCACGGTTTTTAGGGTTGTCGATGAAGTCGGTCAAAATAAAAACCAATAATTCTCTTAGTATTGAAAGTGGATCATTGGTATATTTAGAACGATAATATTCTTCGGCTTGGATTATTTGGTTATCACCAAACTCGCAGGCCTGATAAAAGAGATCTACTTTATTTTTAAAATGCCAATATATTGCACCTCGGGTTACCCCCGCTGCTTTTGCAATATCGGCTAATGATGTGGCTGAAACTCCTCGCTCAGAGAATGTTTTGATGGCAGCATCTAATATTTCCTGACGGGTTTCTTCAGCCTGTTGTTTAGTTTTTCGTGCCATTGTGACCCGTTTCTATCGAAAGCTGATTTACATACATTCGTGTATGTTTGTACTATAGCACAGTGATAAATCATATTGTTTACCATTTTTCTTATTTTTGTTTTGAACTCATATTGATTAATTGAGGTTAACTTATGCGAAAAAACAGAGGGGTGTTACCTCTGGCTCTGTTGGTTCTTTCAGGTGGCTTAGCTTTATCAGGTTGTAACGATGAACAACAAGGTGGCGGAGAACGCCCGGCGCCTGAAGTAGGAATTGTTACGCTGAAAGCCGAACCTCTGACTCTCAAGACCGAGTTACCAGGCCGTACATCTGCATTCCGTGTTGCCGAGGTTCGCCCACAAGTGAGCGGCATCATTTTAAAACGTAACTATAAAGAAGGTAGCGACGTAGAAGCGGGAACATCTTTGTATCAAATTGATCCTGCTCCTTTCCAAGCGACCTATGACAGTGCAAAAGCAGAACTGGCAAAAGCGCAAGCGAATGCAAATATCGCGGCGCTGACGGTTAAGCGTTATAAACCATTGTTAGGGACGAATTACATTAGTCAGCAAGAATACGACCAAGCGACTTCAACCTATGCTCAAGCGCTTGCTGCCGTCAAAGCAGCGGAAGCGGCTGTTGAAACTGCACGTATCAACCTGAACTACACCAAGGTAACCGCACCAATCAGTGGCCGTACTGGCAAATCGAATGTGACTGAAGGGGCATTGGTCTCTACAGGCCAAGCGACTGAATTAATGCGTGTTCAGCAACTTGACCCTATCTATGTTGACGTAACGCAATCGAGCGATGATTTCTTACGTCTAAAAAATGAGATAGCACAAGGCGCTGTGCAAAAAGAATCTGGTCAGGCACCTGTTAGTTTAATTAATAGCAATGGCCAAGAATACGCACAAAAAGGTGTTCTCGAGTTCTCTGATGTCACCGTTGATGAAACCACAGGTTCCATCACAATGAGAGCCGTTTTCCCTAACCCGAACAAAGAGTTACTTCCGGGAATGTTTGTCCGTGCAATTTTAGAAGATGGCGTTGTTGAAAATGCAATTCTGGTTCCTCAACAAGGATTATCGCGTACTGCTCAAGGTACCTCTCAAGTCATGGTTGTTGGCGCAGAGAACAAAATTGAAGTCAGAACGGTTAAAGCAGGACAAGCGGTTGGCAACAAATGGCTGATTAAAGATGGCTTAAAAGCAGGTGATCGCGTTGTCGTCATTGGCTTACAAAAAATCAAACCAGGAATTGTTGTGAATCCTAAGGAAGCAAACTTAGAAACGCAATCCATAGACAATCAGGCTAAACCTGAAGAAAAGTCTAAATAAGGGAGCGGCTGATTAATGCCTAAGTTTTTTATAGAAAGACCAATTTTTGCGTGGGTAATTGCGATTATCACCATGCTTGCTGGTCTGTTGGCAATTATCCAGTTACCTGTTTCTCAGTACCCGACCATCGCACCGCCGGCTGTTTCTATTTCAGCTAACTATCCGGGAGCGGATGCCGAGACGGTACAAAACACAGTAACTCAGGTTATCGAACAGAATATGAACGGTATCGATAACTTGGTATATATGTCATCGAGCAGTGATTCATCAGGTTCTGCAAGCATTACGCTTACTTTTGAAGCAGGAACTGATGGTGATATCGCGCAAGTACAGGTGCAAAATAAATTGCAACTGGCGATGCCATTGCTGCCACAAGAAGTTCAGCAGCAAGGTATTAGTGTCGATAAATCAACAAGTTCGTTCTTAATGGTTGCAGGTTTCGTGTCTAATGATGGCTCAATGGGCCAATATGACATTGCCGACTATGTAGGTTCGAATATTAAAGACCCATTAAGCCGTGTAAATGGTGTGGGTGAAACACAGCTGTTTGGTACCCAATATGCGATGCGTATTTGGTTAAAACCTGAACAACTTGTTAAATACAACATGACGACAACCGATGTCATTAATGCTATCAAGGTTCAAAATAACCAAGTCGCAGCAGGACAGCTCGGTGGTTCACCGTCAATTGCAAACCAACGTTTAAACGTCTCAATCATTGCACAGACACGTTTAAATAGTGCAGAAGAGTTTTCCAATATCTTACTGCGGGTTAACCAAGACGGTTCTCAAGTTCGTATTAAAGATGTTGCTGACGTTCAGTTAGGTGCAGAAAACTACAGTACGATCGCGCGCTTTAACGGAAAACCAGCAGCAGGTATTGGTATCAAACTGGCAACAGGTGCGAACGCGTTAGATACGTCTAACAACGTACGTGCTGCGCTGGAAGAGATGAAACCTTTCTTCCCTCAAGGGTTAGAAATCGTTTATCCATACGATACAACGCCATTTGTTAAAATCTCAATTAACGAGGTTGTTAAAACGTTAGTTGAAGCAATCATGTTGGTTGTTGTGGTTATGTATTTGTTCCTCCAGAACATTCGCGCCACATTAATTCCAACGATTGCCGTTCCAGTTGTCTTGTTGGGGACATTTGCCATCCTATCGGCATTTGGTTACTCAATAAACACCTTGACCATGTTCGCGATGGTACTTGCCATCGGTCTACTCGTCGATGATGCCATCGTTGTTGTAGAGAACGTTGAACGTGTTATGCAAGAAGAAGGCTTATCACCGAAAGAAGCGACCAAAAAATCAATGGGTCAAATCCAAGGTGCGTTAGTCGGTATTGCAATGGTTCTGTCTGCGGTATTCATCCCAATGGCCTTCTTTGGTGGTTCAACAGGGGCAATTTACCGTCAGTTCTCGATTACCATTGTTTCGTCCATGATCCTGTCAGTTCTGGTGGCTATGATTTTAACACCAGCACTGTGTGCGACGATGTTGAAGCCTATTGAGAAAGGCAGCCATGGTAGCCAAAAAGGGTTCTTTGGATGGTTTAACAGAACGTTTGAAAAGCAAGCTCACCACTACACAGACAGTGTAAGCCGCATGCTTAACGGCACAGGTCGTTACCTTGTGATTTACCTGATTTTAGTGGCAGGCATGGCATTTATGTTTGTTCGTTTACCGTCTTCCTTCTTACCAGCAGAAGACCAAGGTGTATTCCTGTCAATGGTTCAATTACCGCCAGGATCAACACAAGAACAAACCCAAGCCGTGCTGGATGAAGTCACTAACTACTACCACACTGACGAAAAAGACAATGTTGAATCTGTCTTTACTGTTGGGGGCTTTAGCTTTGCCGGTCAAGGTCAAAATATGGGTCTTGCCTTCGTCGTTCTGAAAAACTGGAGCGAACGTAAAGGTGATGAAAACCACGTTGATGCAATTGTACAACGCGCAAATATCGCGATGTCCAAGAAGCAAGAAGCACTAATTTACGCCTTTAACCTGCCTGCAATTGTTGAGTTAGGTACCGCAGACGGTTTTGACTTCGAGTTGGTCGATAAAGGTAACTTAGGGCATGACAAACTGATGCAAGCACGTAACCAATTACTTGGTTTAGCGGCTCAACATCCAGAAATGCTCCAAGGTGTTCGTCCAAATGGGCAAGATGATACGTCACAATACCGTATCTACATTGACCAACAAAAAGCACAGGCACAAGGCGTCGCAATCAGCGATATTAACGCAACACTCAGCTCCGTCTTTGGTGGAAGCTATGTGAACGACTTTATCGACCGCGGTCGTGTTAAGAAAGTTTACGTACAAGGTGATGCAGAAAGTCGTATGTTGCCATCAGATATCAGCAACCTGTATGTTCGTAATAACCAAGGTAAAATGGTTCCATTCTCTGCATTCTTAGATGAATCCAAAGACCCTTGGAAGTTTGGTTCACCACGTTTAGAGCGTTATAACGGTGTACCAGCGATGAACATTCAAGGCCAAGCAGCACCAGGTCAAAGTACCGGTGATGCGATGCTATTGATGGAAAAACTAACAACTGAAAACCTACCGGAAGGTATTGGTTATGAGTGGACGGGTATGTCCTATCAAGAACGCTTAGCAGGTAACCAAGCCCCTGCTCTGTACGCGATTTCCTTGATAGTGGTATTCCTCTGCCTGGCAGCACTTTATGAAAGCTGGTCAGTACCATTCTCCGTTATGTTAGTCGTTCCACTGGGTATTATCGGCGCATTACTCTTTACCAGCGTCCGTGGTTTAGATAATGACGTTTACTTTAAGGTCGGCCTGTTAACAACCATTGGGCTCTCGGCGAAAAACGCAATCTTGATTGTTGAATTCGCCAAAGACTTGATGGAAAAAGAAGGTAAAGGGTTAGTTGAAGCAACGCTGAATGCCGTTAAGATGCGTTTACGACCAATCCTGATGACATCATTGGCATTTATGTTAGGTGTTATCCCGCTAGTGTTTAGTAATGGTGCAGGTTCTGCATCTCAGAACTCAGTAGGTACAGGTGTTCTGGGTGGTATGTTCGCCGCAACCTCACTGGCTATCTTCTTTGTTCCCGTCTTCTTTGTGGTGATCCGTCGCCGCTTCTCTAAGAAGTCTGAAGATATTGAACACAGCCATCCACCAACAGCACACTAATTGCTGATAAGTGACCTAAATAATGGGAGCCACAGAAATGTGGCTCTTTTTTTATCCTTATCCTTAACCCAACACAGTTACCCTGTTTTGATTGTTTCTATCAATCCCATACTATTTTTTGATTGCTTTGAAAAATGCATTACCCCTTATACTCGTTAGCGATGAAGGGATTTTTTAATAGCAGGGAGCTGATAAATGAAATCAATAGCGGCACAAACAATTACGGTCATTTTCTTATTTTCACCACCTATCACTAATGCAAATGAAATCAGCATTGATAAAGCCAAAATCATCAATATCAATGCTCCACTAAAAAACCATATTTCATTCAATACATTTGAAGCGTTATCTTCAAATGAACATGGTTTAATTTTTAATAATGACATAGCCAGTAATAACAACCTGAGTGATAGGGCAGCCAAGTTAATACTCGCTGAAGTGACAGGCACCGAAGAAACGCAAATTCAAGGGATATTGGGTATCAAGGGGCAACGTGCAAACCTGGTTATTGCAAACCCAAATGGTATCTCGTGGAAAAAAGGCGCGATAAATAATATCAATAGTCTGTCTTTAATTGCAGGGAAACTAGAACAACAATACAGTAGAAATAAAGAAAATAAGAAACAACTCGACCCTAAAAAACAGGAGGATTATAGCAACCTTAAATTTTCAACCCAACCGGCTGGGCTCGTCAGCATAAGCCAACAACAAGGCAATCCAATTCAACTATCTAAAATGAATGTTTTTGCCGATCAAATAAAACTGCAAAACAACCTCAATATCAATGCTGCCTTGCAAAACTACATAAGTTCATCAGGCAGTGGAACACTTTCTCCCAGTGAAGGTGTGGTAAAACTCGGCACTAAATTCAAAACTGATATCCCTTATTTTCAAGGAAATCACTTTGAATTAAGTGAACAAGCGAAATTAACAGGGCACACCGTTATGTTAGAAAGTCATCAATATCAATGTAATAATGATTTTCTTTGCCCACAAAATAAAATCGATATACAGGGAATAATTAAAGCGATGAATTTTTCGTTGCGTGGCAACAGTGAAATTACATTTACAGATACAGGAGTTATTCAGATAGGGAAAAATCAACAAGCACTTGTCGCACGCCCCTCACAATAATATCGAAATGCAGCACAACAATGTAAAGCGGCCTCAAAAGAAGAGGCCGTAAGGTATATTTTTTGAATTACATCCAGAAGAACCAAGCAAATAATGAAATCACAATGATACAAGCGACATTCAGTACCGCTCCGACTCTCACCATTTCTATTTGACGAATATACCCCGAACCAAACACTATCGCATTTGGCGGTGTTGCTACAGGCAACATAAAGGCACACGATGCACCAATACCAATAATCATTGTCAGTACGATCACTGGCATCCCTAACGCTTCAGCTACTGTTGCAAAAATAGGGACTAATAATGCAGCACTCGCTGTATTACTGGTGAATTCTGTCAAAATAATGATAAACGTTGTTACCGCTAAAATGATAACAAACCAATGGCTTTGACCAAATGTCAGCTGCATCCAATCCGCCATAATTTTACTTGCACCAGAAGAGCTTAAAATTGCACTCAGTGTTAGACCACCACCGAATAACATCAATACGCCCCACTCTGTATTTTTTTGAATCTGAGACCAGCTTGCGACACCCGTAACACAAATGAGGATTGCGGCACTCATCGCAATGATAGTATCTAAATCTTTTACACCACCGAACGCGTCACTGATGAAAGTACTGGTGATCCAACAAACTACAGCTAACAAAAATATGACCATTGCAGTAATACGCTTGCTGTTCCATTGAACATGCTCTAATTCAATTTCAAAGCGATGTTTAAGGTTTGGGCGCAGCATCATGTACATTAAAACAAACATCATTGGTAATAAGACAACCATAATTGGAATGCCATATTTCATCCAAGACAGAAAATCTAAACCTAAAGCAGAAGCCGCAATGGCATTTGGAGGACTACCAACAATCGTCCCTAATCCACCAATACTTGCACTATAAGCAACACCAAGTAATACAAACACAAAGGTATTGCGTTCATGGCGCACATCAAGATTAGACAAAATACCGAGTACAAGCGGTAACATCATTGCCGCTGTTGCTGTGTTACTGATCCACATTGATAAGCCTGCTGTGACACCGAATAGCAATAATACGGCTACAGAAAGGCGCCCACGCGCTGCCATTAATAAGCGATTGGCTATAAGCCTATCTAGACCTTGAATATGTAAAGCCGTTGCTAACGCAAATCCCCCAAAAAATAAGAAAATAATTGGGTTTGCAAAGGATTTAAGTGCATCCCCTGTATTCATGAGCCCTAGGACTACCGCTAAAATAGGAATACAGAGCGCTGTCACTGTGACGTGTATAGCTTCAGTTAACCAAAGTACACCTATGAAGACCATCATTGCTAAACCTGCATTCGCTTTTTCATCAAAGGGCAGGTATTTCAAAAGTACAATTAGAAGCACAATATCAATTGCTAAAATAATCCAACCACGCTTATTTGCGGGAGTAGGACTTACTGCCGGCGTCAAAGATTCAGAAGCATCCATGTAAAACTCCATAGCTCGGAAGCAAATTGTTTTCGAGTATTATTGTTAATATTTATTTACGAGGTCTGAAATATAGAGTTAATTGAATGGAATGAAAATGTGTTGTAGCCAAAAGTGCGATCTATACCGTGTAATTTTCTAGTAATTAACATGAACTCCAAAAATCCGAACTATTAAATCGTAAAAAACGAAGAATTAAATGTCAACATAATAGTTAAAAGCAACATAAACAACCATTTCACATTCAAAATATAAAAGCATAACCAACTGATTTTTATTAAAATAAACCAACTCCTTCTCAGTACTATTTATTAATATAAAAATCAGTTAGAAATCATTTATCTTTACTTTTCTTTTTTAGCGGGTAAAAGCGGTGGCATTAAACTCAATACACGTTCTGGAGGAAAAAAAGCAACAGAGTCTTGTTGAGATAATTCCGTATCAAAATTAAACGCTGTTATTTTTTCAATAATTAATTGAGTTTGCTGCTCACTCTGTGAAATAACACCACCTTGTTGTATATTAAATAAGCCTTCTGATTGTATTGTGCCACTGGTAAATTCGCTTAGACTCATTGAGTATGATTGATTGTGCATCCTTATATTCAAATGGTTATGCGTTTTAGATTGTTCACCAAATACCTGCCTGATAATTAATGACGTCGATGAGTGCATATCAAAAATAACTAAATCATCATTCTGCCGAAGTGTCATAAGCGATTGGCGATTTAATGGGGGTAAAATAAGCAAATCCTCTTTTTCATCATAGCAGTCATTGTCAATAATAATCGTTTGGTAATTTAACCAAGCCTCTTGGGTAATTAAATAGCTATCTTGCCCTTCCCCGCCACTTAAAATGATATTTTTCACATTTTTTATTATTGATGGGCTCAAAATATCATGTTCTTTCCCACCTTTAATAATCAAAGATGAACTTAGATGATTAGGATTAATAGATTGGCTATTTACCAGATCAATGTAAAATATTTCTCCACTTCCAGCAGACATTAATAAACCATCAGCGACCCGTTCGACTTTGTTAAATTGATAATTAGGGTAAAGATCAATGATGGCAGGTAAATCAGCAGGGTTATTCAATGTTGAGCCCTCAGCAAATGCAGCAATTAATTCTTTTTCTGTAGCAAAATATTGCTCATACAATTTTTTTTGCTTTTTATCAAAGATTAACCCTCCTGAACGAGTTGCATTCATACCTAAAAATTGCAGTTCATTTTCTGATGAAAGTTGATGTGCAATGATTATTTTTCCTTGAATACTCCAAGCTGGGAGTATTTTTCCATTATCAACACTTTTAATACCTAGTAATGCAATAACTGGTTTATCTCGATAAACATATTCTAAGTCTCGCCACCAGTACGCATGATCCTTAAACCATTTGTCATTCAATGCAACAATGGATGAATTTCCATTTGCACTTAACTGGCTAACAACACCAAAGCTATCGATAAGTAGCAAATTCCCTTTCCATGTAAATACACTCTCTAAATTTGGAGTGTACATAAACCATGCTGAAGGTTTAATCACATTTAAGACATCTTGCCCAGCACCTTCTTGTCGATAAAGTGATTTTTGTTTATCACTATAAAAGTAAAAAACTTCAGTACCGTCACTATCAAACAATGAAGTCACTAAATGTAAGTCTTCGGGAATTGCCCAGTGGCTTTGCTTCAAAGTACGATCAACAGGAAAATGGCCAAACCCTAATGATGCCGATAGGTTAGGCTTAATCAGTTTATTATCTTGCGGCCTGATCCAGTAGCGATGTTGCGTTTGATTATGGTCATTTCCAGATATCATCACTAAGCTTGCTAAGTTTGAGCCCTTCAAACCGGGTGTTGCAATATTATTCTTATTATCAATTAAATAATTTTTTAAAATTTCCTCTGGCTCAACTTCCTCTAATTGAGTATGTGTACTGGCTAAATATACGAGTGTTTCAGGCGTTGAAACGATACTCACTAATTCAATATTATTTTCTACAATTTGATAATTTGCCACCTCAAATGAGTCTTGATAGCGGCAAGAAAAATAAATGGTATTTTCTCCTGGCCAAACTTTTAAAATTTCCAAATTACGAGCCATTTTATTTTCTAACCGGTATTCAAAAAGAATATTCCCATTATTAAGATCCGTAACCCAAATTAAAGGAGATTCTAATGAATAAAAAATAGCCTTATCATTTCTAACACCTGCTAATAACGCATCTTTTTTCTCTGCTTCAATTGAATGTGTAAATATTATTTTTTCCGTTTTTACATCAAAATAGGCTCGTCCTACATTATTTCCATGGTGTTGATAATTTTCAATAATAACATACTGCTGATGTGATTTTTGTTCTTGGAATAAGGTATGTAAGTATTCTTCAAAGCCTTTGATATTATCTTTCCATACTTCCTCATCAACACTCACTGTTTTAATTGATTTTGTCTTGAGTTCTATCTCGTTTACTTCATTGTTATTTTTAATAATATAATATTTACTTTCGGGATTTTTATTCTCGATGTAAATATCCACATCCCCGACTCTAACTCTGTCATCAAAAATTTGAATGCGCCCATTTCCGATTTCTTTTGAATTAATAAACCATTGAGATGGAGTTTGAGTAACTGGGCTATCTGATAATAATATTTTAACTCCCTCATTAATATTAACTGTGTACTGGCCTCCACTACCTTCCAATTTATAATCAATAAAACCCCGCCATTCTTTTGGCAAATTTGGTATAATTAAATTACGTTTTTTATTATCTAATTTAATAGTTATAGGGGTATTGACATACTCATGATAAATGTGAGTAATTATATTTTCACTTGGAAAAATATAAAAATCATAATCAAAATTATCACCTTGCTCTAATCTACGGATAACATCAAAACCATTGTCATGCCTTGTTGTTGCGCCTGGCCATAAATTATAATCATATTTTATATATGATTTTGGCGTGATCGGCAAAAAGAGGCTTTCTTGTGAAGAAAAATCTACAGTGTGATTACTATTTGCATAGCCTATTCCAGCACGAATATTAATTGCTTGCTGCCTATCATGCACCATAGTTGGAAAATTACCTGCCCAAAAAAGATAATTCTTCCGCCCCCCTCCCGACGATTTCTCACTTGTACGGTAAATATATTGGCTATCAAATTCAATTTGATTGGTTTGTAAATCTATCGTTTTAAACACCGCACCAAATTTAGGTATTAAAACGGTCCTATCTTTCGAATATTCATACCCATTGCCTTGGTATGCATTATCCAAAGCGCTAAAATACAAACCAACCGCTTTGGCATCTTCGCCAATGATCGCAAAATTACGCGCAAGTGCTGTGAATCCAATACCAAGTCCTGCAACAATAACACCTATTCCACCTAAAGAGGCTGATGCCGTCGAATAACCAAAAGCATCTGCGCCTATAGCTACACTACTTGTCAAAAAACTAGCTGAATCAAAAGCCAATTGTGTTCCAAATGTAATTGTTTGTGGTTCGTTTTCAGCTTGCGTTATTTCGTAAACATCAAACCCAATTAAGGCTCCATTAAAAAATGTTGATAGACCTTCATTTGCAACTTTAGCCAGTGAAGATGAAAAAATAGTCATTGAGGATGCCACAGATTTATTCTGGTACCTCAGTGCTGTTTTAACAAGCTCTGCCATATGAGCAACATCTTTTGCGGTACTATGGGCGATTAATGCATAGTTAAGATAAGTGTGAATTTTTAAAGCCATCGCTAGATTTGATGTATCTGAAGTCTCTGTGTTTACATTCCGATTTCTATCTTCCACCCATTGAATGATAGATTGAATCGCAATGCCTGCATTCAAACCATCAATAGAATCACCTTCAGCACTTTCAGGCTTTAATTTAAACTCCTCTTCGATAAGGTGGTAATAACGACCAAACTCCATCATTTTATCTAAGCTATATTGGTGAAAATCTTTAAATGTTTTATCCGTTGTTTCAACCCACCGCGTCAAGCTTGGATCATCTAAATGGATAAGTTGAAGACGATAATGGCCCTCTTTGACTTCTTCTACATTATAAAATAAAGGAAGCCATCGACCATCAAGTTCGTTTTCTACCGATAATTTAAATGTTGCTTCATGGATTTTCTCTGCCCACTGATTAGCATCTAAGATCATTAATGACCTTTTTAATTGCAAATCTTGGTATATTTCATCTTGGTTTTTTAATATTAATCTTGCTTTATTCTGCCTAGTTTCTATTGTTGTAAGATCATCATTTTCACTTAAATTTTCAACTGTAAGCTGGCTACCTATTGGGACACGCCCCATTTTATTGGTATCAATATAAACGAGATTAAAGGCAGGTTTCCCATCTATTTCAAACGCGGAATAATATGGTGCAAATTTTTTTTCAATAAAAAACTTTCTCACTGCCTCAAACAGACTTTGGTTATCATCAAATGCAAAAACACCAAAATTAGGATCATAAAAATAGTAAGTTTTCTTCCCTTTTTCTATTTTTTTGCCCAACATCATTGAGTGATTGTTACTATTTAATGCAAACATCATTGTTTCATCACGAACATCTAATATCTCTTGAATCTTATTAAGTCCCATTTTTCCGTAGGAAAAAGAAGCCTCTACAGCATCAGTATTTGAGTGTAAGTTTTTCAGTCCCTCTTTTAAGAAAATAGAGTTTTTATCATCTGGATTTGCAGCTGCGACATAGAGTTTATCAATGAGTTTACCTGCGCCATTTTGCCCATCTTTTGCCAATGCAACAGACATTGCTCTAACGAGAGGATAACAGCGCCCACCGGATTCACTTTTAATAACAGATAAATAAAAATCCTGTGGTATTAGTCGGTTCGCTTTGCTGCCATTTTCATAAAAAAACTCGCTAATTTTTCCCGTTTCGGTAAGAATTTTATCAATATATTCGGCATAACCAGCATCTTGAATCAACCGATATAATGCACCTCTTTCTTTTGCAGAAAGCTCAGCTATCACATATCGTTTTTTTAACTCCCAAGATGTTGATGTACTATCAATCCCTTTAACCACAATATCATTATAATTTTTTATTCCCTCATTAAACTCATGCCTAAATTCACTGTTTTTTGATGTTTTATGTAAATATAATAAATTTTCATAGCGTTCAACTATCGTTAGTCGACCATGTTCATCCGCCTTAGATGATGAAGCTCCTGACTTATTTCCTCGAACAACGAAATCCATACCTTTATCTTGCTTAAGTTGTTGCAAATAAAAAGCATATTCAACTTCAAGCAAATTTGAATATATTTCATTAAATTGCTTATTTTTTATGATATCAAGAACCTGATTAACATCCATCGCCGCTTTCATGTCAGCAATAATGTTTTCATCATTGGTTCTCTTCAAGTCTGATTCTATACTTTGAATTCTATTTTTTAACTCATCCGAACTCGCTTGAACTTTTCTTTTTACTTCATTAGCCAGATTTAGCCAATGAATAGAGTTAGTTGAGTTTTTATCTGACGTTGAATATTCTTCTGCTGTAGAAATATAGACATCTAACTTTTTCGAAAAAATGTTTAATTTTTCATGTATATTATTTCGATAAAGATTAAACTCAGCTTTTTTCTCATCTAAAGAATAATCTCCAGATGATTTAACCTTAACATTATTAGGTTCAAAAATAACCCCTTCATTATTATTTCTGTTTTGAATGACTATTTTCCAGTCTTCATCAAAATATAAAAAAACAAAATCATTATTGCTAAACTCATTCTTATAATCTTGTTCATCTACCGCCATGACAACATTATCGTAAAGTAAGGAACTATTATAGCGAGCATCATAATAAACCCTGTACTTCTCAGCATTTAGTTCCGTCACGATAACCGAGCCTTTTTTAACCTCGCTTAAAAATAAAAAAACGTTATCAGGTGCGGTCTTTTTTATATCAATATAATTAGAGAAGCCCTTATCAGATTCCTTCAAACTGGTATCTAAGAAGTCACTATTGAGTGCATATGAAAGGTCTGGACGGTAGGTTTCATCAACATACTTTATTTCATATTCAGATTCTTCATTACGGTAAAATACAACTTTTCCACTTTCAGGTATTTCTTTTATATCGTTAAGGTAACTCGCATTAATTTTATATGCATAGCAAAATTGTTCGGGATTTAATACAAATTGCTGTATATCTCGACTTGGCTGTATTGTGCTTAATTCTTGGTCCGGGCTATTTAATCCTGTTAGCAAAAATCGGTCTCTAATGGTTTGAGAAATAAGTGCAGGGTCTTTAGGGTCATAGCCAAAGCGTTGTAATGTTCTTGGTAATGTGTTTTTCAACTTTTCACCTGTAAGCAACGACTCAGTAGTGGCTTTCGCCATTATCAGTGCCCTTGATTCCCCATGGCTGCTTGATTGCCCCTCGACTGTCTCTGAGTAGGAAATCCCTGTCGTTAGCCTTTTCATACCCGCTGGTGTATGCCCAATGAGTGCATCTGAAGGTAAGAGTAATTTCAATTGCTGGCTCACTTCTTTCGCTGATTCAATATTCGCTTCTGACAAATAAATAACCGCTTGATCAGTTCGACTGCCTAATTTTCTGGGCCCCATAATTTTAGCTTGAGTAACTCTTTTTTGTGGGTCATTGTCATATAACTTAATTAACGCATCAGCTAAATTATTATAGTTTTTTTTGTTCACATTGACGGTTAATCGAGCCATTAATTTAGAACTATGCAAATAACGTTGCCGAGAGTCTTTTGGTAAAATACGATATGCACTTGCATTTAACAGCTGCTCTTGATTTAATTTAAAAAAAGATTCTTCATTTTGCCCTTGAACCTTAATATTAACCTTTTTTCTAACCATTGAATTTAGAGTTAATTGAAAGTTTTCTAGAAATAATTTTCTTTCTTCAAGATTTAACCTAGATGCTTCTGATGGTGTGTCATTACTGTATAAATGGTAAATAATATCTGTGATTTTATCTTCGATATATTTCTTTTTTGCTCTTAGTGTTGGGTCCCAATTAAAGTTATTATTCTTATAAGCAACTTTAATCTCTCTAACTAAATCTATAATTTCCTGATCAATTTTTGCTTTATCCCTTCCCAATCTTGAAATTGCGAGCAATGATTTATAACATTCCGTTTCCATAGTTTTATCCTTTAATATTAATTTCCACTAGTTACAAACATCTTATTACTATCATAAAAAATAGAATTTATTACGTTAGTTCTAATGAAAAATAAAATTTTAAGATAAACTTTTAAATAAAAAGATTAATATTTTTATTATTTATTTTATATAAAAAAACGGGAAGCTTTCGCCTCCCGTTTCAGTCAGTTTGCTAAGCAATTAAATTATGCTTGGCCTTTAACTTCTTTTAAGCCGTTGAATGGTGCGCTGTTACCCAGAGCTTCTTCGATACGGATTAATTGGTTGTATTTAGCAACACGGTCAGAACGGCTCATAGAACCCGTTTTGATTTGGCCCGCTGCAGTACCAACCGCTAAGTCAGCGATAGTTGCATCTTCAGTTTCGCCTGAACGGTGAGAGATAACAGCAGTGTAGCCAGCATCTTTCGCCATTTTAATTGCAGCCAGAGTTTCAGTTAAAGAACCGATCTGGTTGAATTTAATCAGGATAGAGTTAGCGATGCCTTTATCGATACCTTCTTTCAGGATCTTAGTGTTAGTTACAAACAGGTCGTCACCAACCAGTTGGATTTTGTCACCAAGAACTTTAGTTTGGTATGCGAAACCATCCCAGTCAGATTCATTCAGGCCATCTTCGATAGACACGATTGGGTACTGTTTAGTCAGTTCTTCTAAGTAATGGGTGAACTCTTGTGAAGTAAAGGTTTTACCTTCGCCTTTCAGTTCATAGTTACCTGTTTCTGCGTTGAAGAACTCAGATGCTGCACAGTCCATCGCTAAAGTTACGTCTTTACCTAATACATAGCCCGCTTGCTCAACCGCTTCTTTGATAGCGGCTAATGCTGCTGCGTTAGATTCTAAGTTAGGTGCATAACCACCCTCATCACCAACAGCGGTGTTCATACCTTTAGATTTCAGTACTTTCGCTAAGTGATGGAAAATTTCAGAACCCATGCGAACCGCTTCTTTCAGAGTCGGAGCGCCAACAGGTTGGATCATAAACTCTTGGATATCAACGTTGTTATCTGCGTGCTCACCACCGTTGATGATGTTCATCATTGGCAGAGGCATAGAATATTGGCCGTGAGTTCCGTTCAGGTCAGAAATATGCTCATACAGAGGCATACCTTTTGCCGCTGCTGCTGCTTTTGCGTTTGCTAAAGAAACAGCCAGAATTGCGTTCGCACCAAATTTAGATTTGTTTTCAGTGCCATCAAGGTCAATCATGATTTTATCGATGTTTGCTTGATCTTTTGCATCTTTACCGATTAAGGCTTCTGCGATTGGGCCATTAACTGCACCAACAGCTTTCAGAACACCTTTACCCAGGAAACGTGCTTTATCACCGTCACGCAGTTCCAGAGCTTCACGAGAACCTGTAGATGCACCTGATGGTGCAGCTGCTAAACCAACAAATCCACCTTCTAAGTGAACTTCAG
Source organism: Providencia sp. UF-183 (assembly GCF_058246155.1). NCBI lineage: Bacteria > Pseudomonadati > Pseudomonadota > Gammaproteobacteria > Enterobacterales > Morganellaceae > Providencia > Providencia sp. UF-183. The sequence continues at coordinate 135,102 of NZ_JBSICD010000001.1, read as the reverse complement.
CTTCAACAGTTGGGTTACCACGAGAGTCAATGATTTCACGGCCGATCACTTTAACAATTTTGGACATTAGGTTTTCCTCAGTACAAGTTAAATTTCGGGAAGTTGGTGCCATTGCGCCGACTTCCCCATATCTTATTTCAACTCACCTTTCTGGTACTTACCAGCGGCTTTAACAAAACCTGCAAATAACGGGTGACCATCTCTTGGGGTCGAAGTGAACTCTGGGTGGAATTGACAAGCCACAAACCAAGGGTGATTTGGGTTTTCGATAATTTCCACCAGCTTGTTATCTACTGAACGACCTGCAATTTTCAGGCCCGCATCTTCGATGCGTTTCAGTAATAAATTATTCACTTCATAACGGTGACGGTGACGTTCAACGATAGTATCAGAACCATACATATCACGAACTAAGCTGCCATTCACTAAATGACACGGCTGGCCACCAACACGCATTGTACCGCCAAGGTCGCTCTCTTCAGAACGCACTTCAACGTTACCCTCTTCATCACGCCATTCTGTAATCAGCGCAACAACTGGGAATTTACAATCTGCTTTGAATTCTGTTGAATTTGCATCTGCCATGTTGGCAACATTACGTGCAAATTCAATCAGAGCAACTTGCATACCCAAACAAATACCTAAATAAGGAATTTTGTTCTCACGTGCATATTGTGCCGTCAGAATTTTCCCTTCAACGCCGCGCTCACCAAAACCACCTGGGACTAAAATTGCGTCCAGACCTTTCAGTAATTCAACACCGCGCGTTTCGATATCTTGCGAATCGATTAACTTGATATTCACTGTTAAACGGTTTTTCAAGCCACCGTGTTTCAGTGCTTCGATAACAGATTTATATGCATCTGGTAGCTCAACGTATTTACCTACCATCCCGATGGTGACTTCACCCGCTGGATTAGCTTCTTCGTAAATAACTTGTTCCCACTCGGACAGATTCGCCTCTGGCACATCGATACGGAAACGGCTACAGATGTATTCATCCAAACCTTGGGATTTTAACAAAGCTGGGATTTTATAAATAGAATCAACGTCTTTCAGTGAGATAACTGCTTTTTCTGGCACATTACAGAATAACGCGATTTTCGCACGTTCATTTGCAGGGATCACACGGTCTGAACGACAAATTAATACATCAGGTTGAATACCAATGGACAGCAACTCTTTCACAGAATGTTGCGTTGGTTTGGTTTTCACTTCACCTGCAGCTGCAAGGTATGGCACTAAGGTTAAGTGCAAGTATAGTGTGCGTTCACGACCCACTTCCGCCGCCATTTGACGAATCGCTTCTAAGAATGGCAGAGATTCGATATCACCGACAGTTCCGCCAACTTCAACGAGAACAACATCATGACCTTCACCACCACGGATGATACGGTCTTTGATTTCATTAGTGATATGAGGGATAACTTGAATGGTAGCGCCTAAGTAGTCGCCACGGCGCTCTTTGCGCAGAACTTCAGAGTAAACACGGCCTGTCGTAAAGTTATTACGACGTGTCATTTTAGTACGGATGAAACGCTCATAATGACCCAAATCTAAGTCAGTTTCAGCGCCGTCTTCTGTAACGAAAACTTCCCCGTGTTGGGTTGGGCTCATTGTACCTGGGTCTACGTTGATGTAGGGATCCAGTTTCATAATGGTTACATTGAGTCCACGGGCTTCGAGTATAGCCGCCAACGAGGCTGCGGCAATGCCTTTACCCAGAGAGGATACGACCCCGCCGGTCACAAAAATATAGTTAGTTTTCATGCTGAACCTGAAAGTTTAGGTTTAAAAGATGATGGATATAACAGGACGGGAAAACAGTATACCCGAACCTTAATTTCGCTACAAATGTTCTAAGCATAATAAGGCTAAATTTCATCAATACTCTAATATTATCAGCAAGTTAAAAACGAAAATTATTTATCGCTTCAAAAATAGTCATCTGCGTCTGTTTTTATACATTAACACAGTTTAAAGGCAAAAGCTAAATCCTTTCAGCTCATTCTATAGCGTAAAAAATGCGATTCTGCACTAAGTTTGATTTTGAATAACTATTTACTCTATCACAAGGCATTTAACGCCCAAAAGTGCCACGTTATTCATTGTTTTTGAAGCTTTGTTTGGCGCTGTTGAATAAGGTACTTTTAGAGTAAACCAACAATATCCAAATCTTAAAACGACAAATAGTTTCAATACTTACATGTAATAGCTCTAAATAGTTCGCATTACAGCTAGGCAGCAAGAGAGAATATCTCGGGGAGCATACATAAGTATGTGACCCATGTAGCCGAACGCAGCCAACAACGCTGTAGTGCGAAATATGACGAGACATTTTATTCTTGGCTTTTAACCTGCTGCCAGAGCGCTTCCATCTCCTCAAGTGTAGCATCTTCTACAGACTTACCACTTTCAGATAAACTTTTTTCGATTTGCCTAAAACGTCGTTCAAATTTATTACAGGCTTTTTGCAGCGCAATTTCAGGCTTATGGCCTAGATGACGAGACAAATTTACCGTCGCAAACAGTAAATCCCCAATTTCCTCTTCTAGCCGGCCTTGGTCTACAACCACCTGAGTGGCTTCTTCCATAACTTCTTCAAGTTCTTCATGGACTTTCCCAACCACTGGGCCAAGCGTATCCCAGTCAAAACCAACAGAAGCGCAACGTTTTTGAATTTTATAGGCTTTCATCAAGGCAGGAAGTGAGTTGGGAATGTCATCGAGTACAGAAAATTGTGATTTTTCAGCGCGTTCTTTTGCCTTACGCTTTTCCCATCCCTCAATCACTTCAGAACTTGAAAGTTGGTTTTTCGTATCAAAGATATGAGGGTGACGATGTTCAAGTTTGTCACTAACCGCCTGACAGATATCATTGAAATCAAAGAGTGACTTTTCATTCGCCATTTGTGCATAAAAAACAACTTGGAATAATAAGTCACCCAGTTCACCTTTTAGGTCAGAAAAATCCTCACGTTCTATCGCGTCAAGTACTTCATAAGTTTCTTCAAGTGTGTAGGGGGCAATCGTTTTAAATGTTTGTACTTTGTCCCAAGGGCACCCCGTTTGCGGGTCGCGCAGCTGCGCCATAATGGATAGTAAACGTTCGATTTGGCGATTTTCCTGACTCATAGTATTACCCTTTGATTTTCTTTTGCTTCTACATTGTACCTTTATCTCAAACTTACCAGATATAAACGCTAATCAACAAATTTTTCCCAACAAATGAGAAAACAAAGAAAAAATTATTTTCAAAATATAAAAACGGTCATTTATAAAGGTACCGATTTTCAAAATAGTTTGAGTTGTAGGTAAGCGGCAAGTAGGCGAGCCCTTAGGAGCATACATTAGTATGTGACTAAGGTGAGAGCGCGCAGCCAACAACGCTGCGGCTCAAAATATGAAAATGGCGATTTATAAAAATATCGATTTTCAAAATAGTTTGTGTTGTAGGTAGGCGGCAAGATTAGCTATCTTGGGGAGCATACAGAAGTATGTGACCCAAGTAGCTAAACGCAGCCAACAACGCTGCGGCTCAAAATATGACGAAAATCACTGAGAATGACGTTTGGCCTCAATAACATCGGCTAACTGATTCAACTTCGCTAACACCCTGCCTAGCACCTCGATATTATAAATTTCTATTGTCATATCGATGGTTGCTAACTGCTGCTTAACGTCACTGCGGCTGCTAACCCCTAGTACGTTTACTTTCTCGTTAGCAAGGATTGTGGTGATATCACGCAATAATCCACTACGGTCGTTTGCAATAACCCTAACCACTAATGAATAGCCACTGGAGTAGTTTTCACCCCATACTGCATTTATCACACGTTCTGGGGCATGGCTCTGTAGCTCTGCCAGTTGCTCACAATCGACACTGTGGATTGAGATCCCTCGCCCTTTGGTGATAAAACCAACAATTTCATCTCCAGGGATAGGTTGGCAGCATCTTGCGATGTGGTGCATTAGGTTACCAACACCTTCAACAACAACACGGCCACTACTGTGAGATGGTGCTCTTGGTACGGAAGATTTACTTTCTAGCGTCTTCATCGCCGCGCGGTCTTCTTCTTCCGCAGTGGCTTTATTGAATTTGCTTTGTAAGAAATTCACTAACTGGTTAATACGAATATCACCGCCACCAATACCCGCTAATACTTCATCCAGTGAATGAACATTATAACGAGCAATAAGCAGTTTTTCCGCTTCGCGCAGGCTAATATCTAGCTGAGATAGCTCGCTATCTAAAATCTGACGTCCTGCAAGAATGTTTTTATCTCTATCTTGTTTACGGAACCAGTTTTGAATTTTTGCACGCCCGCGGCTTGTTGTGACATAACCTAAGTTTGGGTTTAACCAGTCACGGCTTGGGTTCGGGTGCTTTTGGGTGATAATTTCAATTTGATCACCCATCTGCAATTGATAGCTAAATGGCACGATCCGACCACCAATTTTTGCACCAATACACCGATGCCCTACATCGCTGTGAATATGGTAGGCAAAATCAAGTGGTGTTGACCCCGCAGGTAAATCGACCACATCACCTTTCGGTGTGAAAACATATACACGGTCATCAAATACTTGGCTACGAACTTCATCAAGCATTTCACCTGAGTCAGCCATTTCTTCTTGCCATGCGATTAATTTACGCAGCCATGCAATGCGGTTTTCGTAACTGCTTCCCTTACCAATTCCCGTTGCGCCTTCTTTATATTTCCAGTGCGCAGCTACCCCCAGTTCAGCATCCTCATGCATCTGGCGAGTGCGTATTTGAATTTCAAGCGTTTTACCGTTAGGACCTAACACGACGGTGTGAATGGATTGATAGCCATTTGGCTTCGGGTTAGCTACATAGTCATCAAACTCATCCGGAAGATGGCGAAAATGTGTATGCACAATTCCCAGCGCTGCGTAGCAGTCTTGCAAACGCTCAACCACAATACGCACAGCCCGCACATCGAACAACTCATCAAACGCCAATGATTTCTTCTTCATTTTGCGCCAGATACTGTAGATATGCTTGGGACGACCGTAAATATCAGCTTGAATGTTTTCTTTTAACATATGTTTACGCAATGTACTGACGAAGTTATCGATATAATCTTCACGGTCAATACGGCGTTCATGGAGCAACTTAGCAATTTTTTTGTATTCATCTGGGTGCAAATAACGGAAACAGAAATCCTCTAATTCCCATTTTAATTGCCCAATTCCTAAGCGGTTCGCTAGCGGTGCATAAATATTGGAGCATTCTTTTGCGGCTAATACACGTTCATCTTCCGTAGCATCTTTGACTTCACGTAAATGCGCAATACGTTCTGCTAACTTAATGACAACACAGCGAAAGTCCTCCACCATCGACAATAACATGCGGCGGATATTATCAACTTGGACAGAGCTAGTTTCACTTGATTGTGTCGCTTTTAATTGGCGAATGGCATCCATTTCAAGCACGCCTTTAACCAATTCGTGAATCGAATTCCCGAACTCATCAATGACTTCTTGCTCTTCCAGTTTGCCTTCTTCAACTAACGGAAATAATAATGCGGCTTGTAAGCTGCCGATATCCATGCTGAGCGTGGATAAGATTTCGGTCATCTCGATGCCACGCCATAGCAATAACGGCCCAATTTCTTGGCCTGCTAATTTATCGTGACAAAACTGCCAGGTATGGATGAGCTTTTCTTCTGATTGTTTATTGCTCAAACCCAGACCGCCTACCCATTTTTCCGGGGCAAACTCACCTGCTGGGGTAAGATGTGCGCTTCTTACTGCAACCATATATTCTCCCTACCTGTTAATGCTCTGGTCGACGGATAAATAGTGCCATTGATTCTAAATGGCTAGTGTGCGGAAACATGTCTAACATCCGCAAATGTAATAATTGATACCCTGCATCAAGCAAAACTTTACTGTCCCTTGCTAATGTCGTTGGGTTACAAGAAACATAGACAATTTTTTCGGGCATCAGTTTAATTAAATGTTCCATCACGCCCGCCGCCCCTGCCCGGGCAGGGTCTAATAACACTTTATTGAACCCTTGAGCTGCCCACGGTTGTGTATGAATTTCGGCTTCTAGGTTCTCATTATAGAAGGTCGCATTGGAAATAGTATTGAGCTGAGCGTTGTTTCGTGCCTGTTCGACTAAATTTTCGACACCTTCAACCCCGACAACCGATTTCGCTAATCGCGCTATTGGTAGCGTAAAGTTACCCATTCCGCAAAAAAGGTCTAATACCCTGTCTTCACGTGTTAGATCTAACCATTCTAACGCCTGTGCCACCATCAATTGGTTCACTTGCCCGTTCACTTGGATAAAATTTAATGGGTTAAACTTAAGCACTTCACCCGCAACTTGATATTCAGGCATTGGAGAGTTCCCCGTCAAAGCCTCTAATGCGTTCTCATTCCCTGCCAACCAAACAGACACGCCATATTCACATTCAAAATCATGGAGTTTTTGTTTATCTGCATGAGAAAAAGGCACTAAATGACGTATCATGATGATATTGGTGTTATCACCATGAATAAGCTCAACATGGCCTAATTTTGGTTTAATGCTCAGTTGGTTAAGGCATTCAGAAAGCGGCTTAAGTAAAGCATCCAGCTCTGGGGTTAATACAGGGCAATTTTTAATATCAACGAGTGTATTTGATTGTGTTTGTCGAAATCCCATAACCAGCCGTTGATTTTTAGGCTGGTATTGCAGGCCTAAACGCGCACGACGTCGATAACCATAAGACTCACCACTCATTACAGGAGCTGCGCTTTTATCAACTCCAGTTTCCCTCATCATTAAATATTGTAAAGCTTCTGCCTTACTTTTTCTTTGTAATTCAATATCAATATGCTGCTGTTGGCAGCCACCACATTGATTAAAATAACGACATTGGGGTTTTACCCGCTGTGGACTTGTTGATAAACGTTTAACCACTTTCGCTTTTGCAAAGCTACGTTTATCTTCCGTTAACTCAATTTGGGCTTCTTCCCCAGGCAATAAATCCGCAACAAAAATTGTTTTGCCATCAAGGCGTGCAATACCTTGTCCAGCGGCATCTAAGCTATCAGCAATAACCGTAAGTTGACGGCGTGGAGTGGTGCGGCGGTTCGGAGAGTAAAATTGAGCCATAAGTCATCACAACGAAGTATTAGTTACAAAAAAGGGTCCTTGTTTGCTTCCATTTCAAGCATTTTTGATGCATGAAGACGGAAAAACAGACATGTATAGTATACCTGTTTTTCCTTTTATTTTATTGCCTACTTTGCGACTTTATTGCTTAGCGAATTAATATTATTAATTACTCACCATAAATTTTCGATATTCTTCATAGGCATAATGATCTGTCATCCCACTAATATAGTCTTGGATCAAACGAGCTCGGTAATAAAACTCAAGAATAGATTTATCCGATTCATTCGTTGCAGACACTTTCTCAAGCGCCTCATTGTAGGATAATCGGTGCTTGTTGGATAACTTATGGAATAGCCGTGTTTCAATAAAAAAGTGTTTGTGGTAGTTTTTTTCGACTAAATCCGCAAAGTCAGTCCGGCTCATCATCAATAATGGGCTATAAAAATCGAGTAGCCCACTGATAATTTTATAACCTTGTAACTCTAACTGTTCGACTTCGTGATGATTAAACACATGTTTAAAAGCAACGGTTTTCAACACTTTCAGTAAGCGATGCTCGGGGCTTTTATCCTCTAATAGCGCGCTATTAAAATTACCATGGTAGATCTCTGGAAGGTTTTTAATAAACCGTTGAGCGCTATAGTGCGCTAACTTACCCGTAATATTGACGCGTAAATACATAAAAAACTGGTCTTGCTGAATACGCCTAGTGTGATTATCACTAATATTGTTATAAGCACGCATAATGGTTTGGTCGAATAAATCATTCGGCTCAACTTCGCCCCACTCTGCACGTAAATAATCGATCAGTTGCTCAACGGTAAATATCCCTTTCTCTGCAGCATCATCCAAATCGGCAATACAATAAGATATATCATCAGCCGCCTCCATAATGTACGAAAGTGGAAAGCGACAGTATTTCTCCATATCGAGTTTTTTGGTGAGTTCGCTTACAAAATCCGCTTCAGACCAGTAATATCCTGGTTTTTTCATCAAATAATCAAATTCTGCGGGAATGGGTTCTAAATCATAAGCGCCACGCGTATATTTCAAGATGGCACCAATTTGTGCATAGGTTAGGTTAAGTTTCAGCAAGCGGTGAGCCATGCGCAAACCTTGCGCATTCCCTTCGAATGAACATAAATCTTGTTTTAATTGGCGGCGAAAAAGGTCTTGTTTCTCATTCCCCGTTAATTGCAGTGCCTGAATTTGGCAAGGATCAGGCAAGTCTGGTGAATAAACGTAATCAGGAAAAAGTAACTTACTAAACCAACGCTGAATAGCGGCTTCGCCAAAGTGGCCGAAAGGTGGATTGCCGATATCGTGCATCAAGCAAGACATTTCCACTAGGCTTTCAAAAGCATCACAACGCTCATCTAACCCATAGGTTTCTAACAATTTTTTCTTTTTCAGCTCACCAAGCACCGTTTTACTGATGTAGCGCCCAACCTGCTGAACTTCAAGTGAATGCGTTAACCGGCTGCGCACTGCTGCATTTTGTTCTAATGGAAAAACCTGTGTTTTTTGTTGTAAACGGCGGATAGCAGCGGAGTTAATAATGCGCCCACGGTCACTTTCAAATAAGCGGTTTACAGCGTCTTCATCCTGCGGTGAGACTTTCTGGTTTTTAGCGCTGCTCATGTAGTTACGTTGAAAACTCAGTTTCTTTAGAAAATTAATCTCACCCACGCTGCCACCTTCCCTATCTCGATTGATGCTTCATTATATAGCCTAAATACAGGAAAAATACTTCCCGACTTGCCTTTCAATGTTACACTTCGTGCATCTTTGTAATTTCGTTGTCAAAATTCGAGTTGTTGCAAAAAAATTTGCGAACCCGCTCGAAGAATACAGCACTAACACAATAAAACATTATCTTCCCTAGTCAAAATATTGACACTAATCGTACACATTAAGCAGGGAAAAGGAGACAAAATGAAAGTTGGGATCATTGGTGCGATGGAGCAAGAAGTTGCCATTTTGCGCTCACAAATTGAAAACTGCCAAACCATTAGCCGTGCAGGCTGTGAAATTTATACAGGTAAAATTAATGGTGTTGATGTTGCCCTATTAAAATCAGGTATTGGTAAAGTTGCTGCTGCAATTGGTACAACCTTATTATTAGAACACTGCCAGCCTGATGTAGTGATTAACACAGGTTCCGCAGGCGGGTTGGATCCACGCTTAAATGTGGGTGATATCGTCGTTTCTACCGAAGTACGTTATCACGATGCCGATGTCACCGCATTTGGCTATGAACCGGGTCAGATGGCACAATGCCCACCTGCATTTGTTGCCGATAGCAAACTGATTGATGTTGCTGAGCAGTGCATTCAGTTACTCGACATGAATGCAGTTCGTGGTTTAGTGTGCAGTGGCGATGCTTTTATTAATGGCGCAGAGCCGTTGGCACGTATTAAAGCCACTTTCCCGCAAGTAGCTGCCGTTGAAATGGAAGCCACTGCGATTGGCCAAGTTTGTCATCAATTCGGTGTACCATTTGTCGTAGTTCGCGCGATTTCAGATGTTGCTGATAAAGAATCGCACACCAGTTTTGACGAATTTCTTCCCGTTGCTGCCCGCCAATCTTCACTGATGATTAATGCAATTTTAGCTAAGCTGGCTTAAGTTCAACAAAAAAGGCATAACTGTTTGTCAGGCATGCCTTTTATTTCAATATGATGATAGCGATGAAAAAATTAACCGTCTATTTATCTCAACTTATTGCTTTATTACTGGCTTGTTTTATCTCATTTTCTGCTTTGTCAGAGCCAAAGCAGCGTGTAATTAGCCTATCCCCTGCAAATACAGAGCTCGCCTATGCCGCTGGTTTAGGTGATAACTTGATTGCGGTCAGTGCTTATTCAGATTACCCCGAGCAGGCAAAAATATTAGAACAAGTTTCTGATTGGCAAGGGGTTAATGTCGAACGTATTATCGCGCTTAAACCTGACTTGATTTTGGCATGGCGAGGGGGAAACCCACAGCGGCCACTTGATCAGCTAGCGTCCTTTGGTATTCCCATTGTCTATTTTGACCCACAAACCATTGATGATGTCATTGATGCAGTCAATGAATTATCCCAATATAGCCCTAAACCTGAGCTGGCTCAGCAAAATGTTGATGCTATGCGAGCAAAACTAACACCTTATCAAAACCAAAAAAAATCAGGCCTTAAAACCCAAAAAGTATTTATCCAACTGGGAACTCAGCCTTTATTCAGCGCAGGTAACCATACCTTGCAAAATGATGTTGTGACATTTTGTGGAGGGGAAAATATTTTTGCTAACAGCGCTGTACAATGGCCACAAGTTAGTCGTGAGCAAGTGCTCACACGCAATCCTAATGTGATTGTAATGACGGGCTCAGCTGAACAGGAAAAAGTCGTCAGGGATTTTTGGCATTCACAATTGGATGTGCCAATCATTCGTTTAAATGAAGACTGGTTCCACCGCGCAGGCCCACGAATTATCGACGCCACCGAGCAACTCTGCGGGCAGCTAAATACCTTATCCTATTGATAAGTAATAATTAAAAATTACGAGTTACAAAAATTTTCTAAATAGTTTGTGTTGTGGCACGGCGGCGAATGAAGATATCTCGGGAAGCATACACAAGTATGTGACTAGGGTGAAAAGAGCGTAAAGCTAACAACTACGCGAACAGCTAAACGATTTATCCAATTAAGAATTACGAATTACGAATTACGAATTACAGGAATTTTCTAAATAGTTCGCGTTGTGGCAAGGCGGCGAATGAAGATATCTCGAGGAGCATACATAAGTATGTGACCCGAGTAGCTGAATGAAGCCAACGCCGCCACAGCGCGAAATATGACGAAAATTACGAAATATGACGAAAATTAGACGCTAAAAGACGAACCACACCCACACGTAGACTTAGCATTTGGATTCGTAACAATAAAACGAGAACCCTCTAAACCTTCGGTATAGTCAACACTTCCGCCTACTAAATATTGCAGGCTCATAGGATCAACGACCAGTGCAACGCCTTGTTTCTCAATCGTCATATCACCATCATTGATTTGATCATCGAAGGTGAAACCATACTGGAAACCGCTACATCCGCCACCGGTGATATATACACGCAGACGCAGATTTGGGTTGTCCTCATCAGAGACTAAATCTTTAACTTTAATTGCTGCCGCATCAGTAAATTGCAATGGCAGAGCTGCATCATCACTCATTTTTTACTCCAAACCGGTGACCGGTAAATTCATGCGTGGGCTAAAACCCACTCAGATCAATTAACCTAATTATCCGCCACTTGACTAAATCGTTCAAGTGTTGTTACACAATTAGACACATTGTGCATATCTTGATAGCAACATTTGGTTTAATTGATGTGGTGCTTTAGAATGGTAGCAAATTTTTATTTCGCCCTTTTTTGGAGCCCTGCCATGTCGCAATCTGAAATTCTGTATGAGCAAGCAAAACAACAAATTCCCGGCGGTGTAAACTCGCCTGTTCGCGCCTTTAACGGTGTCGGTGGCACGCCTTTATTTATCGAAAAAGCAGATGGCGCTTATATTTATGATGTTGATGGTAAAGCGTATGTCGATTACGTTGGCTCATGGGGACCAATGGTTTTAGGCCATAATCACCCAGAAATTCGTGATGCTGTCATTAAAGCTGTCCATAAAGGGTTGAGTTTCGGCGCCCCAACCGCTGCCGAAGTTGAAATGGCTGAATTAGTTTGTGAACTGGTTCCTTCTATGGACTTAGTACGCATGGTGAACTCGGGTACTGAAGCCACCATGAGTGCCATTCGCCTAGCGCGTGGCTATACGGGCCGCGATAAAATCATCAAATTCGAAGGCTGCTACCATGGCCACGCAGATTGCTTATTAGTCAAAGCAGGTTCTGGCGCACTGACTATGGGTGAACCAAACTCACCGGGTGTACCAGAAGATTTTGTCAAACACACGCTAACTTGCACCTACAATGATCTTGCATCTGTACGCCAAGCATTTGAAAACTATCCTGAAGATATCGCTTGTGTCATCGTAGAACCTGTTGCTGGGAACATGAACTGTGTACCACCAACCGCTGAATTTCTACCGGGCCTACGTGCGCTATGTGATGAGTTCAACGCTGTCCTAATCATTGATGAAGTGATGACAGGCTTTCGTGTTGCATTAGGTGGCGCACAAGATTACTACGGTGTTGAGCCAGATTTGACCTGCTTAGGTAAAATTATTGGTGGTGGTATGCCTGTGGGTGCATTTGGCGGCCGTCTTGAAATCATGGAAAAATTAGCGCCTATCGGCCCTGTTTACCAAGCAGGTACCTTATCAGGTAACCCTGTTGCGATGGCCGCAGGCCTTGCTTGCTTAAAAGAAGTGTCTCAGCCGGGGGTTCATTCACGTTTAAATGAGTTAACCGAAAAATTAGCACGCGGGTTAAAACGTGTTTCCCAAGAGCAAGGTATTCCGATGGTTATTAACCATGTCGGCGGTATGTTTGGTCTTTTCTTCACTGATGCGCCAACAGTAACTTGCTACCAAGACGTGATGAAATGTGATGTGGAACGCTTCAAAAAATTCTTCCATTATATGTTAGAACAAGGTATTTACCTCGCACCATCTGCCTTTGAAGCAGGTTTTATGTCTATCGCACACAGCGATGAAGATATTGAGAAAACCATCAAAGCTGCAGAAACAGCACTGGCAAAGATTAAAGCAAACTAATTCGTATTAAAAACAAAGAGGTGAAGCAATTTCGCTTCACCTCTCTCTTACCTATCAGTATTCCCCGCTAACTCACCCAATTAGGTTATTAAATCTAGAACAGATCATCTTTATTAGTTATTTAAATAGCTTGAACTGTAACTAGTCTAGATACATGAACAATGAAGAGAATCAGAAAACTAAATATACCGTTAATTCTCTAAATAGTTCGAGTTGTGGCAAGGCGGCAAGTGAAACTATCTCGGGGAGCATACACTAGTATGTGACCCGAGTAGTTGAATGTAGCCAACACCGCCACAGCTCGAAATATGACGAGAATTTATGGGTTATCGCCAAACATATCTTTTACCCAATCTGGCGCATCACTTTTTTGCTCGTCATTATTGCCATTTAAATTCCACTCAGGTGCTTGATTTTCTGAGCCTTGGCACAAGCTTTCTGGGTTATCTGTCCAAATCGGTAACATTCTACCGCCACCAAAGTTTGAACAACTTAACTGCCCATCTGCCGTAACTTGCATATCAACAATGCCTTCCGGTGCACGGTTAATCAGCGCTAAAGGTGCTTGGTTATCAAGGTAGCGTTGGTAGACTTTCAAAGCCCCTGTCGCCCCTGTTAACTGTGTTGGACCATTGTTATCACGCCCAACCCAGACGATTGCCACTTCTTTACCATCAATACCCGCATACCAGCTATCACGCAAATCATTGGTTGTCCCCGTCTTACCCGCCAAATTGTACTTACCGTATTTGGATAATAAAACGCGCCCTGTGCCTTGATTCACCACTTGCTGCATACCATAAAGTGTTAAATAAGCAGCTTGCGAAGGCACAGCACGCTCTGCGGATGGGTAGCTTTGGTAAATTTCGTTACCATCACCATCAATAACAGAACGTAAGGAGGATAATTTCGCCCGATTCCCTTCGCCACCAATGGTTTGGTATACCTGAGCCACTTCCGCTGGTGTTAAGTTAACGGCACCCAATAACATTGCAGGGACTTTTTCCATCGCTGCGGCAGGTGCCCCTAAACGAACAAAGGTATTAAACACTTGGTCGAGACCAACATCTAACCCTAAGTTTACTGTTGGGATATTTTGCGATTTAGCTAATGCATCAACCAGCATCATACGGCCATTGAAGTTACGGCTGTAGTTTCTTGGGCTCCAATTTTGATTGCCAACTTTAACCGTCAGCGGCTCATCTTTTAACCACGTATTCAAACGGTAACGGTCCGGTTCACTCAATGCGGCAAGGTACACAGGCGGTTTTGCTAATGAACCAATGCTGCGGCGTGCGTTCAATGCACGGTTAAAACCGGAGAACTGAGGTTGAGAACCACCAACCATGGCACGAACTTCGCCATTAATGCGGTCAACCACCACCATAGCACCTTCAATGTCATCTAATTTACGGGTTTTGCGTAAATCTGCGACACCATTTTCCACGGCATTTTCTGCCGCAGTTTGTGCAACGGGGTCTAAGGTTGTGAAAATTTTCGCGCCTGATAGTTCTTTGACTTTATCACCCAATTTTTCATTGAGTTCTAACCGTACCATCTGCATAAAGGCAGGTTGAGAAGCCACCAGCCCTTCTTTGTTTTTCACACCTAGCGGCCTTGCACTAAGGACTTGGTACATTTCTTGGTCAATCACACCGCGTGTTTCAAGGATTTTTAACACGATATTACGGCGCTTAATGGCATTTTGCGGTTTCGTCCAAGGGTTATACGTTGACGCCCCTTGCACCATGCCCACTAACAATGCTTGCTGATCAAAACTCAGCTCATTAATTGGACGACCAAAATAATATAAACTCGCTAATGGGAAACCACGAATTTCGTCATTACCGTTTTGGCCAAGGAAAACTTCGTTTAAATACAGTTCTAAAATACGCTCTTTACCGTAGTTATAGTCCAACAAAATCGCCATGTAGGCTTCATTGGCTTTACGTTTCAGGGTGCGCTCATTGGTTAAAAATAGGTTTTTGACCAATTGCTGTGTCAGGGTACTTCCCCCTTGAACAGAACGCCCTGCGGTTAAGTTAGCGACAACAGCACGGCCGATAGAGTACAAACTGACGCCATCGTGCTCGTAAAAGTTCCTATCTTCGGTTTCAAGTAAGATTTTCACCAATGATTCAGGGAAATCAGCGAGTGGCAAAACTAAGCGCTGCTCGTTATTTGCTGATTGCATCATGGTGATAAGTTTTGGATCTAAACGGAAAAAGCCAAATGAGCGGCCATTTTCCATATTTTCAATCTTACTTAATGAATTGTTTTCAAACACCATACGCGCCAAAATCTGCCCTTCTTTTTGGTCAGGGAAGTTAAATGGACGGCGTAAAATTTCGATGGTATTGCCACGCACAACAAACTCACCCGATGTGGTGATTTTGCTGACTTTGCGATATTGCATGCCTTCAAGCAAGCGTGTCATTTCTGCTTGGCTGTAATCCATCCCCGGCTCAAGGTTGACCATGCGGCCGTATACCGCAGCGGGGAGATCCCAGACCTTACCATCGAGGCGTTCTTTAATTTGTTGATTTAAATAAAAACCATACGCAGCCAATAGCACTGCAAATACAATCATCAGTTTGACAAGTAGCCAGAACCAACGCCATTTGCTTTTTACTTTGCGTGTTTTTTTATTTTTTGAGCCTTTTTTAGCCATGTGCTCTTCTTCATCTTCATCGTCAAGATATTGTTCTTCAATATCATCATCTTGGTATAAATCTTCATCATCATAATCATCGCGGTCTCTACGGCGGCGTGATGAAGATTGTTTTTTGTCAGCCGTTTTTTTATTACGTCGGCCGATTGGTTCAAAATCTTTACCGGACATGGTCGCTCCATATCACCTTACAAAATCACTTAACAACTTAATTATTCACTAATTGCTTAACGCGTAGTGGTTAATTTTGGCCCATAACCCTTGAGATTTCACCAAAGAAAGCTCTTAATTACATTTCCTTACTCTGACTCGCCCATTTAAGCCAGTTTTGGAAACCCGCTATTAGAGCATAAAAATCGGTTATTTCGTACTCATCATCGCTTTTTTTGTTTGCCTTGTGGGTGCCGTATTAGCAGGGTCATCGGGCCACAAGTGCTTTGGATAACGCCCTTTCATCTCTTTTTGGATCTCTTTGTAGCTACCTTGCCAAAAAGCACCAAGGTCTTGCGTAATTTGCAGTGGTCGCATGGCAGGCGATAACAAAGACACGGTTAACGTCAGTTTTCCCTGAGCAACAGTCGGGTTCGTTTTTTCACCGTACATTTCCTGCATGCGAATTTCAATAAAGGGAGGCTTGTCTAAAGCGTAGTGAATACTCACATCGTGGGAAGATGGTGCGTGATAGGTATCAGGGAACAGACTCTGTAACCATTGTTGTTGCTGCCAATCCAAACGGTTGATTAATAACTTAGCCAAATCAATTTGTTGCAACTTTTGCTTGTTTGTCACGCCATCCAGATAGGGTTCTAACCATTCTCCCAAAGAATCCAATAGGGCATTTTCATCAAAATCAGGGAAATCGACTTCAGGAAACAACTGCTTTGCCAATGTGCAACGAATGCACAGTTGCAGTGCATCTTCCTGCCAATTTAGCTGTTGTAACCCATTTTGCTTTAACCAGTAAACCAATGCTTGGCGAATTTCTGTTTTATCTGGATTTGAGAGCCGCTCTGATTTCACCACCAATTGCCCACATTGTAAGCGCCTCCATGCTAGCAAAGTGCCTTTTTGCTCATCCCATTCAACGGTTTCTTGTGTGCTAAATAAAAAAGGGCAATCTGCTTGTAACCTTTCAATTTGAATAGGATAGGCTAATGAGACTCTCGCATCCGCTGAGTTTTCAGGCTGCCAGAGAGAGACAACCATTAGCCAAGGCGTGCCAATTAGCGGATCCGATTCAGTCAGGGATGCCCCCAGCCCGCTGGCGAGTTGGTAGCGCAGTTGGTTATCACGCGATTTGGCGATGCGGTCTGGGAAAGCCGCGGCTAATAATGTTGGTAACCACTCACTTATCAATTCTGATTGCAGCCCAATTTTATTTGATACTTTTTGTTCACTCAGCACTGATGCTCGCTTGCACCAATTGTCTGTCGGCCTTTCAATGAAGCTGCGTAAGTCGCACCCCCCATTACGTGGAGGTTCTTCAATGATTGCCGTGAGCAATGCGGCGAGCTGAATCACATTTTTATTTTGGCTTTCTTGCGCTTTACAGAGCATCGCGGCAGTTCGCACCTCGCTACCGAAAGCTGCCATCTTTTGCCCCAAGACTGTTAACTTACCTTGGTTATCAACCGCGCCTAATTTCGTTAATAAATCCTTCGCAGCGGCAATAGCAGGTTGTGGCGGTGGCGATAACCAACTTAGTTGTGCCGTATCATGGCATCCCCATTGCAATAAGGAGAGCCATAACCCACTGAGATCGCTTTGGTTAATTTCTGCTTCACTAAACTGCGCAGCACGCTCGGCTTGTTCTTCACTAAATAAGTGCCAGCAAATACCCGCCTCCAAACGACCTGCCCGCCCAGCTCGCTGAGCCATTGAGGCTTGGCTAATCCGCTGTTTGACCAGTTTAGTTAGCCCTGAACGCGGGTTAAACTGCCCAACACGCTCAAAGCCGCTATCGACCACTAAACGAATACCTTCGATGGTTAAACTGGTTTCGGCAATATTGGTTGCCAGCACCACTTTGCGCTTTCCTTCGGGAGCAACTTGAATAGCTTGTTGCTGTGCCTGTAGTGAAAGAGCGCCATATAGAGGGCACAAAAGTATGTCCTCACTTACCATGGAGGAGAGCTCTAGTCTCACTTTCTCTATTTCCCCCACCCCAGGCAGGAATAAAAGTAATGAACCTGATTGTTGTTGCAGTAATTGCCATGCCAGTGAGGCAACTTCTTTATGGAATAACTTATTAGGGTTAATTGGATGGTACTCACGCACAACAGGGAAAGTTCGTCCTTGAGAGGTGATGACTGGCGCTTCAGGAAATAGCTGCGTGAGCCCTTCGTTATCCAATGTTGCAGACATCAATAAGATACGTAAGTCATCTCGCAGTGCCTGTTGGCTATCTAATAATAGTGCAAGGCCAAGGTCAGCCTGTAAATTTCGCTCGTGAAATTCATCTAAAATAACCAACCCAACGCCTTCGAGCATCGGGTCATTTTGTAACTGCCGCGCAAGTACCCCTTCAGTCACCACTTCGAGACGCGTATGGCGGCTAACTTTAGTTTCTGAGCGCATGCGTAACCCAATCGTGTTACCGACCTCTTCCCCAAGTTGCTGCGCAAGGCGAGCGGCAACCGAGCGCGCAGCAAGGCGGCGCGGCTCCAACATGATAATTCGCCCATCAATCACATCGCTTCTTAATATCTCAAGAGGTAAAACGGTTGATTTACCCGCACCTGTAGGTGCATGCAACAAAACTTGTGGGGACGATTTTAAGGCGGCCAATAACGATTCACTGACTTCTAATATGGGTAACACGAAAGTAACCACTCCCTGCATTTAACTTTTGCTATCAGACATTGTAGCATTAGCCACTTTCATCAGTCAGCTTATCACTGGTTAGCAGCACGGAGACCTTATGGAATTTCATCCCCCTTTACAGCCCGCCATCTTAATTAAGCGTTACAAACGGTTTTTAGCGGATGTCACCCTGCCAAATGGTGAAGAGATAACAATTCACTGCGCCAATACGGGTGCGATGACGGGGTGTGCAACTCCCGGTGATACAGTTTGGTATTCCACATCTGACAATACAAAACGCAAATACCCCCACAGTTGGGAGTTAACCCAAACGGCGAGAGGGCACTTTATTTGCATTAATACCCTGAGAGCGAACCAGTTAGTTGCTGAAGCTTTGACCAAAAAATGCATTCCAGAATTATCCGAATACAGTGAAATAAAACCTGAAGTGAAATATGGGGCAGAAAATAGCCGTATTGACTTTTTTCTTTCTCATAATGAGTTACCAGACTGCTTTATTGAAGTAAAATCAGTGACTTTACTGGATGATAATCAGGGTTTCTTTCCTGATGCTGTCACACTCCGAGGACAAAAACACCTCAGGGAGCTAATGCACATTGCGAAAGAAGGAAAAAGAGCCATACTATTGTTTGTTGCTTTACATACAGGTATTCACGTAGCATCAGCAGCTGCACATATTGATAAGAAATATGCGCAATTATTAGAGGAAGCAAGGCAAAGTGGAGTTGAAGTACTTTGTTATCAGGCAGATATAACCGTTCAACAAATGTCGTTAAGTAAACAGATTAGTTTTACATCTATTAAATAATATTTTTTTAGTAGATTTTTATACGAGGCCGCTGAGTTCTGGGCGCTAAAAGGGAATAAACACGCTCGCCCTCACAGCATTACAAAACTCATTGCATGAACGATTGCCAAGAGAGCTCTCTTCTGCTATTTATAGCGACCTTAAATTTTCCCCCTTGGGGTTTTTGTAAAATTTGCGTGTGTAGGAGAAGCATTATGCAAGAAGGGCAAAAACGTAAGACATCGTCCTTAAGCATTCTCGCCATTGCTGGGGTTGAGCCCTATCATGAAAAAGCTGGCGAAGAGTACATGAACGAAGCCCAATTGGCGCATTTTAAGCTCATTCTCGAAGCATGGCGCAATCAACTCAGAGATGAAGTGGACCGGACTGTTACTCATATGCAAGATGAGGCAGCTAACTTTCCAGACCCCGTTGATAGAGCCGCTCAGGAAGAAGAATTCAGCCTTGAATTACGTAACCGGGATCGTGAACGTAAATTGATTAAGAAAATCGAGAAAACGCTGAAAAAAGTTGAAGATGACGACTTTGGCTATTGTGAATCTTGTGGTGTAGAAATTGGTATCCGCCGTTTGGAAGCCCGTCCTACCGCTGATTTATGTATCGACTGTAAAACGTTAGCTGAAATTCGCGAAAAGCAAATGGCAGGCTAATTGCTCAGATGGAGTCCTGAACGGCGCATATCACGTGCGCCGTTATAAGGGTTACACTCCGCAAAAATCTCTCCGATGTTAATTCCTCCTATAAGTAATCTTTATTAATCACTTATTTTTGCTATCATTTTTGATAAAATTAATGGTAAGCAAACAAAGGTACGGTTAGGCATTCAATAAAAACACAGCTTTTCAGTAAATTTTTTTATCGGATTTTATTGTGCATTTTTCAGATCATAATTTAAATAAAGCACAATATCATTGCGTGAAAACCCTTTAATATAAGGCATTCCAAGCCATAGTTCGCGAGATTTGGAACGTTATTTTTTATTTTTCGAATGATTTTTATTGATAAAAAAAATGATTAGAGGTGACTTTTATTCGTTTAACCATTCTCAAAGAAACTTCAGTGAGCTATGATTAGCCGCTTATTTTGTTTATTGAATATTGGTAATGACATCGAGGTGTACTATTTTTAACCGAGTAGCAAATTTCTGCCGTAACATTTTATCTCGCAATACAACTGCGCCGAATGGTGAAGATGCGTTGCAGCATGCGCATACTCAGCGAGATACCACGGCAGCCGGTAAAAGGCCAGTCACTCACTCCGACACGGTGCAAACATCACCTAACACTCGGAATTCTAAACAAACGCCAAGAACAGCGCCTATTAAAAAAACGGTTCGTCAATCTCAACGTGCCGATTCTACACCTGAGAAACACCCGACAATGACAACCGAAAATAACGAAAACATTACTGTTATTCCGCGTTCTGAACACCCAATTTCTCGTAGTGACATCAGCGACAATGCGCTGAAAGTCCTCTACCGCTTAAATAAAAGTGGCTACGAAGCCTATTTAGTTGGCGGTGGTGTCCGTGATTTACTCTTAGGTCAAAAACCTAAAGACTTTGATATCACGACAAACGCGACACCAGAGCAAATTCGTAAGCTATTTCGCAACTGCCGCCTTGTTGGCCGTCGATTCCGTTTAGCGCACATCATGTTTGGCCCTGAAATCATTGAAGTTGCCACGTTCCGTGGTCACCATGACCAAAATGCCTCTGACGATAAAAACCTATCTGCACAAGCACAAAATGGCATGCTGCTACGCGATAACATCTTCGGCTCCATTGAAGAAGATGCGATCCGCCGCGACTTTACGGTTAACAGTTTGTATTACAACATTGATGATTTTACTTTGCGTGACTACGTCAATGGCTTGGCCGATCTTAAAGCAGGTATTATTCGTCTGATTGGCGATCCTGAGACTCGTTATCGTGAAGACCCAGTTAGAATGCTAAGGGCTGTACGCTTTGCGTGTAAGCTGGATATGACTATCGAGCCAAAAACAGCCGATCCTATCTACCAACTTGCACCTTTGCTTCGGGAAATACCTTCCGCTAGGTTATTTGAAGAGTCTCTAAAACTGCTGCAAGCAGGTCAAGGTTATTCAACGTATAAAATGCTCAAAAAATTTGGCTTGTTTGAGCAATTATTCCCTGTTGTTGCGAGCCGTTTCAGTGAAAATGGCGATTCGCCAATGGAAAAAATCATTGAGCAAGTACTCAAAAATACTGACTTTAGGCTTAAAAATGATAAGCGTGTAAACCCTGCATTTTTATTTGCTGCTATGTTATGGTATCCCGTCACTGAGCACGCTGAGAAGCTGTCTCAAGAAGGTGGGCTTGCCTATTATGATGCTTTCGCTCTTGCCATGAATGATATTTTAGATGAGCAATGCCGTTCAATTGCTATCCCTAAACGTATTACCACGACAATGCGCGATATTTGGTTATTACAATTACGTTTACCGCGCCGTCAAGGTCGCCGTGCCAATAAATTAATGGAGCACCCAAAATTCCGTGCAGCCTTTGATTTATTAGAGCTTAGAGCCAATGTCGAACATCGAAATGAACTTCAAGAGTTGGCATTATGGTGGGCGGATTTTCAGCAAGCCAACAACATTAAACAGCGTGAGATGATTTCAGAGTTAGGTAATGCGCCGACTCGTCGCCGTCCTCGCCCACAACGTTCCTCTCATTCTGGGGCGCGTAAACCGAATAAGTCGTCATAAATAGAGAGTGCGTTATGGAACAAGTCTATATTGCAGTAGGAAGTAACCTTGGTGAGCCCCTAAAGCAGGCTCAACAAGCTATTGCAGCCTTAGACGCTATCCCTGATAGCCGTGTTATTTCCACCTCACCTATTTACCGTACGAAGCCTTTGGGCCCACAGGATCAGCCAGACTTTTTAAATCTGGCTGTCCTCCTTGAAACATCTCTTGAACCCGAAGAGTTGCTCAACCATACCCAGCAAATCGAACTCGACCTTGGCCGTGTACGCAAAGACGAGCGCTGGGGGCCTAGAACCCTCGATCTCGATATCATGCTTTTTGGTAATCGTGTTATTAATACGCCACGATTAACAGTTCCACACTATGGGCTGAAAGAGCGTGAATTTATGTTGTATCCGCTCAACGATATCGCCCCTACTCTTGTTTTTCCAGATGGCGAGTTGCTATCTGAAAGACTCACACACGTCCCGCGTAACGGCTTACTATTTTGGGATATTGACGCCTAAAATAATCAACCTCTTCTGAGGTGTGGTCGTTGGGAGATCATTTCCGGAGGTTATTATAATGAAACCAATTTCTCTGGCTGATTTATGTCAGTTTAAAAAAGACAAACGCAAATTTGCAACCATGACCGCCTACGATGCAAGCTTCGCTCAATTATTTTATGAGCAAGGAATTCAAGTGATGCTTGTTGGTGACTCATTAGGTATGACTATCCAAGGTGAAACCAGCACCTTACCCGTTACTGTTGAACAAATTGCCTACCATACTCGCTGCGTACGTAAAGGGGCAGCAAATGCCTTTATCATCGCAGATATGCCTTTTATGAGTTACGCCACCCCAGAACAAGCCTGCGCTAATGCGGCAATTCTCATGCAAGCAGGGGCAAACATGGTCAAAATTGAAGGCGGTAGCTGGTTATGCGATACAGTTAAAATGCTGACTGAACGTTCTGTGCCAGTTTGTGGTCATTTAGGGTTAACACCACAAGCCGTTAATGTGTTGGGTGGGTACAAAGTACAAGGTCGTGACGAAGTGACGGCTAATCAGATGGTAAAAGATGCGATTGCCCTCGAAAATGCAGGTATACAACTATTAGTACTTGAATGTGTGCCAACCTCTTTAGCTAATCATGTCACTGAAGAGCTGTTATTACCTGTTATTGGTATTGGCGCAGGGAATGGGACAGATGGGCAAATTCTGGTAATGCATGATGCATTAGGTATCACGGCCCGCCCGCCGAAATTTGCAAAAAACTTTCTAGCTCAGGCAGGAAACATGCATGACGCCATCCGCTTATACGTTCAAGAAGTGGAAGAAGGCATTTACCCAGCCGAAGCGCATTCATTTTCCTAATTAGCTAACATATAAGGATTATTTTTTATGCTTATCGTTGAAACGGCGCTAATACTTCGCCGCGAAATTCGCCGCTGGAAGCAAGAAGGTAAACGCATCGCGCTGGTCCCAACCATGGGAAATCTGCACGATGGTCACTTAACCTTGATTGACCAAGCCAAACAGCAAGCTGACATTGTTATTGCCAGTATTTTTGTTAACCCAATGCAATTTGATAGGCAGTCTGACTTAGCTAATTACCCGCGTACATTGCAAGAAGACTGTGAAAAACTCAAACGCAAAGGCGTAAATTTAATTTTTGCACCATCCCCTCAAGAATTCTACCCCGAAGGAATGGAGAAGCAGACTTTTGTTGAAGTGCCTGAGTTATCAACCATGTTAGAAGGTGCGAGCCGTCCTGGCCATTTTAGAGGTGTGGCAACAGTCATCACTAAGTTGTTTAATCTTATTCAGCCTGAAATTGCATTATTTGGTGAAAAAGATTACCAACAACTGCAATTAATTCGCAAATTAGTTAATGACTTATCTTTTGATACCCAAATTATCAGCGTGCCAACTGTGAGAGCCAAAAATGGCCTTGCACTGAGTTCACGTAACAATAATTTATCTGCTGATGAGCTAAAGATAGCGCCAATGCTGTATCAAATTATGCAACAAGCAGGAGAAAAATTGGTGCTTGAGCCAAATTCCTCTGACGGTATTATTATTGAGATGAATGACCGCTTACGTGAAGTTGGCTTTACCCCTGATGAACTGTTTATTCGTGATGCGGATAGTTTATTAGCGCTCAATGACACAAGTAAACGTGCAGTAATTTTAATGGCGGCATGGTTAGGTCAAACTCGTTTGATTGACAATTTGCAAGTTGACCTGCAACGCGATATTGCATAAAAATAAGTCACTTATAACAATAAAACAACACATTGCAATTACCGTGTTCATAGTGTTAGTGATAACGCTGTCAATCGAATAGCTATCATTTTTCAAACGCATTCGATTCACAGCTAGGCGGTAAGTTATTGAGTCCCTAGGAGCATACATAAGTATGTGACTAAGGCAAAATAACGTCACCAACAACGCTGTGAACCGAATGAGGAAGAAAAAAATGTTAAGAAGAATGTTACAAGGCAAACTCCACCGAGTCACGGTCACCCAAGCAGACCTGCATTACGAAGGTTCTTGCGCTATCGACCAAGATTTTATGGATGCCGCGGGTATCCTTGAATATGAAGCTATTGATATTTATAACGTTGATAACGGAGAGCGTTTTTCAACTTATGCTATATCTGGCGAGCGTGGTTCAAAAATTATTTCTGTTAATGGTGCCGCTGCACGTCGCGCTGCCGTTGGCGATAAATTAATCATTTGTTCTTACGTACAGATGGAAGATGAAAATGCTCGACTTCATAAGCCAAAAGTCGCTTATTTTGATGAAAATAACGTGATGAGCCGAATTGCTAAAGCCGTTCCTGTGCAAGTGGCTTAACGAATTAAGTCAACCTAAACACCAATAAAAAGCTGCTTTAATAAGTCCTATTTGGCCTATTCTAAAGCAGCTTTTTTGTATTTAAATTAAACCGATACAGCCATTAAAACTAGCTACGCAAGCCCCTTCCTTGTTCAATTAAATACCATGTCAATAAATAGAAGACTACTAAGAAAATCATTAAAACACCCAATGTGACTGCTATCGATACATCAGCAATACCTAAGAAGCCATAACGAAAGCCACTAATCATATACACAATTGGGTTGAGTTTAGAAACCGCCTGCCAAAAAGGAGGTAATAATGAGAGTGAATAAAATACTCCACCTAAATAGGTTAATGGAGTTAAAACAAAGGTAGGGACAATACTTATATCATCAAACGTTTTTGCAAAAATCGCATTTAATAACCCTGCTAGCGAAAACACTATTGCCGTTAATAGTAGTGTTATGATGACCATAAGCCATGAATGTACTTGTAACGGAATAAAAAACAGTGAAACTAATGTGACAAGGAAGCCAACTAAAACTCCTCTAGCGACCCCTCCGCCAACAAAACCAGCAATAATGATATGGGTTGGGACTGGTGCTACGAGTAGCTCCTCGATATTTTTTTGGAATTTAGAACCAAAAAATGATGAGCAAACATTGGAGTATGAATTGGTAATTACCGCCATCATAATCAGGCCAGGGACGATAAATTGCATATAATCCACCCCTCCCATCTCACCAATTCGAGAGCCAATTAAATTACCAAAAATCACAAAATATAATGACATGGTAATCACTGGAGGCAGTAAAGTTTGTACCCAAATTCGCCCAAAACGGGTCACTTCTTTTATCCAAATTGTTTTTAATGCAACCCAGTACAGTGAGAACATTATACAATCTCCTTTTCGGTCGCATTGTTTTCTTTTTTCACTAAGCTGACAAACAGCTCTTCCAAACGATTTGCCTTATTACGCATACTTAAAATTTGGATACCTTGTTCATTTAACTGACTAAAAACGCTATTTAGCCCTTGTTCCCTTTTTACATCAACTTCTAGGGTCGATGTATCTATCAAGCGTGACTCATAACCCAGTAATTGCGGGATAGGACTTTTGGGCATTAAATCAAAGATAAAGGTTTCTGATTCTAATTTGCTCAGTAATTGTTTCATACTGGTATTTTCAACTAACTCACCATGTTGAATAATACCGATATTACGGCACAGCATTTCTGCTTCTTCTAAATAGTGTGTCGTTAAAATAATTGTTGTGCCTTGCGCATTTAAATTCTTTAAAAATGACCACATTGAACGGCGCAATTCAATATCAACTCCCGCAGTAGGCTCATCCAAAATCAATAATTTTGGCTGGTGCATTAACGCACGAGCGATCATTAACCGGCGTTTCATCCCGCCTGATAAATTACGAGCACGTTCGTCGCGTTTCTCCCACAAGTCTAGCTGCGTCAAATATTGCTCTGCGCGTTGTACAGCGACAGAACGAGGTACACCATAATAACCAGCCTGATTCAGGACAATCTGCAAAACAGTCTCAAATGGATTGAAGTTAAATTCCTGAGGAACTAATCCCAGTTGTTGTTTTGCTTGTACAACTTGTTTTTCTAGGTCATAACCAAATACTTTAACTGAGCCACTGGTTTTATTCACCAATGAGCTGATAATACCGATAGTCGTTGATTTTCCTGCGCCATTTGGGCCTAACAATGCATAAAAATCACCATCTTCAACATGTAAATCGATTCCTCGCAGAGCCTTAACGCCACCTGAATAGGTTTTTGTTAACTGCGATAACTCAAGTGCATACGTCATATATAAAAAAACCCTTTATTCTTAGGACGATTTGGAGGCAATATACGCTTATGATGCCACTTTTTTCTGCTCTATGTTATGCAGAAAAGTGATAATAGATTTCTATAAGATAATTCAATATGTTACTAATTGAGGGTTGTCTTGTCTAAATGAGTGGTTCATTATATCAATGTTGTAATTAGTATAACTAATTATTAATTAATCAATAAATGTTGTATAAGATTTTATCGCACAGTAACACAACTAGGCTATAAGTCATGATGAGAAAAATCGAAGAGCTGTTTGCTAACAATGAAGCATGGTCAGCCTCTGTAAAAGAACAAGATCCTGAATTCTTCAAAGAATTATCTAAAGCACAAAAGCCAAGATTCTTGTGGATTGGCTGTTCAGACAGTCGAGTCCCCGCTGAAAAATTAATCAATGCTGCACCGGGCGATCTATTCGTTCACCGTAACGTTGCAAACTTAGTTATCCATACTGACCTTAACTGTTTATCTGTCATTCAATATGCTGTTGATGTACTACAAGTTGAGCACATCATTATTTGCGGCCATTATGGTTGCGGTGGTATTGAAGCAGCAGTAGATAACACAGAATTAGGCCTTATTAATAACTGGTTATTACATATTCGTGATATTTGGTATCGACACAGTTCAATGCTTGGTGAATTAAAGCCTTGTGAACGACTGGATCGTTTATGTGAATTAAACGTGGTAGAGCAAGTTTATAATCTGGGCCACTCCACCATCATGCAATCCGCATGGAAACGTGGTCAAAAAGTGATGATCCATGGTTGGGTATATGGTATCAACAATGGCCGCCTTCAAGATTTACATATTACCGCTGATAGCCGAGAAAAACTTGAGCTTTGCTACAGAGAGTCTATTTCTACATTAACTCAAAAAAAATAAATTAATACGTGATAAAAAGCCCTTTTACATAGGGCTTTTTTTATTATTTTTAATCCAGAATAGAGTGAAAACCATATTTAATAAAATTTAACTTTCCTGCCAAAATAAAAGTAAATACAATTTAAAAAACCTTAACTCTCACAATTAATATGAGTACAAAATAGATTGTTTAATAATAAGTAATAACACATAAAAACTCTAAAGGTGCGTTTTCATTACATGTTGATTTAAAACAATAAAAACAATCAAACATATATTTAAACCTATATTTGAATTATTAAAGAAACTTACCACTCATCAATAAAACCTTAAATTGATTAAGTATATTTAAATATTTTTATTTTTTTATTTGAGCATAATCCAATGGTCATAATGGAATATTAATTCTTCTTAAATAAAATATCATATTTAGGGATATAACGATGAGTCAATCTATTAAAAGTGGGTCACAAGTACCTACGTTAAAGCTAAATCCTGTTTTTCTCTGTATTTCTGTAATTCTTGGTTTTACCTCAGTTTCACATGCTGAAATTATCAATACCAATGGCGCGGGCGTTATGAATCAAAATAATGGCCCTACTATTGTGCATATTAACAAAGCAAGCGATAAAGGCGTTTCACATAATATTTACAGCAAATTTGATGTTGATAACAAGGGTGTTATTCTTAATAACAGCAAAGACAACACCAATACTCAGTTAGGTGGTGTTATCAATGGAAACCTTAACTTAGCAAACGGAACTGCGAAAGTTATTATTAATGAAGTTAACTCCAACAATGCAACAACGTTGAATGGAATGGTTGAAGTCGCGGGAGACAAAGCCAAAGTTATTGTTGCTAACCCATCAGGTATCACCTGTAACTCTTGCGGATTCATTAATACAGAGAGCACCACACTAACTACTGGCAAGCCAATTGTCGCCAATGGTGACCTCCTTGGATATAACGTGGCTAAAGGCCAAATTATTGTTAATAAAAGCTTGGATTCTGACTCGCCAACTGAACTTATTTCGCGATCCTCCGTTATTAATGGTCAGATAAAAACGAAAGAATTAAAAATACTGACAGGCAATAACTTTGTTGATGCTGACGGGAATGCAGCATCTAGCGTAGCAGGAACAGGCAATCGGCCAACTGTGGGTATTGACGTTTCAGCGTTAGGTGGAATGTATGCCGATAAAATCACCTTAACATCCACTGAAGCAGGCGTTGGTGTTCGCAATAAAGGCATTATATCCTCAGGAGGCAAAGGATTATCGATCAGCTCAGCAGGGTACGTTGCTAATGAAAATAATAAAATTGAATCAGCAGGCAATATCGATATCAATGCTAACACTTTCCAAAACTCCGCATTAGTTAGTGCCAAAAAAGATTTGGCCATACAAACTACAAATGGCAATAGTGGTTATGTTACCTTTGATAATAGACTAGGAAAGTTAGTCTCTACGAATGGTGATATAAACCTAACCACCGCATTTACCGTACTCAATGATAACAATAGCCTAATCAGCGCTAAAAATAATGTTAATATTAAAGCTAATGATATTCAAAATGGTACAGGCTTAATCAAAGCAGAAACAGGTGATGTCAATATTGATGCTAGAGGTACAGTTTACCAGTGGAAGCGTGGCTATAATACCACCCCAGAAGATCGAATCATTGCTGGACGTGATGTTAATATTACTGCGGGCAGAATTATTAGTGAATCGGCTAAAATTGAGTCTGGTCGAGATGTCAACATCAAAACAACCTCTACTGTTGAAAATACAAATACCGTCATTACCGCTAAGCGTCGCATCGAACTAGATGCGAGTGCAATCGTTAACAAATCATCATCAATTACTGCAACTAATGCTAAATCTGATATCACTGCATCTCAATATATCATCAATGATGCAAATTCAGTTATTAGCAGTGGTCGTGGATTAAATATCACAACGGCAAAATTAACAAATACAGGGAAAATCATATCCCCAACTAACAAGCCGAATACACCACCAATCCCAACCTATGTTTCAAATATCAAGGCAGACACACTTGATAATAAAGGTGGAATGATTACGGGAGACACTCTAAATATCACATCAAACTCTATCAGTAATGAGCAAGGTTTTATTGATGCAACTAAACTGAATGTGACCGCTAATTCTTTAAATAACAATAGTGGTTACATTCGTGCTAATAACGATATAATTTTAAATGTTAAACAACTGTCTAATACTTATTCTAGTAACTTTGGCCGCTTAGCCTCTAAATATGGTTTAACAAATAAAATAGGTGGAATAGAAGCAGTAGATGGCAGCATTACTGTTACAGGCGATACTGTATCCAATTACAACGGTCTATTTAAAAGTGCGATAGAAGAGCGCTTAGCCACTGGTGGAGGAATGGAGTTCAACCTCACCAATAAATTTGATAATCATACTGGCGAATTAAACAGTAATGGTAGCATTGAATTCAACACTAAAGAAGTTAGTAACTATAAAGGCCAAATTAGTGCTGATGGAAAATTAATAATCAGAGCTTCTGAATCTATCAATAACATAGATGGCAAACTAAAATCAGGTAATGTCACTGAGCTTTATACCCCTTTTGTGATGACTTACAACAAAAATGAAACCTATAGCTTAGATGGTACAGGAATTATTTACAAACCTGACGGCTTGAATATCATTCACATTAAAAAACCGTCAGATAAAGGTATTTCTCATAATACCTACCAAAGCTTTAATGTCGGTGAAAAAGGCGTTATTTTCAATAATAGCGATGTTCAGTCAACCACTCAATTAGGTGGCAATATTTTTGGCAACAGTAATTTAGCAGGTGGAAGTACAGCTAAAGTTATTTTAAATGAAGTTGTTGCCAACAACATCAGTAGCATTAATGGCATGATGGAAGTGGCTGGTAATGCAGCACAAGTTATTGTCGCTAATGCATCAGGTATTACTTGTAATAACTGTGGGTTTATTAATGCAGAACGTGGCGCATTTGTCACTGGCACACCTCTAGTTGTAGCGGGTAATTTAATTGGCTATAACGTGAGTAAAGGCCAAATAACCATTAATAAAAATCTAACATCGAATGATGCTGTAGATTTAATTGCGCGTTCTGTTCTCATTAATGGAAATGTAGAAGCGAAAGAAATCAATATCGCAACAGGAAATAGCTTATTTGATGCTGATGGTAATGTACTCTCTAATTTATCCTATAGCTCACATCCTACTTATGGAGTAACTATTGCATCTACAGGGAAGTTAAGTGCGGATAAAATCAAAGTGTCTTCTAATGGTTCAGAAGGCATTATGAATAACAAAGGCCTGATTGATGCAGGGAATAATGGTTTAGTTGTTAATGCTAGCGCTTTCGGAAACTCAGCAACCATTAAATCAAAAGGGAATATTGACATTACTTCTACAGGCCAAAAATCAATTAACAATGATTACGGCACCATTATCTCTACAGGTGGAGATGTTAATCTTACTTCTTCAGAAACGCTATTGAACCGTTATAACGCGCTTATTCAAGCTAAGAATAATGTGAATATCAACACTTCCGATGTAATACATTTAAGTGCCGGCTTAATTAAAACAGAAGCTGGAGATATTAACATTAATACTACCGGAGCAGTAATTAGTTGGAATGGCTATTATAGTAAATGGGGTCAAGACCGTTTGATTTCAGGTCAAGATATTAATATCAATGCAAATAAGCTAATTCTTGAAGATTCAAAAGTAACTGCTGGTAGAGACTTTAGCTTCACAGGAACAGACCTTCAAAATAAACCGTCAAGCACTCTTAGAGCCAAACGAAGAGTAACAATTAACACTGACACTTTAGAAAATAGATTCGCCAAGATCCTATCAGAAACAGGTCGAATGGACATTACTGCAAATAAATCCATTATCAATGATGCTTATTCTGTTATTAGTAGCGCAAGGCTCCTTAATATCACATCACCAAGCCTATACAATGGTGGAGTTATTTCATCAGGCGCTGGAAAGTCAACTTTCCGTATTGAGGATTTATCAAACCAAACTGGGTATATCAAGGGTTTTGACCTAACCTTTATCTCCAAATATTTGAAAAATACCAGTGGTTTAATCAAAGCTGATAATAATATTGTAATGAATGCAGACTATGTCAGTAATACCGATTCTGCTAAATTTAGCTCTAATGCAAGTAGACTAGGGTTAATTAACCAAACTGGCGGGATTATTGCTCAAGATGGTAGTATCAAAATCAAAGGGACTCAGTTGAACAATACTTCAGGTATTATTCAAACTAATGCCGTATTCCCAATGGCAAATGAAGCTGACATTAATATTAACGTATCCAATGATATCATCAACAACTACGCACAAATAAACAGTGCAGGAAATCTGAATGCTACAGCAAATACGATTTCTAACTATAGTGGTTTAATCAAAGCAGGCCTTGATTTAACAGCAAAAGCTGACCGTTCCATTAACAATAGCTACGGGACAATCAATTCAAGGAATACAACAAAAGTAACAACACCAAGCTTATCGAATAGCTCAGGTAAAATTTTAGGTAACAATGTCATTATCCAGACAAACTAAGACCGTTATTTGTTAGTTAAAATCACCATAAACAAAAGGACAGCAAATAAGCTGTCCTTTTTATGTTGTTTCTGATGCATATTAAGCCTTAAATCATTATGTCGAGCGTAAGAAAGTGCCTACTGTTATCCTTCACTACTCCACTAAAACAGACACATTAATCGCACCGGTATACTTCCCAGGTTTAATATTGCCGTTCGCACAAAGGTTAAAAAAGAGCGATTTCGTAAAGTCTTTACCCGGTATTGTTGAAATTGATTGGCTACCTAAATAAGGAATTGCATCAGATGAGTTTGCGTTACACACGCTATCACCTTGGCTAGTCGCAGATGTTGCAATATAAGGCAAATCACCACCATTATTTTCTGAACTCGTGAGTTCCATCCCCGTTGTGCTTCCTGCCACTCTTGGATTTAATGGCCCCAATGTTAAGAACCCTTCTTTCCCAGCGTCATAGCAACTCACTTGCACAACAGCTTGTTCGCTCGCAAGGTTTTTCGGTGTCGGGTAATTCTGGCTTAACTGTGTCGGATATTGGATATTCGTTTGTGTAGAAGGTGTCAGTTTACAGCTTTTTAGGGCAGTGATTGTTACATTGCTATATCTATCAAAGAGAGCAGGAGTCGCATAAGATCCCCCATTTGCGTAGGTGAAAAACGTTACATCAATTATTCCCGGAGCAAGTTCATATACCCCAGCCTTCAATCCGCCACCAACTGCATAAGCTGAATAGCTTGAGACTGTAAACATGGCAGGGTTAGTCTTGTTAGCGGAGGAACCCGTGCTCGCAAAAAATTTCGTTTTACCTGCTTTCGGCTCAATTCCCCAAATTGTTCCAGATTTTGTGCCATTGCCAGTGAAAACATATAGCCCATTTAAGTTAACACTTTTCCCATTAATGACCCCAGAAGAGACGTATTTCATTGTTTTGTTGTCATTTAGTAAAAATGATGCATTTAAGTTTCCGTTTATAGTTAGCACGATGAAACCACTATCAGGCTCAGTTGTGTTACGGAATTGAATCCCTGATGTCCCAATTTCATCAAAATAAGGCAAAGTATCTATAGTTCCCGATGTAGACAAAGTTATTCGATAATTTGCGGTATCAGCCTTATGATCCGCTAAAGTGTACAAATATCCTGTCGCTGATGAAACCGGTGGCGTAACCTC
Source organism: Providencia sp. UF-183 (assembly GCF_058246155.1). Lineage (NCBI taxonomy): Bacteria > Pseudomonadati > Pseudomonadota > Gammaproteobacteria > Enterobacterales > Morganellaceae > Providencia > Providencia sp. UF-183. The sequence goes on along the minus strand of NZ_JBSICD010000001.1, from coordinate 101,906 downwards.
CCCCAAGTAACCTCTTGCTCCAATAGGTACTTTCAGTTCAATTGCATAACCTTGCATATATACAGCAAATAAAGTTGCAAACAATAGTGTTTTTTTCATCATGTTATTATTTTCACAATTTCAAGCATTATTACTTAATGCAATATTTTAATTAATTAACTCAGCATAGGTGTAATGATGGAATAATGAAAGGAAAAGGCGATTAAAATTTGTAACAAACAATCATTCATAGATAAAGTCTAGAAGGCATTTAAACTAGTGAATTTACTCGATACCTTAAATAATGATATGACATTTAAATATAGTGAATTACATTACCAAACAAATAGAAATAAATTTTATTCAATTAATTATAGTATTTAACTAAAAAAGGTTGGGCAATAATATTGTCCCCAACCTTCTAAATAGGCTATTTGTTTAACTACTCTTCGAGTAAAGTCACATGCCCAATGTACGGAAGGTGACGATACTGTTGCGCGTAGTCAATACCATAACCGACAACAAATTTATCTTCGATTGAGTATCCAATCCATTCGACTGGTACATCCACTTCGCGGCGTGATGGTTTATCCAGCAAAGTACAAATCGCCACCGATTTAGGGCCACGCAATTCAAAAATTTCGCGAACTTTATTTAAGGTATTACCTGAGTCGATAATGTCTTCAACAATTAAAACGTGTTTTCCACGAATATCTTCATCTAAATCTTTGACGATTTTGACATCACGGCTTGATGTCATTGCATTGCCGTAGCTCGAAACAGTCATAAAGTCGACTTCATGCGGGACATTAATTTTACGGCATAAATCAGCCATAAAAATAAATGAGCCCTTTAATAGACCAACAAGGACTAAATCGCCTTCAAGGGGCTGGTAATGAGCACTGATTTTTTCAGCTAATTCACTGATTCGTTGAGCAATCTCTTCTTCAGAGATCATGACTTCAAGGGTATGTTTCATCTTCAATTACGCATCTAAAGGAATGGAAAGCGCGTAATTTTACCATAGGCGAGGCGTAGATACTAATAAAGGAAAATGCAGCACTAACATTTAATGCTGCATTTTGTCCTAAAGTGGAAACTTTCGATTAACTCACTGTAAAACCAAGCATCATTCCCGTATCTTCATGTTCAAGTAAATGGCAATGCGCCATATAGGGGTGTTCTTTCGTCGCAGGGTGTTTAAATTCCACTAAAATTTCACTCACCTGCCCTTCAACTTTAACAATATCTTTCCAGCCTTGGCGATGCGGTTCAACGGCTTGCCCATTTTCTTTCAAAATACGGAATCGCGTTCCGTGTACGTGGAATGGATGCAGCATCATGTCACCACGCCCGGAAACTACCCAAATTTCTTGGCGGTTCATTGGTGCATCGAATGCAGGATGGGTCATTGAGAACACTTGTCCATTAATCGTATTGGCGTTATGAATATCTAAATCACCTGCACCCGTACCACAATGACCACCATTGCCCATACCACCACTCATGTTACCGTGGTTCATGTTGCCTTGACTCATATTCCCATGGTTCATGGTTCCACTGTTCATCATCGCACCATGATCCATATTACCCATCATCGCGCCATGACCGCCCATGTTCCCCATCGCTTGTGCGCCATATTTTTCACGTAGCATCATCATGCCTTGCATATCTAAACGCATATCCATCATCAAATGGAAACGACGGCGATTTAACCCTGCTAAAGATGGGAGTGCGGAGATTGCAGCAAGAGTTGAAGGTAGTTTTCCTTCGCCATTTGTTAATGTGGTTTCAATACGAAGAACAGGCAGAGGTTGGTCAAATGGTGCGATAGTCATCCCCATTTGCCCTACAGGTAATGTAACTAAATCAAACGCATGACCATCTGAAGCATCAATTAATACCTCAAAACGCTCCCCCATTAAAATCGGTAATTCAGTCAATGCAACCGGTTCAGCAAGTAAGCCACCATCACTGGCAACAACGTACATTTTACGACCATCACTGGTTGAAATATTCAAACTACGTGCGTTACAACCATTGAGTAACCGTAGGCGGATCCAACCTTTTGGCGCAACATGTTTCGGGTAAACCGCGCCGTTAGTAAGCATAAAGTCACCAAACCAACCTACCGCAGCGCTCATCACATCGAGTTGATAATCGATTTGCCCATCATCTTTCAAACGCTTATCTTGCAAAATCACAGGGATATCATCTACACCCCAGTTGCTTGGCAAACCGTGTTTTTCGCTATTTTCATCTTTAATCAGGACTAACCCCGCCAGCCCCATAGCCACTTGGTAGCCCGTTTTACCGTGAGTATGCGGATGGAACCAACAGGTTGCTTCGCTTTGATCTATCGTAAAATTAACTTTGCGTGTTGCGCCCGGTTGAATAATCGCTTGGGGCCCGCCATCCTGTTCGCCTGAAATTTCTAAACCATGCCAGTGAACGGTGGTATCTTCTGCCAACTGATTCACAATGTTGATATTAACGCTCTGGCCATTTTTTAAGCTAATCGCAGGGCCGAGTAAATCACCGTTATATCCCCACGTGGTGGTTTTTTTACCGGGAACAAATTGGGATGTGCCTTGCTTAATCGCCAATTGAATGTTGCCCTGCACATCAGGCTCTAATAGCGGCGGGATAGCCAATGTGGGATAGTTTTCAGCGGCTACCGCGATGCGGCTCCAAATAGGCAGCGCACTTGCAGCATATGTGATAGCACTTAATTTTAAAAAATCGCGACGTAACATTGATAACCTTCCTTTTGTTTATCAAATCAATAATCAGTGACAGAGTATATTGAGGGAAATTACCCTTTCTCTGCAAAACATGGTTTAATAAAACAAATGATAAAGCCTCCCCTTACAGGAAGGTCAATAAACCCACTCATTAATTATGGGTTTATTACATTCATTTAAGAAAAATATAGTTGACTAACAATTCTATTCTTATGCTAACGTTACTTGACATAGAAACCCGATAGAATAAAGAATGCGCAAATTTATATTAATGATGTCATGCTTAATGACTCTGTTAGGGATAACCAATTCTGCCAGAGCTCTTGCCCCCAACGAAGCTGAAGATCTGGCTGATCTGACGGCTGTTTTTATCTACCTAAAATATGACTGTGGGTACTCACAAATTCCCGATAGAGAAATTGAACGCGCTATCGTCTATTTTGCGAAAAGCAACAAGTGGGATTTGAGCAACTACAACTCTGAGAAAATGACTCAGTTAAACAAAGAAAGTTACAATGACTTAAAGGGAATACCACTTACACAAGAATTTAAGTGCCAGTCATTAGCTAGGGATTCTCTCGGCTTGTTTGCCTACGTAAAATAATCCTATCAGTAACATCAAGAAAACATGCTAATACCTTATTGCATGTTTTCTTCTCCATCTTGATATCGCTATTTTAGTTTCTTTGCTCTGCTTTCCTGCCAAAATAAAACAACGGATGGAATACTCTGGATGATCACCATGCGAATAATATGGTTCGACATCACAAACCCTGCATCTAAATTCATCGTAATTGCTGCAAAGGTCATCGCTTCCATACTTCCCGGCGCCCAAGCGAGCAATAATACCGAAATATCATACCCTGTTAACCAAGCTGCAAATACCGTAATCAAGAACGTTAAAATAATATTGATGACGACCACTTGTGCGGAGGAATAAATATTTTTAATTAATGATGAAAGCGGAAAAACAACAAAGTGGTTACCGATGTTCATCCCAATTAATACCATACTTAATTCAGTCAGCATTAACGGAAAATTTAATGGAATATCAACCCAACTTTGTATTAGTGTTGCCGCCGCTAATGAAGTTAGCATATAAGGTGCAGGAACTCTGAAGCGCTGTAAGATCAAACCCGCTATCACCCCAACGGCGACAATCAGCAATAGCCACATTGTGGCTGTCAATGTTAATGAAGGAAACTCAATGAGCGGCTGCGGATCACCATCACTCCCAACGACAATCCCTGCTAATAAAATCAATATGATAAGGCGAATAGTGTGGGAGATAACAATCTTCTGTGGTGGTGTATGGGTATGATCAGTTAAGGCTAAAATGGCCGCCATTGCACCAGGCACTGAGCCCAACATGGCTTCTTGTTTCGTCCAACCCACTTTGCGGTAAAACCAAAAAAAACTAAACGAAAATTGTACAGCCAAACACACAACTAACATCAATAATAATAAAAATAAGTTATCAGCTTCATTCAGTGAAACCTGATTAAACATCAAGCCAACCGAAGTACCTAATGTCACTTGAACAAAAGAGATTGTATGTTTAGGAATTGCGAAGGAAATGCCAAAACGATGAAAAATAATAACCGCGATAATGGGACCAAACATCAGTGCGAGTGGAACACCAAGGTAAGTTAATCCACCACCAATCACCGCGCAAACAGCGATCCCAACGATCATCTTGAGTAATTTCATCATACGACATTAACCATTAAGACTATTTATAACCTTAATTTATATCATATTATTAGTGCCAGATGACCTTCGTTTTGCTTTATTTATTATGATAGTGATTATTCACTGCGGTTCTATCATTTATTAGTTTTTGATTTGCTTATTTTGACGTTTGGTATTATCTGCAACGGCTTGGTTCATTATCGCTTTTGCCATCCATTGCGCTAATTCTATGACCTGCAGATTATCCATTTTCCAAATATCTTTTAGCACTAAGAAAATCTCTGACCCATAAATAACCGAAAATGCTTTGATGACCTTATCAACAATTTCTTGCGGATATTCCGATTTCATCGGCGTAGTGACCATCGCAAGGATATCTTTACGGTTTCCCCGCTCAAATTGCTTACTTTTGACCTCTTGCGGAGCAGAACGCCCTTGCGCCCATTGTTGTAATGAAGCTTGCAATGCCGCCCTTAAAGCGCCTTCATGTTCAAACATGCGTGGAAAAGCAAACGTCAGTAGCTCATCAATACGCTCTTCTGTTTTTTCACTTTGTGGGCGCCACGTTAAAATTGGCCCTAAACTTTCATTGACAGTTGCTGTGATTAAATCACTTTGAGTCGGAAAATACCGATATGCGGTAGCGCGGGAAACACCCGCCTCGAGCGCCAATTCAGAAACAGAAGGCATCGCGCCTTTTTCAAATAACTCTAAAGCCGTGGTAACCAATAATACATAAGTCCGTTTTCGCGTCCCTTTATATTCTGAGGCTGGATTAGTTTTCGGCATTTAATTGTCCTTAAAATACTGTTTCTTACAACAAGTTTAGTCAATAATACTTAGAAAGCACAAGCGGAAATAAGTATACCTACTGAATAACATACAATTAAAAGATACATATCTCAAACTAACCTGTATATACAATCAAATAAGTTATCCCTATCACAAATTTAATATTTTAATGATGCATTATATATACCGATGTTAATTAATATTTATGATGTTTTATCAACAAGATATGCATATTAGCAACTAATCAGTGTGACAACAAACCAACAAATGAGACTGCAGTCTCATTTTACAAACGTCAAAAATGATACTATAGTCTCATTAAGGTGAAAAATTCAACGCGAACTCTAATCTGAAAGGATTTTTATATGAAAAAGCACCCTGGTTTTATCTATATCGCCACAACGCTGGATACTAAAAGCGCTGAACTATTTTATGTCAGTGAATTAATTAAAAGCGCTGGGTTAGCTGTTCGCACCGTTGATTTAACGACTCAACCAACACAATTAGAAAAAGAGGCTGATGTCAGCGCACATACCGTCGCTAGTTTTCACCCTCTTGGTGTAGATGCGGTTTTTTGTGGAGACCGTGGCAAGGCGATTGAGGCGATGGCACACGCTTTTAGCCTTTACCTTGCAGCGCAAACTGATGTTGCGGCAATCCTTGGCTTAGGTGGCTCAGGTGGAACCGCATTAATTACTCCTGCAATGCAAGTACTGCCTGTGGGTATCCCTAAGTTAATGGTTTCCACTATGGCGTCAGGGGATATCTCAGGTTATATCGGTGCGAGTGATATCTCCATGATGTACTCAGTCACCGATGTTTCGGGCTTAAACATTATTTCGCGTAAAGTTTTGAAAAACGCAGCAAATCAAATCGCAGGCGCTGTCTGGTTTAACCAAGAAGATGACGAAAATATTGATATCAAACCCGCCATTGCCCTAACCATGTTTGGTGTGACAACGCCTTGCGTTCAACAACTTACCGCACAATTAGAAGAACAATATGACTGTCTCGTCTTTCATGCAACAGGCAGCGGCGGTAAAGCAATGGAAAAACTGATTGATAGCCAGCTACTGCATTCCGTACTGGATATGACGACAACAGAAGTGTGTGACTATTTATTTGGTGGCGTTTTAGCGTGCGACGAAGACCGATTTGGCGCCATTCAACGTACACAAACACCTTGTGTTATGTCGTGTGGTGCATTGGATATGGTGAATTTTGGGCGACCAACTACGGTGCCTGAAAAATACCAAGACCGCTTATTTTACCATCACAATGCACAAGTCACATTGATGAGAACGACCAAAGAAGAAAACCAACAAATGGGTCGTTGGATTGCTGAGAAATTAAATCGCTGTGATGGCGAAGTTCGTTTTATTGTTCCAACATCAGGGTTTTCCGCATTAGATATCGAAGGCGCACCATTCTGGGATCCTATCGCAGACCAAGCGTTTATCGATGCACTGACAGAAAACCTCATAACAACAGAAAAAAGACAGCTTATTTTGAGTCCTCACCACATAAATTCCCATGATTTTTGTGAACAGGTTATTCAGCTACACCAGGAAATTTTGAACAAATAATAGAGGTTAATATGAAACATAACCGCGCAGAGTTATTAAAAAAATTCAGAGACATGATTGCTCGTGGAGAACCTATTATCGGCGGTGGTGCAGGTACGGGTTTATCGGCAAAGTGTGAAGAAGCTGGCGGCATTGACTTAATCGTTATCTATAACTCCGGCCGTTACCGTATGGCAGGTCGTGGCTCACTAGCAGGCTTATTGGCTTACGGCAATGCGAATGAAATCGTCATGGACATGGCAAAAGAAGTTTTGCCTGTCGTTAAGCAAACCCCTGTTCTTGCAGGTGTAAATGGCACCGACCCATTCTGCCAATTTGATAAGTTTTTAGATGACATCAAAGCAACGGGCTTTGCAGGTGTACAAAACTTCCCAACGGTAGGCCTGATTGATGGCAACTTCCGCGCTAATCTGGAAGAGACAGGAATGGGTTATGGCCTAGAAGTGGATATGATCCGCATGGCGCATGAAAAAGATCTGTTAACCACACCGTATGTTTTCAGCGCTGATGATGCCGTTGCAATGACCAAGGCTGGTGCAGATATCATCGTGCCACATATGGGCTTAACAACGGGCGGGAATATTGGTGCCGAAACAGCACTGACACTAAAAGATTGCGTACCACTCATTAATGAATGGGCAAAAGCGGCTAAAGCAGTGCGTGATGACGTCATTGTCCTGTGCCACGGCGGCCCTATCGCAACCCCTGAAGATGCCGAATATATTTTAGCTAACTGCCCTGACTGCCATGGTTTTTATGGCGCAAGTTCAATGGAACGTTTGCCTACCGAAGTCGCACTAACAAAGACTACACAGCAATTTAAATCAATAACACGTTAATTTTTTTATTTTTTGCCAACACCGGGCGCCTATTTCGATAGGCGCTTTTTTTATTTCTTTTTGGGGTTTAAAAAACGCCACAATACCCAAAGTAATGATGTGGAATAATACAAGACACCGAATTGAATAATCATAAGCGGTTTTTCCGTCATCCCTGTCATTTTTAATAGGCCATAATAGTGATTATCTTCAAGGTATTGCTCCGTCAGCCCCCCTTCAGGCAAATAGCGCGTTAAAAACACAGCAATAATAAAACACGAAACATAATGACGTAATTTAGCAATCCCTTCATCGAAGGCATTAAAACTATCAAACTCACTCCCTTGTTGACGCCCAATAATAATTCGATTAATTAATGTCGCTGCATAAATATAAAGGATAGCGGAAGAGTTAATTTGCGTCGTATGAAAAATATAGGCTACGCCCCCTAAAATAGCGGCCACAAAAATGAAGAAAAAACCACGCTGAAGTACCGCCATCATTGTGCCCATATGCACTAAAATAAACTCAAATAGCAGGATCAATACCATATTGTAAACCACTTCAACGCCCGACCAATCAGGGGCAAACCACAAAGACAATAAAAAACCGATATAAAAAACAGTTAAGCCGTGATCCACCAACGAAGGTAGAAAGTGCATAACACCTTGCGGTTTATCTGATGCAATAAAATGGCGTTTCCCTTTTACGATGGATAATCCCGATCGCTTATTGGCATTTTTTTTGTTTTTTATCTTCCTTGCCACAAACTTACTTTCCTTTTTCTCGGTAAATAGAGTGCCCCTTGCACAAGAAATTCATTAAACAGGCCATAAAAACAGGTAACCCAAAATAGAGTACTCCAAACGCAAAAGCGACATGAGGCCTGTCCGGGAACTCTCCGCCAGTGGAAATACTGGCGTAATAATCAATAGAGCGTAAATATTCAGGTGTTAACCCGCCATAAGGCACAAGGAAAGATAAAATCAATACGAGGAAAATACAGAACATAAAATTGAGTGCCATTAACGCTGAATAGCCCATATTTTCACTGCGTTCTTGTTCACTGCGGCTGGTTAAACCAAATAACATTCGGTTCGCGACTGTCGCACTATATAAATACAGGATCAACGGCGAGTCCCCTAAGACTGACATATTAATTGCCAGCGCGAATAAACCATAAAAAAGCGCAAATAAAGTTAATACTCGCCAATCACGAAATACCGCCATAAAGACGCCAGAGTGAACTAAAATAAATTCAAAAATGAGAATTAACGTCAGGTTATAAATAATTTCGACCGTGTAGTACTCAGGGAAAAACCAAACAGATAAAATAAAACCGACATAAAAAAGAGAGAAACCGTAGTTAACTATCTTGGAAAACGCACGAATAAGGCTAAAAGAATGCGAACTTTCTTTTACACTTTTTACTGAAGGCTGTTTTGGGAAAAAACCTTGGTTTTTATTTTGTTGTTCTTTTAATTGCTCATTCCCTGACGGCTTCGCCATGAGATCACTCCACATTATCAATAGTGCTTTTTTAATAAGCTACTTGATAACGAAAGAAATAAACAATGGCCAAAATCCGAATGGCGAAGTAAATCGAAGGTAAAGTGTAAGAAATATCGACAAGATGGCATGACCTTAAGGGATCATGCCACAAATAAAAGCGTAATTAGACGAGTTTGGCAATCAACGTGTCTAAATCACCTTGCAGGAAATTCACTGGTGGGATTTCAATCACTGTATAAGCACCCGCCGCCTGCTTCATTGAAGCGCGTGCAGCTGACACCATAAATTGTGACGTTAACGCAGGGTTATTGATACGCATTGAATACTCGAACAATTGGTTATGTGTCGCACCCGACACACCTTTGTGCGTCATGTGTACACCGTGCCCAACATCTTTTAATGCGTCAATACTATCGACCTGACGAATGTGGGTTTCATCAGAGGCAAAATAGCTATCCGCTTTAATCGCTTGAGCAACATCATCAAATTTTGCCCCCGCATCTAATTCAATATATACCATACGACGGTGCACACCAGTTCCTAATGGAATAGTCACTGATAACGCATCTTTCACGCCGTCAATTGCTTTTGCCGCAACACTGTGCCCCATGCTCATACCTGGCCCAAAATTGGTGTAAGTCACCCCTTTTGGCGCCATCGCAAGCATTAAAGTACGCATGATAGAATCTGAACCTGGATCCCAACCTGCAGAGACGACAGCAACGCTATTATGTTGTTTTGCAACATCATTTAGGCTTCTTTTCAGCGCTACAATATCTGAATGCACATCAAAGCTATCAACGGTATTAATACCTAATGCAAGAATTTTTGCCGCAAGTGGGCCTATTGCACGGGTTGGTGAGCACAGGAGTGCAACATCCACTTTCCCTAGTTTTTCAATATCATCGACGACTTTGTACGAGGCAAGTTCAGCAGGGATGTCTTGTGTATTGCGACGAACAATTCCGACAAGCTCAAAATCATCAGCGGCCAGAACAGCTTCTAGTGCATAACGGCCGATATTCCCGTATCCCACTATTGCTGCTTTAATTTTTGTCATTTTTACTCCTATACAGTTCTGATGTTGCTTATTAAATAATTTATAGCGAAATTAAATTTAACAGATTAATTAAAAGTAAACAAAACATTCACTTTACGAAATTGAGGGCATTTTAACCCTATTTTCATTAATGAATTCCATGTAGAATTCGCAGTTCAAGCGACTATTCTTAATTCTCATAAATATATAAAGGTTCTCAATGCATCAGTCTGATGTGACTGAGCGGTCACTCTTTTCGCTCAGTTGGCCAATTTTTATCGATATTTTTCTGCATTTGGCCACATTATTAATTAACACTTACATGGTTAGCCATGTATCGACGGCTTACCTTGCTGCGATGGGGGTGGGCAACCAAGTTTTTGATCTTTTTATTACTATTTTTAACTTTATCAGTGTGGGATGCAGTGTTGTTATCGCACAATATTTAGGGGCAGGCCGCCGTGAAAAAGCCAGCCAAGCGATTCATATCTCTATTGCCTTTAACTTTATTCTTGGTTTTTCCAGTGCATTGGTCGCGGTATTCTTTGGCTATACCATTCTAAAAATCATGAATATGCCATCCCATTTAATGGCGGATGGTTATACTTATTTACGTATTCTAGGTATTTGTTTAATTCCTGAAGCAATTTCCATTATTTTAGCGGCTTGCTTACGGGTTTATGGCAAAGCACAACCCGCCATGTGGGTAACATTGATTGCCAACCTGATTACTGTTGTCGGCAATATCATTGTACTTTATGGTTTCTTCGGGTTGCCACAATATGGTTTAGAGGGTGTGGCTTGGTCTACTGTCGTTGGGCGTGTCGTCGCTGTAATTTTGCTTTTCTGCTTATTATTCTACGGGTTACGTATTAAGTTTGTCCCAATGATGTTAATTCATTGGTCACGTAAAATGCTCGGTAAAATTTTACACATTGGTTTACCTTCTGCGGGGGAAAACTTGGTGTGGATTTTACACTTTATGACGGCATCTGCCTTTATTGGTTTAATGGGCGAAACAGCTCTTGCGGCACAAACCCTGTATTTCCAATTATCACTCTTTATTATGTTATTCGGTATTTCCGTCAGTATTGGTAATGAGATCATGGTTGGCCATTTGGTTGGTGCGAAACGCTTCCAAGATGCCTATATTCGCGGAATTAAAAGCTTAAAAATGGGCTTTTATGTCACTATCGGTGTCGTTATTGCTTTCTGGTTGCTTCGTGACCCTATCCTTAACAACATCACTGATGACCACGGTATTATCGAGCTTTTATTACCGCTCTTTTTACTCTCGGTATTTTTAGAGCCAGGGCGTACCATTAATATTGTGATGGTGAATGCGTTACGTGCATCTGGAGATGCCCGCTTCCCATTATGCACCGCTATTATCTTTATGTGGGGCGTGGCGATCCCCCTCGGCTATTTCTTAGGGATCAAAATGGAAATGGGCTTGCTGGGAATTTGGCTCGGTTTCTTCGCCGATGAATGGTTGCGCGGCTTGACTAATGCATGGCGCTGGCGCTCACGGAAATGGCAAAGTAAACGCCTCGATGTGGAAAGCTAACCCGTAAAACAATCACAATGTCCTGCGCTATTTTATAGGCAGGATTTTTGTGACGAAGCGCAAACTCGAAAATATTTTATTTTTATCTCCAGTTTTGGAGATTTTTTTTCTCTCTCGCACAAGTATATCCCCAAACTTAGTGAAGTTTTTCTCCAACGGGTTGTTTAAAATAATAAAATCAAAAAAGATTTCATTAAGGGGACCTGCCATGCATGCGCAATCACAACCATTACTTTGGCAATATTTTATCAATGCGGTAAAACAAGAAGTTAAGCCAGCTTTAGGTTGTACCGAGCCGATTTCATTGGCTTACGCAGCAGCAAAAGCAGCGTCCTTCCTTGACGGTGACGTCACGCGCGTTTGTGCCTTTGTCTCTCCTAACCTGATGAAAAATGGTATGGGTGTCACGGTGCCGGGTACAGGCATGGTAGGGTTACCTATCGCTGCCGCTTTAGGTGCGGTTGGCGGCGATGCGGATGCGGGTTTAGAGGTACTTAAATCTGCTTCAACTGACGCGATTGCTTTGAGTAAAACAATGCTAGCGCAAGGCCTAGTAACTGTTGATATCAAACACCCTTGCGAAGACGTTATCTATTCCGAAGCAACGGTATATACCCAAACAGGTTCAGCGACAGTGATCATCACAGGTTCACACACCAATATTGTGAAGATAATTCATAATAATGAAACGGTGTTTGATACCTTATCAAGAAAATCTCTAGACGATACTCCCGTTGATTGCGCTGCGGATATTCCCTTGCCCCCCGTTACCGCAAAGGCTGTCTACCAATTTGCGACAGAAGCCCCATTAGGCGATATTCGTTTTATTTTAGAAGCTGCCCAGCTAAATGAAGCCCTTTCCCAAGAAGGCTTGCGCAATGTGTATGGCTTACATATCGGGAAAACATTGCAAACTCAGCGCGACCGCGGTTTATTATCGAAAGACTTAATGTCCGAAATTATGATCCGCACCTCTGCCGCATCCGATGCTCGTATGGGAGGGGCCGTTTTACCCGCGATGAGCAACTCAGGTTCTGGCAACCAAGGTATCGCCGCAACCATGCCTGTTGTCGTGACGGCGGATTACCTGCAATCCTCTGAAGAACAACTAGCTCGCGCATTGATGTTATCCCACCTAATGGCGATTTATATTCATAATCAATTACCTGCACTATCTGCGCTGTGTGCTGCAACCACCGCCGCGATGGGCGCCGCCGCAGGGATTGCATGGTTATTGGAGTCACGCTATGAAGTGGTTGCAATGGCGATTTCCAGTATGATTGGCGATGTCAGTGGGATGATTTGTGACGGTGCATCAAACAGTTGTGCGATGAAAGTCTCCACCAGCGCCAGTGCGGCTTATAAAGCGGTACTGATGGCTTTAGATAATAGCTGTGTGAGAGGCTCGGACGGTATTGTGTCAGATGATGTTGACCAGTCGATTGCCAATTTGTGTTCATTGGCCGCAGGGTCGATGAGGCATACAGATGTACAGATTATTGAGATTATGGCGTCAAAAGCACGTTAATTCTTCGCCCTTAACGACGTAGCGTTGTTGGCTACACTTGCCGACCCTAGTCACATACTTGCCTTGTGTATGTGACTAGGGCTTGTCTCTTTTAAATGACTACCTATTTCACTTCTAAGGCTGCGAATTTTTCGCGAATAATCTCTTCGGGTAGTTTCACGCCGATAAACACTAATACGCTGCGGCGGGTTTCGCCGTCTTGCCAATCCGTATCCCAATCAGCACTGTAAAGGCGTTGAACCCCTTGGAATAACAAACGTTTTGGTTCATCTTTGATGGATAAAATGCCTTTGTAACGCAATAAATTATCAGCAAAACCGAGCAGTAAATCTTCCATTACCTGTGAAACTTCCATTAATTCAACAGGGTAATCAAACTCCACAACAATAGACTCCACTTCATTTTGCTGTTTTGGTGCAAAGCGGAAAGTCGGTTTATTCACCTTCAGTTGTGAATCTAATAAAAAACCTTCGATGTCTAATAAAAGCTGTAAGTTAATATCGCCATGAATAACCGGATAAATTGGCGCTCTGGCATTAATACGTTGCAATCGTTCTAACAGGGCGTCGTTATCTGGGTTGATGTCAGTTTTTGTTAATAAAATTCGGTCTGCATAGCCGATTTGTGCTTGAGCAATCGCAAAATCATTCAATTGTTTTTCAGCATGAACCGCATCCACCAGCGTAATGATGCCATCCAATAAAAACCGTTCGCATAACACATCATGGGAGAAAAATGTTTGCGTGATAGGGCCGGGGTCTGCCATTCCAGTGCATTCAATCACTAAACGGTCAAAATCCAATTTGCCACTGTCGAGGCCATCTAATAAGTCTAATAACGCATTTTCTAATTCAGCGGAACGCGAACAACAGATGCACCCGTTGCTCAACGTGGTGATTTGTGTGGCTCTGTCACCAATAATGGCGTTATCAATGGGAACCTCACCAAATTCATTTTCAATGACTGCAATTTTATGTCCATGTTCTGCATGAAGAATATGGCTAAGGAGCGTTGTTTTACCTGCACCAAGAAAACCGGTTAGGATTGTGACATTAATTGGTTTCATTATTATCCTCTTTGCACCATTGTTTTACTGCAATCATCGTTAACAGCAGCGGAACCCGCCTTTTCCACTTCCACCATATCGCGCATCTTGCCTTTCACGAAAAAATTCTTTGTAAGTCATGACGGGCTTATCAGGGTGGTTATCACTCATGTGTTGGACATAAGTATCATAATCAGGAATGCCAATCAGCATACGCGCTGCTTGCCCTAAGTATTTGCCTGTTTTTCCAAGATTACCAAACATCTGCCTCTCCAAATACAAATGCCCTACATCATGCGCACACAATGTAGGGCTACCGTTCAGTTACCGAGCCACCTTAGCGGCTCGATGGTGTCGAATGGTCACTAATGTGAAGATGAAACTTTCACGCCCTCTTTCGGTACAGGCACATACGGTGTTTCTTTGTCTGTACGTTCTGGATTTTTGTATGCTTTCATTCCCACACGGATACCATAGAAAATGATACCGTAGACAACCACTAAGAATAGGATACTCAGACCCGCATTGGTGTAGTTGTTGATGATAATGTGATTCATGTTAGTGATTTCTTGCGCTGTCAGCTCAGCACCGCCTGCCGCAATCTTCTCTTTATAAGATTTCGCTAAGTACAGGAAGCCTTCAAGCTGCGGGTTATCACTGAATAATTTCAGTCCTAACGCCCAAGTGGTACAAATCAATAACCATACTGCAGGTAACACGGTGACCATGATGTATTTGCTACGTTTCATCTTAATCAGGACAACTGTACTTAAGATTAACGCAACTGCGGCTAACATTTGGTTCGAGATACCGAACAGTGGCCATAGGCTCTTAACGCCGCCCAGTGGGTCAACCACGCCTTGATACAGTAAGTAACCCCATAAACCGACACAACCTGCCGTACCAATAATCCCCGCAACTAATGAATCCGTTTTCTTCAAGAATGGAACGAAGTTACCCAGCAAGTCTTGCAGCATAAAGCGGCCAGAACGAGTTCCTGCATCCAATGCGGTTAAGATAAATAGTGCTTCAAACAGAATACCAAAGTGATACCAGAAGCCCATATTTGCCGCAGGCATGATTTCGTGGAATACGAATGCGATACCAACTGCTAATGTTGGCGCACCACCCGCACGGTTTAGAACAGACGGTTCACCGATGTCTTTCGCCGTTTGCATGATTTGTTCAGGTGAAATTACGAAGCCCCATGAGCTGACCGTTGCCGCTGCGTGAACAGAAACATCTTTCAGTTGAGCCATGATAGCCGCACCATCTGGGCCACCTAGCTCATGCAAGTTAGGCATTGTAATACCTAACGCCGCTGGCGGGGTATTCATCGCGAAGTACAAGCCCGGCTCGATAATGGATGCAGCAACCAGCGCCATAATCGCAACGAAAGATTCCATTAACATTGCACCGTAACCGATGTAACGTGCATCTTTTTCGTTTGCTAACAATTTCGGAGTTGTTCCCGAAGAAATTAAAGCGTGGAAACCCGAAACCGCACCACATGCAATGGTAATGAACAAGAATGGGAATAGCGTGCCTTTCCAAACTGGACCTGAGCCATCAACGAATTGCGTTACTGCAGGCATTTTTAATTCAGGGTTCAGGATAACGATACCAATCGCTAACCCAACGATAACCCCAATTTTCAAGAAGGTTGCCAGATAATCACGCGGCGCCAAGATCAACCATACAGGTAACAGTGCAGAAACAAATGCATAGCCAACCAGAGCATAAGTGATCGTGGTGTCTTTAAATGTCAGTGCTGGGCCCCAGTATGGGTCGTGAGCGATAACGCCACCGAACCAAATCGATGCTACCAGCAACACGATACCGATGACAGAAACCTCACCAACACGCCCCGGCCGGAGATATCGCATGTATATCCCCATAAACAAGGCAATTGGTACCGTTGATACCACGGTGAATACACCCCATGGGCTTTCTGCCAAGGCTTTGACGACAATAAGTGCTAATACCGCAAGGATAATGATCATAATCAGGAAACAGCCAAAGAGTGCGAGCGTTCCCGGAATTGGGCCCAACTCTTCTTTAACGATTTCCCCTAATGATGCCCCATTACGGCGTGATGAAATAAACAGCACCATAAAGTCTTGCACCGCACCGGCTAATACAACCCCCGCCAGTAACCACAGCGTACCGGGTAAATACCCCACTTGCGCTGCCAGTACAGGTCCTACTAATGGCCCCGCCCCTGCGATTGCCGCAAAGTGGTGACCAAACAGAACGTTTTTATTGGTTGGAACATAGTTTAAGCCATCATTATTAATGACAGCTGGAGTTGCACGAGTTTCATCCAGCTTCATCACTTTTTTCGCGATATATAAGCTGTAGTAACGATAAGCAATAAGATAAACCGCCACGGATGCGACGACTATCCACAGCGCACTAATGTGCTCGCCGCGTCTTAGCGCAACAACCCCTAAACAAATTGCGCCGATAATCCCAAGGATCATCCACGGAACGTGCTTTAAAATACCATTTTTGTTCATAGAACACCCTTCTGAGGTAAAACGAACATGCCATTGATTTTGTATTTGCCATCACGCTAGCAGCATCGTAGCGCTGCTTGTCATTGATGTTTTTTTAATTGGCAGTGGTTGAACTGTGTTAAATCGAAAATTTGAGCTCTGCCATGGTGTCTATGGTAAGAAATTACACTCTGCAAATGACTAAAGTTGCGCTAAGCGGTGCCATACAGAATTAAGCGGTTTGAATTTTGCCGTGAATGGTTTTGAGGAAGGTTTAACAGGGTAAAAACTGTGATCTACATAACAATAACAACTGGTTTTCAATAAGTTAAGTAATATAAATAATATGGTTAAAGTCGATTTAATTGTAAATAAATATCACAGACTTCGTAAAAAACGCCTTGAATACCCTTAAAAAGGGTATCCAAGCACGTAGAACCCCTATGGCCGTGTAATTGTTGTCCAATCCCCACCAACCCACCAACGGTGTTCGCCATCCGTTTGCGTCTTACACCCTACGCCAACTTTAGCCTTTCCCTCTTCAAAAGGGTAAGCACAATCATAGGTTGCCTCAATAACAACCTTCCCTGTCGTGGCATCCGCAAAGCCAATTTTATCTCCCTTACGAATGCGGTAGACCCCTTCTTGGGCTTCGTCCGGCCAGTTATCAAAATAATAAATTCGATACACTTCTTGGTTATGTTTATCAGCAACAATTAACTCGCCATCATCTGACTCACGTAAGCAATATTGAAAAGATGATTCGGCTTCAAAACAACGAATTTGGCTTTTTTGGTCATCAACCCATAAGCTGTATTGTTGATCAAGATTTTGTGCAAATAATGGTGTTGAGCAAAATATGGCAAGCATCCCTGCCATTTTATATTGGTTCATCATATTCCCTATTCCTTTATGGCTGATAATTTAACGAAGCGTCACTGGGTTGGTTAAAAATCACTGGGATTAATAACACTTTATTTTGAGATGCTGAATTAAACCGCCACTGATAAGCAGCTGAAATTAAGCTATCATCAAAATAATCCACACCACTACTCTTCTGTAACATCACTGAGCTTGGCACGCCCCCTTTTGGTACATCAATTTTCAAAATGGCTTCGCCTTGCATTTTACCTATCGATTCCTGAGAAATAACAGGCAGTTGTAATGTCTTTTCTTGGATGCCAAAAGCGGCCGCATCAACACTCACAGCTACAGGGTCAGCTAAGTTTTCATTGCGCATAGGCGAAGTGCGAGGGGTTAAGGCAAATGGTATCACCGCTGGCATTACGTTTTCAGCCAATACCTTTTGCTCTTCAAATGCTTGGCGCTCCTGCTCCGTTGCTGATGTGGGCAATTCACCTTTACTATACAACTGCGCCATACGTGCATTAATAATATTCACCCGCTCTTTGGTTTCATCGGGCAAACCAAATAAAAAGAAACGGGATTGCGCCGCCATCAGACGCTGATCCACACTTTTATCCGCATTATAATGCATTAATGCAAATGCACCTGCTGCCAGCTCAGGGTTTTCATCTATCATTGTCACTCCCCAAGCAAACCACGCGTCAATACGGTTTGGGTTAATGGTGATTATTTTCAGATAATGCCCCCGCGCACTCAACAGTAAATCACGCCAATGCTGCTCATCATCAACAAAACCATCTCTTATTGCAGATGCTTTATTTTCAGTTAATAAAGTTCGCGCGGCATTAAAGTGCATTAATTCCATTCTTGCCGTTGTGCTCAGCACTTCAATATTATTAGGGTGCTTTAACAATAAAGCGCGAAGTCTTAGCGTATTACTTTCCCACGCCTCACCATTAGACTTAGTGCGGCTGTCTGCTTGTAGCAGCGTTGCACGTATCTCTTTTGAGATCTCCTGCTGCTGCTGGTAATATTCATAAGATGAACTTGAGCTGCGGGTATATTTAGCAGGAACTGTATTATTCACATAGTTCAGGAGCCTTTTAAGCACATATCCAAATGATTTTTCATTATGCCTTGCTAAAGCCTTACTGGCACTTTCCACTAAAAGCCCGACTTCTTGCGCGTAATCATCTAAGCTTTTCACTGTGCTTTTAAAGCCAACACTCACAAGGTGGCGAGCCGGTTGCGTTGAAGGGGTAAAGCGTAATTGGCTCACAGCATATTCAGCTGCGGTATCGTATTTTTTTACGCCACTGGTGGTGTCGATTAAGGTAAATCCAGGCGCACCGTCCTCATTCACATCCACGGCCACGATTGCTGAAACATTATCAACATCATATTTAACGGAAGGGTAACGCACCTCGTTAATAGAGCTAGGGACAATGGCCGTTCCCTCTGTATTGATCGTCATTTTCCCAGGGTAACGAGGATCACTTAGGTCATAGTACGTGGATAGCTCAACAACTCCATATATCCCTTTAATGGACAATGGCTGTTTTGCTAATATTTGTGTTTGCTCATCCGCAGGTTCTCTAAACCAATCTAATACCTGTATGTTGCTTCTTGCTTGTAAGATTAAAAAGTTTTGGCGTTCAGCGGCAGAAAGGTGCTGGATTTCTTTCGCAAACATTGCGGTACTTTGCGCATCAAATAATTGAGAGGGAGATTCTGACCATTTATCACTGAGGTTCAGATATTGTGCAAAAATAAGTGCAGCATATGCGTGCTTTAAATTTACATCGCTATTATCAACTTGGCTTTTTATTAAACTATACGCAAGCCCCAAACCTTTCCAATAAGTGGGGTTATTCGGCTGTGCTGCAATAGCACGCATAAAAAAAGTCAGGCTCTCTTCCGCTGTGTCGGTTTGGCGTAATTTAAGCAAGCCAACAGCAAAGGCGAGCGCACCATCTTGCGGTAAATATTGGCTCGCCTTTTCTAACTGGCTAATTTGATCATTTGGCACCATCGTATTCGCTTGTAATAAAGGTTGCCAGATTTCACGCATTGCTACGCTTTGTGGTGCCAATTCGGCCAGTTTATCCATCTTATCAATACGTGCTTGCAACTCATGGTATCGTTCTTCAATTTCTATATTAGCTTCATTGTTATATAAGATCCCTGATAGCACACCACTCACTGCGGTGTTTTGTTCATTCTGAAATAGCTGCCAATCACGCTGTTCAATGAGTGTTTGTGCCCGCCAACGTTGGTTTGATTCGGCACTTAACGGGATATTTAACAGTGTAGTGATGCTAAATACCGCCAACGTTATAACTGCTGCGCCCCAATACTGCCTCTCTTGAAAGCGAACTGCACCTATCGATAAGGCAATAATAAACACCAGCCCAAATAACCACATCACGGTAAGAAATAAGTTATCGCTGACATTTAAAGCAATTGGCCAAATGAGTTCCCCCAGTTCGAATAACGCAATAAACACGCCATAGCCAAAGAAAAAAGGCAGCGCAGGTACCGCTAATAAGAACGCCAACGGTAACAGAAGGAGTGGGCTTAGTTTTATTTTCAACGCCATCCCTCCTTAGGGTTTCTTAGTCAAAATTGACTTGATGGGTAAAAAGAGCCCCACCCAGAAAAATAGGCTTAGACCCAATATGCTAACCAGCGTGATAATACTCAGCGCCACATCAGACTCAAACGCCTCCTGCGCCCAATATTGATAAAAAGCCGTAGGCGATAATGTTTCCGGTTTCATATTTTGCGTAATACTACTAACAATAAATGCCATCAATAAAGGAATAGCGATGGCAAGGAATGTGTAAATATGCACCCTTTTGATGGCTGCAAACCACGCAGGCGGTGTAAAGGTGATTGGTGGTATGGGTTGTGGGCGAACAACTCGACGGGTTTGAGTTTGCCCTCTAACCTGCACTTTCTGTATATTTTGCTGTTGCCGTGTTTTTTGCAGCGCTTCGCTGGCAACTTTTAATTGCTTAACCCGTTCACAAGCAGCGCATTTCAACCCAGAAAAATATTGGTGTTCATTATTTTTGCTGCATACCACCATCCTTTTCTGACTACGCAACGCGTAAGGGCGTAAACACTGCACCCACTGCGCTGCGCTCGGCCTTTGGTCTGGCGCACCATTAAACGCTTTATCAAACAATTGTCGAATATCATCGGGTAAGAAAGTATGCCCGCTGGTTGGGACAGGGCTAATACCTTGATGCGCCTTTACCCCATACGCATAATATTTCCCTGCAATTCGGCTAGGTAAATCATTTGGTACTTGGTTATGTAAAGGGCGACCAGAGAATGGATGAATACCAAAATTCAATAATTGAAATAAAATCACCGCTAAAGCAAATCGGTCTTGCTCGGATTCTTGCGATTGGGGCACACTTTTCGCATTTTGGAATTCAGGGGCGAGGTAATCGACCGTAAATTGCCCCGCAGCAAAACGTTCTTGTTTTCCTTGAATACTAAAGCCATCGCAATCTAGCATTGATACATATAAGCTTTCCCGATAAAAACGTAAATTCACGGGTTTCATATCAATAATAAAGTGATTTTGTTGGTGAATGGCGTCAACCAATATGGCTAAATTGGTTGCAAGTTGGATTTTGGCGCCTAACCCAACGGGTAAGTTATTTGCTCTCGCCTGTCTTTCTTGCAAGATATATTCAAGCTCAATGGATGCATTCACATCCAACTCAGGCATGGTAAAGCCGACAAACTGTTTCTTCTGGTTAAATAGTTGGCTAATCGGCCATGCCAGTTGAATAACAGGAATGGCAGTGTCAGTAATCGGTGGTAAGTTTGGTTTTAACGCTAACATTGCCGATGTTTTTCGGCGATATAACGTTTTATCAATTTTGTCGTGGTAAAGCTTAGCAACTTGCCCCTTCGCTGATGCAATATGGTAAACGCTCCCCGCCCCACCACTTTTAATTAATTTACCCAGCAGGATAACTTGCCCTTGCCCATCGACAAGTTTTATCTTATTTCCCCCCGTCATTACATTTCCCTAAATGCTACGAATAAGGTTTTATCATCCCCTGTAATGGAATACGTTCGAGGATCATCAAGTGTCCCTTTTAAGGCTTCACTACCTGTATGCTCATCATTTTGCTGCAAAAATCGAGTAACTGGCTCAATAAAAGGAAGGTAGAGGGCATCGCATTTCTTATTCATGGCAAAAGGTTGTACGCCATCAGACATTAAAATGACCCGCTCTATTTTTTCGGTGATAGGTGTAATGCGTAAATGTTCCTGCCAATCATTTGAGGTTAAAAACCATGTTTGGTTAGCATATTCCCCATTTTCAGGCACCGAAACTGTATCAATTAGCTGGCCATCTTGCTGGTAAGAAGCGATGGCCGCGCCATCACCTAAATGAAAAAGAAAACCTTGGCGTTTGCCAACCCATGCAGCAACGAGCGTACACGCAAAATCCTTTAATTCCCCCTGCTTATCATTTGCAAGGGAAAGCAGTTGTTCGCGAATAGTACTCAGTGTGCGAAAAATAACAGGTCGTATTTCTTCTATAGTTAAATAGTCAACATCACCAAATTCAGATACCCGCTGAACAAATAACCTTGAAACATAACGTGAGCCTACATCGCTATAACGAGCAGAGCCTGCACCATCGCACACACAAGCCGCTAAGCCATTTGTAGTATGTTCTACAGACCAAGCGTCTTGGCAAGGCTGATTATTTTCCTGATGAGAGCGCCCTTGAACTGATGCGCAATAAATTGACCAGCTCATAGATTACACCGACACTGTTGACCAGCTATCTGTTGAAGGAAGTTGTGCTTGACCACCAGGTGTCGATTGGGAAACCACTTGCATACTGGCACTTAACCATAAAAACAGTTCTTTAAATTGCAATCCTTGCAACTTTTTCACGCCATTTAGGCCTGCAATACTAAATTCGCCCATAACTTGTGCACTTGCCCCATCAACCATAATAGGGAACATCGCCACTTTTTGATCTTTTTGCGCCTGACGGCAAACTTGAGCTGATTCTTCCCATAAATCTGTCGGAGCCCCATCTGACATTAAAAATAACCAAGGTCGTGTATAAGCCACACCAGCTTGGCGGAAACGTTGTTTTTCAGCTTCAATTTCATCTAATGCAACCATGACCGCTTGCCCTGTAGGGGTCGTACCGTTTGCTTCTAATATAGGGGCGGTAAAATCCATAGCATCACACCAGTCGCCAATAAGAGAGCATTGGTCATTTCCACCATATTGAATGACCAGTATCCGTACACGCTTGGCGGCAATAACATCGTTTTTGAGTTCTTTTTCGAGCAGTTGCAGGCCAGCATTTAGTTCGTTAATCGGCTCACCGTGCATACTACCTGAACAATCTAATACTAAGACGAGGGGAGTTCGTTGTTCGCTGTTATCAACTAAAGCAACATCAGGAATGGTAAGTTGGCTCATGATATACCTTTCTTTTATTTAAATGAAAGTACCAATATACAGAAGAGCGCCTCTAATGAAACTAAGAAAAAAAAGAAATATTGGCATTGAATAAGAATTGTCTTAGGAATATTATTAAATTATTCTCAACCAAATTTCAATTTTAATTAAGAATCATCCTAAGTATTTAAACTTAAATAACGACAAATCTAAATAGACTTCAGAGTTAAAAAGTCAATAATATTAATAAATATATTAAAAACACCTCATTTATACGTATTTTACTCACACCTATTATTTATTCGTAACATTTGCCCTCAATACCCACCTCAAGTGTTAAAAACAGAGACAAAACATGAATAAGTATTAATGTTAGTACATTTAACTTTATATGCAGCCATTTATGATATTAATCAGAATAAAAAACTGAATACATCAGAAAAGTTTAACAATAGGAACACAAAAAAAACGCAATACATTGATATTAATGGAAAATAACACTTTGAAAACTATTAAAATGTATAATAAAATTATTTTTCACTAGTTTGACAACTTATATGAGTACAACTAATATTATTCACGAACACAGCGAACGAGAGTTTGCAAATAGCCAGACCAAATTCAAAAAATTAAGTTTTTAATAAAAAAATTATTTTATAAATAAATAAAGAATAAATAACCTAGATTATTTACCTCTATCCTATTTCAATAAAATAATAAATTTTCAAACTCTGAAAATACTAATTAAAACTTAATATATAGCATGAAAAAAAAGATATAAACCTTAAAAATTAAGATTAGTTCTCTCACATACTTAGGAATGATTATTATGAAATTAAATAAACTTGCTTTCATCGGTACTTTAGCTGTTGTTGCTCTTTCTTCACAAGCTTTCGCGGCTAAAGATGCAACTGTTAACTTTAACGCACGTTTAGTTGCAGAAACTTGTGACGTTAGTGTTTCAAAAGATTTAATTAGCTTAGGTACACATAAAACTAAAGGTCTGAGCACTGCAGCTGCAATCTCAAGTGAAAACTTCTCTTTAGTATTAAATAACTGTACTAAACCTTACGACGACAGCACCAATCAGCAAACTGGTTCTATCGCAATCCAAGCTTCTGGTGAAGTATTAACGGGTCACTCTGATATGTTTGCTGATGCTCAAGCATCACAAATCGGTGTTAAATTACAAGCAGAAGCAGTTAAAGGCACTAAAGTTGACCTGACACCGAATGAAGCAACTGAAATCGCTGATCTGAAAATTACCGGCACTGGCGACATCGTCGTTCCAATGATTGCAAGCCTGTACGCAACAACTACTGAGGCTACTGCACAGCAATTAAATGTTCCAGTAACGTTCAGCGTTGCATACGACTAATAACTACTTTTAGTTAATTAGCTAGTTGAGCAGGCAGTATTAATTTACTGCCTGCAATAAAGGAAATAAAAAATGATAAAATTAAAATCCTTAGCTTTTATATTAATGACTTTTTCATTTGCATCTCAAGCTGGTGTTGGGTTAAGCCAAACACGTATTGTCATTGAGGAAAAAACCAATACGTCTTCAATAACAGCTCGAAATGAAGATGACAAGTCTTACTTAGTTGCAAACTTCATTACACAACAGCTCAGTAGTAAAACCGCATTAGAGGGTTATTTTGTTGTAACGCCAACTATTTTTAAGCTCGCACCTAAACAACAAAATATTATTAAAATAAAAGCGATACCAAGTAAATTCCCTAAAGATAGGGAGTCTATGTACTATTTCCACTCAAGAAATGTACCTGAGTCAGATAAAGGTAGTGATGGTGTAAAAGTAGGGTTAGAAAATGTGGTTAAAATTTTCTACCGCCCAGCCAATCTTTCTATGGAGCAATCTGTCGCCTTTAGTAGTGTAAAAACAATGAGCACAGCAAATGGTGTCAAGCTAGTTAATGACTCCCCTTATTATATTAACTTAGCAGGCCTGTATGTTAATAACAAAATTATAAAACTAAATAAGCAAAATAACGTCATTGCACCTTTTGCTGAAATGAACTACTCGAGTCAAAATAAAAATGGTTCTGTCAAATGGGCTATCATTAATGACCTTGGAGGATATGATGAGTTCCATGGAACTGTTCAGTAAAATAGTACTTGTTTTGGGTATTACTGTATTTTCTAGCCAACTTTTAGCTCAAAATGGCCAAATTCAATTCAAAACAAAAATTATCAAAGGGACTTGTGAATTTGATGATAACAACGATTTAGATAAAAACATTGATTTTAATAAAAGCGGCATATTGGTAGCATCAGATGTTAATAGCAAGCCAATTAAACAGCCTATTCGTACCGAAAGCTTTTCATATACTATTGCGTGTAAAAATTTTCCTGCGGGAACAGAACGAACTGTTAAAATTAAATCTAAATCAGCAGCATCCACTAAATTTGATAATGGCGTTTTTTTTGGATTAAATGATACAACTAAAACGGGTTTTCTACTTGAATCCTGCGATAAAAACAACCAAAATTGTCAGCAGATTAATGATGAAAGCATTACAACGTTTCCATCAACAACTAACGATTCAATAGAAATTAATTACAGAGTTAGCCTTGTTAAACGAGATAGTGATGTAACACCAGGCGATTCAAATGCAGCGGTCACTTTTGAATATTATCAGGATTGAGGTTCATGAAAAAAATAAAACAGGCATTACTGACTTTTTTAATCATGTCCGCATCTTCGCTGTCTACAGCAGATGATGGTAATTCAGTTCGCTATGATTTTTCTGTTTTATTTTTATCAAAAACGTGTGAAATAGATGTCCCGAATGAAATTATATTCGGTAACCAATCTGGAATTACCACAACTAGCGACATAAAAAGTGATAATGTCGTTAAACAATTTCCCATTGGTTTGAAAAACTGCACAACTGCAGATCAAAATACAGCGATTGTCTATATTGCATCAGGAAACACTTTAGCTGGACGCAATAACATTTTCAATGATAACCCAAATGATGTCATTGGTGTTCAGTTACTTGATAACAATCGAGTAGTCAGTGTCAATGAGAGTAGCTCAATAAAGCCAAGCGCAGCTTCAGTACTTTGGGACAATATACAAGGCACAAGTGATATAAAAATGATCGAAGCAAGATTGCGTTGTGCAGAAGCTGATTGTGAACCAAATGATGGTGATTTTTCTGCTAAATTAACTATTGGATATTACACCGATTAATAATATACAGTGGAAATGAATATGAAAAAGTTTATTAAGTCTTTATTGATAACTTTATTAGCCTCACAGAGCACTTTTGCAGCAGTTTCTCTTGACCATTCAAGAGTGATTTTTAAACAAGACGACAAAAGTCAAAGTATTACAGCGAATAATACTGCGGATAAAAAATATCTAGTCCAAAGTTTAATCTTTACCAATATCGAAACAGAAAGTGCAACAAGTGAGAACTTTACGGTTATACCGCCAATTGTAACCTTAAAAGAAAAATCAAATAACGCACTGAAAATTATTCCTCAATCATTAGGTAACTTACCAAACGATAGAGAATCTTTGTTTTATCTTATGGTTAATTTTATTCCTGAGACAAAACAAAAAAATAGTAATGATAATAGTAACCAAGTTGGTACAACATTTAATTTATCCACAAAAATAGTCATAAAAATGTTTTATCGCCCAAATGGAATTCAAGGGCATGTCAATGAATATATTGACAAACTGACAGCAACACAGGCTAACAACATCATTACGATAAAAAACCCGTCACCTTATTATTACACCTTAGTAAATATAAGGATTGATGGAGTGCCTTATAACAGCGACCGGGCGCCAATGGTTCCACCATTTTCTACTTTTGACATAAAAACAACCAAAAAAGTATCAAAAATAGAATGGAGTATCATTAATGATTATGGTGGAGAAACAAAAACCACCCCAATAACTTTGAACGGTACTAAAAATGCTCAAAAATAAATTTCTTTCGTTTTTTTTATTAGGTTTATGCTTTTCAAATACCACACTAGCAGATAATACAACAGGATTTGATTTTACGCTTCAACGCTATGTCTATAAAGAAAGTGATTCTGGTGGGATTAGTGTTGATTTGAAAAATGGAAACAACAATAGTTATCTAATGGAATCTTGGATAGCAAATACTGACCATGAATCATTACTACCTAAGGAAAATAAAGCATCCGAAATAGTACCTTTTGTTATTTTGCCGCCATTAAAAATGCTGGAAGCAAACACACAAACATCTTGGAATATACGCCGAACAGGAAACAAAGTTAACAACAAGGCTCTCCCTGATGATAGAGAAAGTATTTTTTGGATAGGTATTAGAGGCATTCCCAGCGAAGATAAAAACAAAAAAGAAAATAGTGTTCAGTTAAATATCATACCTAATTTCTATTTTAAATTGCTTTACCGCCCTAAAAAGATTGAAGACTTAAAAACTGATAAGTTAGCAAAAGATATCAAAGTCACAAGAAAAAATAATGTATTGATACTAGAAAACCCGACGCCTTTTTATTTTACATTTGAGTATTTAAAGGTTGCAGGTACAAACATTAAAAATGGCGACAGAGAAATAACACTGCCCCCATTTTCAACAAAAGAAATTACGCTACCGAACAATAATACTGGAAAAATTGAGTGGCGATTTACAAATGAGTATTTGATGGGGCTTGATAAAGAATCATCAAATTAATCTTTTTTTGGAACTTGATTAACTAAACGAAGAATGGTGATGTTGTGAAAGGGATAAAAATAAAAATAATCGCATTAGAGGTTTTTGCATGTTGCTATGCAATGACCCCATCTTTTGCACATGCCGAATCCTATTTCGACCCAGGTTTATTAATGCATGGTAGTGGAATCGACGTATCACAAATCGATTTAAATGACTTTGCTAGTAATAACACTCTAACACCTGGCACTTATGATGTTGCAATTAGAGTTAACATGCTGTCTGCTGGTGAGCACCATATTCTTTTTGAAAAACAATCAAATGGGAATGTTGTACCCACTTTTACAGTTGCTCAATTAAGAACTTTTGGTGTGAACACCACTGTCTTGCCTAAATTTAAATCACTCGCAGATGATGCAGTAATTACCAATTTATCTGACTATATTACAGATGCTACGGCAACATTCGACCCGCAAATATTAACGGTTAGTCTATCAATTCCACAAATTGCTTTAGTTCCAAACTATTCTGGTTATGTTCCACCTGAGCTACGTGATGATGGTGTAACTGCACTCGTCATGAATTATGTGATGAACTATAACCAAAATCGTCAGCTAGGTAAGAATGGCTCAAAAACATCAACGTCAGACTCATTTTTCCTCAATTTAAACCCAGGGATCAATATTGGTCCATGGCGCTTTAGAACTAATTACTTATATAACCAAAATAAAATGAGTAATGGGCCAAGCTCAAGTAACTCTGATTTTTCAAATACAAATGTTTACCGAACAATTAATGCAATTAAATCAACGTTAAGAGCTGGTGAAGTTTCAACGGATGGAAATATTTTTGATGCCATTCCAATGAAAGGGGCAAGCTTAAAATCAAATCCAAGACTTTCTCCAAATAGTCTACAAGGTTTCGCCCCTCTTGTTGAAGGTTTTGCGAATTCTAATGCAACAGTGACCGTTCGTCAGAATGGTAGTGTTGTATATCAGACCTTTGTTGCACCGGGACGCTTTGTTATTCGTGATATTCCTGCCAGTGGTTTAGCTGGGGATATGGAAATCACAGTTGAAGAGGAAAATGGTAAACAAACTGTTTTCACACAAGCATATTCATCACTGCCAATTATGGAGCGTCCAGGATCTTATAACTATGAAATCGCAGCGGGACGCTATAATGGTGGGATCTCCGTTGATTCAGCAAAGAAAACATTCACTTTAGGTTCATTTAGTATCGGTTTGCCGCATAATATTACCACCTACGGTGGTGTATTAGTTGCTAATGGTTATAATTCATTTGTTGGCGGGATAGGACTATCTTTGGGCGTTTTAGGTGCATTATCCGGTGACGTTACTCACTCAGATGCGCGTTTTTCAAACAAAAATCTTAAAGGCCAATCTTACCGCGTCCGTTATTCAAAAAGTATGCTCTCCACAGGAACATCATTTGACTTAACAGCGTTACGTTTTACGTCGGAAAACTTCTATTCCTTTGCTGACTATAATATTTCAGGCTATGACATTAAAGATGGTTTAGCACCATGGACTGGCTCGAGGGAGCGCTATAGTTTCCAAACATCAATTAACCAATCATTTGACTCTTATGGTTCCCTTTCACTTAGAGCAGCAAAAAATTCGTACTGGGGGAACCAGCGTTCTAACACTACATTAGGCTTGAGTTACAATAACAACTTTGAAGGGATCTCTTACAGCATCGGTTATACTATTGACCGTGTTAAGAATGAGAATAAGTCATGGCCTCAAAACCGTGTAATTACTTTTGATATCTCCGTCCCTATGAGTATGTTAAGCAATAGCGAAATGGCTCAGGCTATGAGTGCACGTTATGGTATAACTCATGATAATCACGGTAATACAAGACACCAAGCAGGTTTAACGGGTAACACCCTAAATAGTAAATTAAGTTATGGTTTATACCAAAACTACGACAACAACAATCATAATTATGGGGGGAGTTTGAATGCGACCTACTCAGCCGATACCTCAACAGTATCAGCTGGCTATAGCTATTCTGACTCAAACCGTTCAATTAATACGGGTTTAAGTGGTGGAATTGTCGCTCACTCAAATGGTATCTCATTATCACCAAATATGGGGGATACGATTGCGATTGTTACAGCCGATGGTTCAAGGGGAACTGCGTTATCTTCAGGTGCTAAGTTTGACTACTTTGGTAATGCTATTATTCCACAGTTATCGAGTAATACTGCAAACCAAATCTCAGTTAACGTAAATACATTACCTGATGATGTGACCTTTAAAGATACTTCAATGATGGTATACCCTACTGAAGGCGCGGTCATTAAACGTCAATTTAAAACAAAAATCGGTTATCAGGTCATTATTAACCTCAGCCATGAAGGTAAAATGCCACCATTTGGTGCAATCGCAACTCTGGTTTCTAATGATAAAAATGATGCGGATATCAATACTGGGATTGTAGGCTCTAATAGCCAGCTTTATATGAGTGGATTACCAGACTCAGGCCGCATTGATATTAAATGGGGTAATAAATCAGGCCAATGTTCAATCAACTATACAGGACTTGAATCGATTGCAGTAACAGAAGACTCACCTGTAAGGGCATTAAGCGCCATCTGTAAATAAGATGATCAATAGAAGAAATTACTCTTATTAAAGATAAGCAGAAAGAAAAGGGAATAGGAAACTATTCCCTTTTTTCATACTGAAAAACTAACCAGATACCGTCACTGTCACTGCCACTTTTTTTGCCATTTCCAGCGCAGTTTCAATCGAATCAGCAGTGGCTAATGCAACACCTAAACGCCGAGTCCCTGCAATTTCAGGTTTACCAAACAAACGCAATTGAATATCAGAGCCTAGTGCATCTTTAATATTAGAAAACACCACATTTCGGCTGTGAAGCTCAGGAAGAATAACAGCTGAAGCACTTGGCCCATATTGGCGAATTCGACCAATTGGAAAACCTAAGAATGCACGTACATGTAAAGCAAATTCAGAAAGGTTTTGCGAAATCAGCGTTACCATTCCTGTATCATGGGGGCGTGGAGAAACTTCATTAAAAATGATGTCATCACCACACACAAATAATTCAACCCCAAATAAGCCGTAGCCCCCTAGCGCAGATACAATTTTCGCTGCAACATCTTGAGCCTTTCTCAAGGCTTTCTCGCTCATCATTTGTGGCTGCCAAGATTCACGGTAATCACCTTTTTCTTGGCGATGCCCTACAGGAGCACAAAAATGAATCCCATCGACAGCACTAACCGTTAACAGTGTTATTTCGAAATCAAAGTTAACCATTTTCTCAACAATAACTCGGCCTTGTCCTGTACGGCCCCCTTCTTGAGAATAATTCCACGCTTTTTCTAAATCCGCATTTGAACGAATAACACTTTGCCCTTTTCCTGATGAACTCATGACGGGCTTTACGATACATGGGAAACCAATTTTTTCAGCAGCTTCAATAAAATCAGGTTTATTTTCGACGAAATGATATTCAGATGTTGGTAAACCTAATGTTTCAGCTGCAAGGCGACGGATACCTTCCCTGTCCATTGTTAAAAAAACAGCTTTAGCTGAGGGCACAACCTTTTGCCCAGCATCTTCTAATTCAACTAATGTTTTTGTCGCTATCGCTTCAATTTCAGGCACAATAAAGTCAGGTTTTTCCAAGGCAACGAGTTGCTTCAATGCCTCGCTATCCAACATATTTATGGTATAGCTGCGATGAGCAATGTGCATAGCAGGTGCATTTTCATAGCGGTCTACCGCAATCACCTCGATTCCTAAGCGTTGGCATTCAATGGCAACTTCCTTACCTAGCTCTCCCGCGCCCAGTAACATAACTTTCGTTGCAGATGCACAAAGTGCGGTTCCTAGCTGTTCCATGATTGATGACCTTCTATGCGAAAATAGTGCTGAAGATTATATACGCAAACGTTTGCCTTTGCTATTCGGGAAATAAAAAGGCCATGATAAAATACATAGCGTTTTGAAATTAAATGAAATATTTTCTAATTCTGAGGAGTTTCATCCCGCCCTGTAATAAAAGGCTCTTTCTGGGAAAACTGAGTATATTGCTTATGCAATAACGCCAAAATACAAAATAGCAAACCAATCCAGATTAATGAAAAACTAATTCCTTTGACCCAATCAAATAACTCATTAAATAAGAATACGGCGAGTAAAAATTGAATTGTTGGCTCTATATACTGAGCCAGACCAATAACTGTAAGTGATGTCCGCTTAATCGCTGCGGTAAAGAAGAGTAATGGAATAATCGTCACTGGCGCTGCTAGCATGTACAAAGCGCGAAGCTGCCAATCCCCCGCCTCCACTGCGCTCAACCCTTTTGACGATAACCACCAAGTAATCCCCACTGCGACAGGTAACAACCATAATGCTTCTAAAAACAATGAGCTAATAACATCAAACCGAATAAACTTACGGATCAATCCATATACAGCAAAGGCGCTTCCCATCACTAATGCTAAAATTGGGAATTCACCATACTGCCAGATTTGATACCCCACCCCAGCCAAAATAAATGTGACGGCCATTTTTTCCGCAAAAACTAACCTTTCACGTAAAAAAACAACCCCCAATAAAATAGAAAATAATGGGTTAATGAAATAACCTAAACTTGCGGCTAGCACTTGTCCATGAGTCAGTGCATATGTGAATGTCGTCCATGAAATAGCCATTACAGACGAACTAAAAAGACAAAGAATGATTGATTTTTTATCCGCCCAAATTTGTTTCCACGTTGATTTATTTTTAATGACTAAGCGGATTAAAAACAATAATGGTATAGACCAAATAAGGCGCTCTGCGAGAAGCTCTAGCGGCTCAGCCTCAGGGAGTAAACGATAGAATAAAGGCGTTATCCCCCATAAAATATAGGAAAAAATAGCTAAAGCCACTCCTGAACGCAGAAACATAATCTAACCTACAAGAAAGTCTAATAAAGTAAAATTAGCATCACATCATACGCCAATTTTAAGAAAATCAAATGTCGCTGCCCCCCATTCTATATCGATTCATTCCAGATTATGTGCAAATAAAAAGCGGCAGACCCAACCACTTATTATTTGCACGCGAATTCTTTGCATTAAAATACCGTTTTTTGATGTAGTGGTGGCTGAAGCTGCAAGAACTCAACAAGTTCTTGTGGAGTTGGTGCTGCTGCAATCGCGCCTTTTTTGGTTGTAGCTAATGCCCCACACGCCGCAGCCTGAGAAATAATTGTCATCAATTCTTCTTTCGTATTTACCATGCCAAATTTTTCAATCGCAGCAAGTAAGCCAGCCATAAATGCATCCCCTGCTCCAGTCGTATCAACACTTTCAACCAAATAAGCACTAACCGCCATGTGGAACTCATGCGTCACGACATAGCACCCTTGTGAGCCTTGAGTAACAACTTTTAACTGCGCTGGATAATCTTGTAATTTCTCAATGGCTTTATCAAATGAGCTTTCACCTGTTAACCAAAGTAATTCATCATCAGAAAGCTTTAAAATATCCGCTTGTCTCGCAAAGGTATCAACAACTTGGCGCATTTCCTCATGGTCTTCCCACATTTGTGGGCGAATATTCACATCAAAGCTTAACAACCCCCCCGCTTGCTTGATTTGAATTACACCTTCCGTTAGCGAAGCTCGGCAAATTGGGTGCACAAGCGCTAACGAACAAAAATGCAAAATATCTCGACCAAATTTAGGTAAATTTCTAGAACTTAAAAATTGATCAGCTGAAGGGGAAACTAAAAAAGCAAATTCTCGCTCACCATTTTCATGCAACGAGACTAATACTGTGCTAGTTCGATAATGTTCATCAAACTCCACTGATTGCGTATCAACGCCAAGGTCAAATAAGCTTTTTTGCATAAAATGGCCAAATGCATCTTCACCGACCCTACCGATAAATCCACTTTGGCAGCCGAGCCGAGCAACACCAGCCGCGACATTTACAGGCGCACCGCCTGCACAAGCTTGATATTGCATATTATCTAATGGGATCAAATCAACAACTGCATCACCCAGTGCCCAGATTTTCATTTTTTTCCCCTTAATTTCTAAATCAAAAAAATTTAAGCTAGTAAACTTTCATTGTTAACGTTAACATTAAGAGTATAAAGAGATCGTCTACAAAACGCACGTATTATCGATCCCCGTTTATCCATTTCCGATTTGTTCACGAAAAAGATTGAGGAGCCATCATGGAAAAAAACATCAAAAAAGCAAATCAATTCATTGAAAATAATGCAAAATTGATAAATACCCAATTTTATCCGCACTACCATTTAGCACCTCAAGCAGGTTGGATGAACGACCCTAACGGCTTGATTTATCATCAAGGTCTATACCATGCTTTTTATCAACATCACCCATACAGTTCAATGTGGGGGCCAATGCATTGGGGTCATTCTACAAGTACTGATATGGTACATTGGCAGCACCAACCGATAGCACTTGCACCAAGTGAAGAGTATGACAGAGATGGTTGTTTCTCAGGTTCTGCGGTCAGTCACGAAGGTAAACTGTATTTATTTTACACGGGGCATATTTGGTTAGAAGAAGAAGGTAATGATAACAATATTCAACAATCTCAGTGCTTAGCCGTTAGTGATGATGGCATTCATTTCGTAAAAAAAGGGATAATTCTTCCTGCCCCAGAAGGATATATGCATTTTCGTGACCCTAAAGTATGGCGGCAAGATGATAAATGGTGGATGGTCGTTGGAGCGCGAGATGTAATGAATCAAGGGCAAATTCTCTTGTTTAATTCAATAGACTTATACCATTGGGATCCCAATTACCAAGTGCTCGCTAAAACTGATGATAAAGATGTTTATATGTGGGAATGCCCTGATTTTTTTCCCCTTGGAGACCAATTTGTCGCTTTATTTTCGCCCCAAGGAAAAAAAGCAAAAAATTGCCAATATCGGAACCTCTATCAAAATGGTTATTTAATTGGGCGTTGGTCCCCTAATTCCACATACCAAATTACTCAACAATTTACTGAATTAGATTTTGGGCAGGATTTTTATGCACCACAAACATTTTTAGCAAAAGATGGCCGCCGAATTGCTATTGCCTGGATGGATATGTGGGAAAGCCCTATGCCTTCAAATCAACATGGATGGTCCGGCTGCTTTACTGTACCTAGGGAACTCACGTTATCTAATCAAGGTAAAATTATTGCTAATCCCATTGAGGAATTAAAAACATTACGGCAAACCGCCAAACATTTCCCCCAAACCTGCCTGCCCAAAAACACCACATATTTGCTGAATGAAGATGCCTCTGTTTGTGAGATTGAACTAATTTGGGATTTAGAACAAAGCTCCTCAGCCGAAAAGTTTGGTTTTTGGATTGGAACAGGTGCGCAGTTTTATATCGATAACCAAAACCGACAATTAACCTTAATGCGACACTACCCTGAATATATCATTAGTGATAGTCGTTGTGTGCCGTTGCCAAAAACTAACTTACTAAAAATTCAGGCATTTATTGACAATTCATGCCTAGAAATTTTTATTAATGATGGCGAAATTAATTTTAGTTGCCGCATATATCCTGATATAGGAAAAAGTGCACTGCAATTATTTACAATAAACCAGACTGCTTTCTTGAAAAAAGCCACTTACTGGCCACTCAAAAAAGCAATTAGATAAACAGCGACATTAATGAGCTATTTTCAATAGGATTAAAACGAGCTGCGCTCAAGAAGATCACATGCCACGTATTGAATATCTTGTCGTTGGCGCTCTTCTATTATATGTAGCGCAGCTTGTTGCCCTATCTGATAATGTGGTAATACTACTGTGCTTAAAGGTGGGTAAAACAAATCACCAACCCCTATCATATTATCGTAACCGAGTACCGCAATATCATTTGGAATATGTAAGCCTCTACTTAACAAAATTTGATAGGCTAAAAATGCCACACGGTCATTCCCACAGATAATGACATCAAAATCAGGCTTTCCATTATCAAAATGAGAATCAATTATAGCTACAATATCAATATAGTGCTCATCGCCAAACTCAAGGTGATATTGTTTTAAATCATCGAGAGATAAACTTGAATTTTTCCACGCTGTTTCCACTGCTTCTCGGCGTATTTTTCCTGCTAATGTTTCTTTTGGTATGTATAAACATAATGGCTTTCGGTAACCTTTAGCAATTAAGCGGATGACAGCTTTATATTGCCCATTAAAATCATCAGGAATATAGGCTGGAAACGACTTATTATGATCAATACAATTCGCTAAGACCAAAAAGCTTTGGTGTAACGATTCAGGGATAATGACCTCCCTTAGCCCCATGGTAGTAAAAATAATACCATCAGGCCGTTGTGATAATAACTGGCGAACCGCTCTATCACTATCTTCACTGGATGTTATATTAACAACAAAGCTATTCCAACCATATTGCCTTGCAGTTTGCTCAATAGACAAGATAATTTCAACAGAAAAAGGCGTTGTGGCTGTATCCAACGCCAACACACCAACCGTTGAAACCTTAGAACTTTTCCCTCTAATTTTTCGCGCGGAAAAATCAGGAACATAGTTGAGCTCGTTAATTGCTTTTTGTACTTGTTTCAAGGTATCTGGTTTTAACAATTCAGGGCTATTTATTGCCCTAGAAACTGTCATTAACGATACGTTAGCAAGTTGAGCAACATCTTTTAAAGAAGCCATTAAGTATATTCACTCGTTCACAGTGGATGAAATTAAATTCTATCATGCCAGACATAAAAAGCACCTTAACTTCACACAATCCGTGCGTGATACTTTCACTTAGCAAAATTGTATAAAATATACTAGTCAGGCTTTTTTTGACCGACTATTTAAGATATTATTGAACCAGATTATAAAAATTTCCATCTGATTTGCGGGCAAAAAAAACTCGTCAAACAAGTAAAAGCACCTAAATTGTTACATTGGATTAATCGATTCTTACGCATTGACACAAACTTTAACCATTGTTTCCATTTTTATATTAAATTTAACTAGATGATACTTTTAATATAAATTAAGGTCAGTAATACATTAATAAAAAAAACAACGTTCTGTAGAAAACATTATTGCCAAATTTATTTTTAGCGATATTTATCTACTTATTTTATCAAATTAATATGAATATCAAATCAGTTCAACAGGAGTATGGTGATGAATAACACCATTCACGTAATCATAGATAGTGATAATGTCTTTAAGAATAAACTGAAATTAATGATGGAATCATTTGGTTTCGTGTTTAAGTTTTATAATAATGAAGATACATTTATTAGTAATTATACTTACCCTTCAGAAAGTAATGTGAGGGAATGTATTTTATTATTTTTAAACAATAACGAAAATCGTATTAGCCGATTAACCAATATAAATAATACTTTTGGTATTGTTCCTTTTATCGTCCTTGCTGAGGAGCCTTCAGTTAGCCTCTGTAGAGAAAGTTTTAAGTCTGGTGCTTATGACTTTTTTCCTTATCCATTCAAGGATATTGAGATCCTTAATGCAATTGGTAGCGCTACAGAACAATTCCTAGATTTACATGAAAACCACAAAAAATATACCTATCTATCTGATAAGTTTGAGCGTTTATCAGTCAGGGAAAGGGAAATAATGGATATGATTCTAGAAGGTAATACAAGCAAAGAAACCGCTGAAAAACTTTCGTTATCCCCGAGAACTGTTGAAGTGCATCGCTCGAATATTTATACAAAACTAGGTATAAAATCACTCCCACAACTTATTCAAGAATACGATTATATTAATACCTATTCAAAGAATATGTAATATATATTACATGTTTTCACAACTTAGCAGTCATTATATCTGATGGTTTAATTTTAAACCGTCAGATATTCAATTGTCATAAAGATATTAATACATAAGAATTTAGATAATTATAGGTTAATGTGCTATCAGTTTCACAATACCCATTTATTTTCATAAATAAGAATTATTATAATTACACAATCATTGCATAAAACGTACTTAAGTTAATTAATGGTTACAGTTGTAATAATCACATTGTTTATTTACTATGTTAAATAGAGTAATGTTTTTATACCGTATAACCCCGTCAGGTACTCAATGGTAAAAATCTAAGTATCACTACCCCCATACATTATTTTGAAATCCTTCCTCTTAAACTAAAAAATTAAGGCTGCGATTAACATACTGGCAAGCAATATTGAAAGATAATGTACACTCTTTTTCATTGCTCTTTATCTCAATATAGCCACTTGTGGCAGTTCTTTGCAGTAAATGTTAGTCAGCCTTTTATGCTTCAGCTATTTTAAATGACACATTTTCATCTAAAAATACGCTGAAGCGTTTTTTTTACATTCGCCACACCAAAAATATCAAATTTTATTACTTATATTCTTTAATATTAATCTCATATTGTTTTATTTTTCGCCATAGAGTTGTTCTTCCCATGTTCAAAATCTGGTGCATTTGCTGAATTTTACCTCTACAGGTTCTTGCTACTTCAATGATAAGCGCCTTTTCAACTGACTGGATATTCATATCAGCAATACAGGAGCCCTCAAGTTTGCTCAAAACTGGTGGCTGTAAATAAGATTGCAGCTTCAACTTTTCGCTGGCCTCTCTAGCCAATGCTTGAAGAAGCGCGAGCAAAATATTGCTGTGAATATCAGAGGTTGATAAAGCCACTATCAGCAGTAATTCACCGAATGATGAGTATACTGGCGCCAAATAATAAAATTTACCATGCAACTCGATAGGATCGGAAAAAAGCCGTTCCTGAGCGTTTGGACTCATTTCGCCTAATAAAAAATTTGCTATAGCAAAATTGTCTTGTGCATTTTGGCTTAACCATAGTGTCTCACCTTGAACACTCAGTAAGGTAATATCACCATTAAGATCATGAAGTGTTGCTAACCCCGCTAAAATCGTATCGCGGATTAACGAAATGGGAAGCTCATTATCATCTAAATAAGCTGTGTTTTCTTTTATTGGTGTAGTAGGAAATAATAAATGAGCCGACATAATTATCCTTATTCTTCGATAAGAGTTGTCTGATTATGTCAAGTTGTCATTTAATTTTTATATCCCAGATCAATTTATTTATTGATAGATTTCCATTGTTTGATTTACGTCAATTTCAAGCATAAAAACAGAAAACCTTTTCAAAATGAAACCAAAAGAGGCTACTTATTAAACAATAAGTAGCCTCTAAAAGATATAACGCGTGCTTATTTATTACTCGGTAACGAGAGAACCCCACAAATCATATTCATCGGCGTGCTCAACGGTCACTTTAACGATATCCCCTGCTTTTACCTCAAATTCACCGTTTAAATACACCATGCCGTCAATTTCAGGTGCATCCGCCATGCTGCGGCCCACAGCACCTTCGTCATCAACCTCATCAATAATAACAAGAATTTTATGACCGATTTTATCTTGCAGTCGTTGGGTTGAAATTTGCTGTTGTAATTGCATAAAGCGATGATAACGTTCTTCTTTGACGTCTTCTGGAACTTGATCTGCAAGCTCATTCGCTTTTGCGCCTTCCACTGGGCTATATTTGAAACAACCTACACGATCCAATTTCGCCTCAGTCAAGAAATCGAGCAACATTTGGAAATCTTCTTCTGTTTCACCTGGAAAGCCCACAATAAAGGTAGAACGCAGTGTTAACTCAGGGCAAATTTCACGCCAACGCTTAATACGCTCTAACGTTCTTTCCACCGCCCCAGGGCGTTTCATCAGTTTTAAAATTTTTGGACTTGCGTGCTGCAAAGGAATGTCTAAATAAGGTAAAACCTTACCTTCTGCCATAAGTGGAATAACATCATCCACATGTGGATAAGGATAGACATAATGTAAACGCACCCAAACCCCCATAGAAGCGAGTTGCTCACATAAACCAACCATGCTTGTTTTTACTGGCTGACCATCCCAAAAACCCGTGCGATGCTTAACGTCTACACCATAAGCAGAGGTATCTTGTGAAATAACCAAGAGTTCCTTCACGCCAGAAGCCACTAAACGTTTCGCTTCATTTAACACATCGCCGATTGGGCGACTATCCAAATCACCCCGCATCGAAGGGATAATGCAGAAGGTACAACGATGGTTACAACCCTCTGATATTTTTAAATAAGCGTAATGTTTTGGTGTTAACTTAACGCCCTGCTCAGGCACTAAACTAAAAAAAGGATCATGTTCAGGTTTTGGAACATAATGATGAACATGGCTTAACACTTGCTCATAACTGTGTGGCCCCGTAATTTCCAAAACTTTCGGATGAACTTCACGAATTTGATTCTCTTTTGCACCCAGGCATCCTGTCACAATGACTTTACCGTTTTCGTTTAACGCTTCGCCAATCGCTTCTAACGATTCTTGTACCGCGCTATCGATAAAACCACAGGTGTTTACAATGACCAAATCAGCATCATCGTAGCTTGGAACAACTTGATAACCATCAGTACGTAGTTCAGTTAAGATACGTTCTGAGTCCACCAGATTTTTTGGGCAGCCGAGTGAAACGAAGCCAATTTTTGGCACCGGATTAGTATTTTGCGACATAACTCACTTCTTTTATTGTTTTAAAAAATGGGCGAAATTTTACCTGAAGAATTGCGGGAATTGTATAAATTTTTGTCGATAAAAATGATTTTAATTAAACGATTTATATCTTTCGATTTTTGCAGATTTCAAGCCAAAATCATGAGCAACTTTAGTCTTTATAGCCAGAAAATTTAACTTATGTTAACATTTAAAAACACTGAAAATAGTTAATTACAACGACTTGCCATTTAGAAAATGAAAAAAAACAAGAGCAAAAACAAAAACAAACCTAGAAATAGAAACCACTATAACTACGACAGGACTATTTTTAGTACTAATAGCCTAAGTGATAATAGTATTAGCAACAATAGTCGTCCTTATATCCACTTCGAAACAATTACCTATCCATTACCTAATGAATTAAAGCTTCCTATAGAATCGGTCATTGGACATGGAAATCAAGCATTTACCTATTTTATATGGTTATTTTGTACTTTGATATGTGCATTTACTTCTCTTGTCCTATGGAATGTTATTTCTGGAAAGTTTCTTTT
Source organism: Providencia sp. UF-183 (assembly GCF_058246155.1). Taxonomy (NCBI): domain Bacteria; kingdom Pseudomonadati; phylum Pseudomonadota; class Gammaproteobacteria; order Enterobacterales; family Morganellaceae; genus Providencia; species Providencia sp. UF-183. Next base: position 60,978 of record NZ_JBSICD010000001.1, on the reverse strand, counting down.
TGTTACTATAGAGATCACACTATTAGTTTCATTTTATACTCTACTAAAACGATTTAATAAAACTGTTGGTTATTTATCTGTCGATGATGACGGATTTCGCGTTTCTTGTGCCCCATATCCAAACATGAACGTTGAAATATACTGGGAAAATGTTTGTTCTGGGTACGTTGTTCATATTGAAACAGGCGGTAGATATCGGCCTGCCTGTCTTGTTTTTCAATATAAAAACGCCTTAAATGAGAGTGAAGAGTATAAATTGCCCATCGAGAACTGGCTTAACTATTCCCCGTTCACTCCTGTAGAAAAAAGAAAATTAATGCTCAAAGCAATTCTTAAAGGACTCGCGAGAATTCCTGACATAAAAATCAACCAACATGTATTTACTAAACTCGATATAGATCCAAAAACATTTGAATTTGCACCATCAAAGAGAAGGTCAGAAAACACATATGGCATTATTTTGACAATCACCATTTTAGGAATTTTATTTATGTCATGGCCATTTTGGGCCACAATTCTACCGCCTTCATGGGCTTTAGTTTTGTTAATAACTTCAACTTTTGTTATCGCCATTGGGTTAATTCTATTCTTTACTTGGCTTTATCCAGAATTCGAGGGTAATATCAGCTATGCCGATGATATTAATAAATAATCATCTTAACTGTAGCATTTCCATCATTTGGGCAGCCGAGTGAAACGAAGCCAATTTTTGGCACCGGATTAGTATTTTGCGACATAACTCACTTCTTTTATTGTTTTAAAAAATGGGCGAAATTTTACCTGAAGAATTGCGGGAATTGTATAAATTTTTGTCGATAAAAATGATTTTCCGAGCAAAAAAAATAAGCATTTATTTGCTCGGAAATAAAAAGGGATCTAGCGGTTAATCGAGCGCGCAATTCGTGCGTAAGTATGGCGTACACCGCGAATGACGATGCCATAATTCAAAATATTTTCAGGTAAGGCAATTCCGTTATACCCAGAGTCACCAATATGATGCAAATCAGTGCCTGCCATTTTACACATCAGGGCAATTTGACGAATTGTCTGTATATCCGCACCTTCTTGTGAGGTGCCAATCGCCGTCATTGTCATCACTCCTTGGGAATGACAATAGCTCACCATTTTTTGGATAAACTCCAACGAAATTCCTGGAACCGTACCAGGTGCAGGTAACAAGATAATATCTGCACCACTGGCAATAAATGCGCGAATATCATCCTCAGTAATAAGCTGCTCCGCTGAAGCATTTAACACACCTGCAGCATGCATTTTTCCTGTAATCAAAATGACATCATTACCTACAACCGCTTTTAATTCTTTTAAACTTTGATTAATTTCTTGGTTGGTCACACCATTGCCCGGATTCCCCGTCAGAACAATAATATCCACGCCCATTTCTTTTAATTTCATTGCATTTTTGACAGTGGCTAAACGCCCTTCAGACATTTTCCACTGCGCATCTTGTGTTGGGTTATTAAACCCCGCAGGGACAGGTTCTAAATTAACGCCTATTGCTCGCCCTGTTAAATGTTTCAATGTGCGGATAATCTCTTCTGGTGCGATCCCTTGTGGTAAACCTTGCATAATTGGCTGATTAACATCGAAAACATTTAACAGCAAAATATCCGCACCTTGGCTGGCCGCAAGTTCTGCATTCGTTACCGTCATTAACACAGGCTGTATAGTTCCAATGGTTTCAGAAACAAGTAATCGCCCTTCACTGGCTTTTATTGCTTCCAACAGATTCTTTTTACTTAAATTTGTAATCTCTGAAGCTGAACAATCAAGATAACGTTTTTGCATTTGCAACACCTTTATTTATCAACAGATTTCTCAGTAAAATAATTTCCTTTAATGAAATATATCATGTCATAAATAATAAACCGCTTCACAGTGCACATTCTGCGCAAAGTTATTTTTTAAAGAATAATAACTTTATCTAACACCTAGATTTTTATTAAAAAATAGTCAGTTCGTATATTTAAAATACGACTTATCGGAAATACCCTCTTGTAATTCTGCAATAGTAATGATTATCATTACAACTCTAACTTAAATAATGGTAAGGACGTAATAATGAAACTCGCCTACAAAGCTGCTGTTTCGGGTCTCGCGTTGTTTTCAATTTCTGCATTTTCTCAAGAATATCCGCTTGGCCACCCAGTCATTAAAAATGGAATGGAAATCCAAGGAGTTTATTTACAACCCATTACAATGGATACTGAAGAAGGGCATCATAAGATGGCCCACTTAGCGGCAGATAAAGCCGATGTCCACTTAGAAGCCGACATCCATGCCGTTGAGGATAATCCAAATGGCTTCGCGGAAGGCGATTGGATCCCTTACCTCACTATCGAATACTCCGTAACGAAATTAGGCGATAAACCACAAACTCAAACAGGCACTTTCATGCCTATGGTAGCTAGTGATGGTCCTCATTATGGGGAAAACATCAAGTTAGATGGTAATGGTAAATATCGTGTGACCTATAAAATTTACCCACCTTCACATAATAAAGATGTTGCCTTTGGTCGTCACATTGATAAAGAAACGGGTGTTGCACCTTGGTTCCAACCGTTTGAAGTTTCTTGGGACTTTGACTACGCAGGTGTAGGGCGTAAAGGAAGCTACTAGTTTTATCTAATGTGAGTTAAGGGCTTTGTGGCAATACTAACCCACTACAAGCCCTTTTTCTGTTTGCGCTGATAAATGGACGACTTGAGCCAAAATGAAAATATTACTGAGCTTTTTATTGGTTTTCACCTGTGCTTTCTTACCTCAATCTGTTTTTGCGGCGGAAAAATACACCGTTGAATTAGAAATGAAAAATGGCGATTTAATTCCGCGAGTACTTGAAGTTCCCGCTAAAACAATCATTAGAATTAAAATTACCAATACAGGGACTGAACCCGCCGAATTTGAAAGCATCCAACTGCGTAAAGAAAAAGTGTTAGCGCCGGGAGCCAGCTCTGTAGTTGTCATTGCACCTCTCAAACCAGGTACCTATACCTTCTTTGATGATTTCCATCTTTCTAGCCCTAAAGGCGAAATTGTAGCTAAATAGAAGAGTTAAATATGGGACAAGTTCTGTTTGTTGTCTGGCGAGAAAGTTTTGAGGCACTACTGGTTATCGGGATTATCTATGCGTGGATAAAACGCCACCCAGATGCGCGTAATGGCATGAAATTTCTATGGGGTGGTGTTGCGCTTGGTGTTATCACCTCTATCTTACTCGCCCTGCTTATCTATGGCGTGTTTAATGTTCTTGATGATACAGGCCAATCGTTATTCATGATTTTCATGGAATTGCTTGCCTGTATATTAATCGTCCAAATGGTATATTGGATGAATAAACACGGCAGCTCGATGAAATCAGAGATAGAATCAGGTATTAACCGCAATGCTGCACACCATAATTGGTGGGGAGCTGCACTGATCATCGCCATTGCTATCGCTCGCGAAGGAAGCGAAATCGTGGTGTTCCTCTCCAGCTTCATTATGTCGCTAACATCGGCAAATGCGTCTGAATTTTTTATCGAGGTAGGCGGGGGTATAGCCATCGCAGGCTTAACTTTATATATATTCCTCCTCACCAACCGCCTTATTTCATGGGCAATATTCTTCCGAGTGACCGGTGTTATTCTGTTATTTTTGGCTCTATCCTTGTTACTTAAAGGTGTCGAGGAAAGCGCAAATTTATTAATTGAATATGATTATTCAATCCCTGAATTTTTAATCTATCCAGCATGGGATACCACTGCCTTACTTGATGATTCAGGCATTGCAGGGAACTTTATTTCATCCTTCTTCGCATATCGGTCTCAGCCTATTTGGTTAAGTGTAATCACTTTTGTCCTTTATTGGCTAATCGTTATTCCACTATTTGCACGGAGCAAAAAACATGCACAGCTCGCTAAGGCATAATACAAGATGGATTTTTTTTAGTTTAATACTCGCCATTACTGTACCTACCACGGTTCAAGGTAAGGCGCTACGTTCCCCTGTGCAAACAGGGGATGAAATTATTGTCGCTAAAGGGGATATTCCTACCCCTGAAAAATACCAAACGAGTATCCAAACTTATCTGAATTTTGCTAATGCTGAATTAGCTGAAATGGTTACAGAGTTAGACCTGTTACAACAGTCCCTGAAGAAAGGTGATTTAGCCAAAGCGCAAACCGCCTATATTGCGGCCCACCAGCATTATGAGACAATCCGCCCGATTATTGTGTTATTCGGTAATACCGATAGAACCATTAATCCACGCGCTGACTATTTTCTCGACAAAGAAAAAGATTACCGTTTTACGGGCTTCCATCTCGTTGAATATCAATTATTTGACCAAAAGTCTGTCCAGCAAGCGCTTGTCCCTGCTGAAGAGTTATTATTGAAAGGGCGTGACTTACAAAAGCGTGTTTTGACTGAAACCATTGAAGTTCCTAAATTAGTTCAAGCCTCTGCTGATTTTGTAGAAATGGTCATTGAAACAAAGTTAGACGGCAAAGAAAATATCTATAGTTTGTCGGATTTAACTGATATTGCAGCGAACCTGAAAGGTTCTCAAGAAATCATTGAAATCATTAGCCCCTTTATTGAGCCTAAAACCTTAGACCAAATAAAAGAAAATGACCAAAAAATGAATAAGATTGTGCAGGCCTATCAAGTTTCAAATGGCCTGTATCAACCTTACAGCCAATTACAACAAAAAGACAAAATGGCACTCTATTCCTTATTAACTCAACAAGCTGAGATCTTAGCAACATTAAGAGCCCAGCTAGATGTTGATGTTTACTATAAATATTAAGGCATAAATTTATGCAAGCTAAACTTAGAAGCCAACACCCCACCAACGGGTTATCTCGCCGTTCCGCGTTAAAAGCACTGGCAATTGGCAGTGCCATTTTCGCAGCCCCAGCGTTAAAAGCGAAAGAGCAAATCGCTAACTGCCAATTAAATTATGACAAAGCGATAAATTTCCTTGGTCAGCACCAAGCAGGGGTATTAACCCCTGAGCAAAAAAATGCCTCTTTTATTGCTTTCAATATCACCACAACCAAGTTAGATGAACTGCAAACTGTTTTTTCGCTTTTATCACAGCGGATCGCCTACCTCACTCAACCTCAACAGGCACCATCAACTGAAAATGATAAAATGCCTCCTGCTGAGTCTGGTATTCTTGGCACTCACCTACAGCCTGACTCACTCACTATCACCATAGCTTTAGGGGATAGCTTATTTGATTCACGTTTTGGACTGGGCAAAATCAAGCCAAAACAGCTCGTAGAAATGACCAGTTTTCCGAATGATCGCTTAGAAGCAAAGTGGTGCGGCGGCGATATCATGTTGCAAATCTGCGCAAACAGCCAAGAAAGTGTTATTTATGCCTTAAGAGACATTTTGCGTCATATTTCACCTTACAGCTTTCCACTCTGGAAAATTGATGGCTTCTTGCCCTCTCGTGACATTGATAATCGCAGCACCCCCATTAACCTGTTTGGTTTCAAAGATGGTACAGGGAATGCCTCCGCCGATGATGCCGCGCTGATGAATGAATTAATTTGGGTTTCAGGCAGTAAAGAACCTGCATGGTGTGATGGTGGCACTTATCAGGCCGTACGCTTGATACGTTTTAACCTTGAGTTTTGGGATAGGACGCCACTCGAAGACCAAGAAAATGATTTTGGTCGCCATAAAACTACAGGTGCACCAATGGGTATGAAACAAGAGCATGACGACCCTGCATTTGATAAAGACCCTCATGGTGATCGCGTGTTATTTGACTCCCACATGCGCCGTGCCGAGCCTCGTAATCCTGAGCGCCATACTGCTAAATTAAGGCGCCGAAGTTACAGTTATTCTTTAGGGCTAACAGATGCTGGTGCTTTGGATATGGGGTTAATTTTTGTTTCTTACCAAAGTAACTTGAAAACAGGTTTTATCGACACTCAAAAACGTTTAAATGGCGAACCTCTTGAGCGCTATATCAAGCCATTTGGCGGGGGATATTATTTTGTCTTACCGGGCATGCAATCTCCACAAGATAACATTGCAAATAAAATGTTTGATGCATTAAAACAAGCAAACTAATTGATTATTCAATAAAAATGCCCTCAAGACATTAACTGTTCTTAAGGGCATTTTAGTCTACAACTTCACTTTCATTTACTGATCCAATCTTCTGTTAGCCTACTTCCTTTAGCTAACTCATCCCTGAAACTTCATCCTTGACGAGCTCCCTTTAGGCTTGGTTACCTTATTATTTTTTGCGTTCCTTCACATCTGCTTCAACTTCCTGTTTCCAATCCTCTGATATTGGTGCAGCTTTTTGCTTCGCTTCGACTGCTTTATTTACAGCGCGATACGCTTTATCGTACCCCTCGCCATCTTGTACATATCCTGTTGCGTTAGAACTTTTAATACCAATATTTTCAGCTTCTGAAACCGCGTCAATATTGGCACCTAAGAAAATAAAGTCCCATTTGTCTTCTGTTTCTGCCGACTTAATCATGGCTTTAATCTTAGAAGATGAATATTTGCGACTGCTATTTTCTTGACCATCGGTAATAATTACAAAAAGCACATTATTATTTTTGGTGATTTTTCTATTTTCGCGCATTTTTTCGATACCCTCACCAATGGCATCTAATAATGCGGTATAACCACCTACAGGGTAATCATTCAATGTTAAGTTAGACACTTTGCTAATCGGTTCACGATTATGCAGCAAGCTCGTTTTGTCATTAAACAAAATAGTTGTAATAAATGTTTGTGATTTTTTATCTTTATTTTCGGCAAGTACACTATTGTACCCACCAATAGTGTCTGACTCGAAGCCAGACATTGAGCCGCTTTTATCTAAAATAAAGACCAAATCTAGCACTTCAGGATCTGTCTTGGTTTCAACGATCGTTTTACTTGTTGAAATCGAAGAAAAAAACAATAGAAATGCTGCTGATATGACGGTGAAAATAGACTGTTTCGTGAGGTTCATCGCCGAGTTCCTTGGTGAAGTTAATATAAGTATCGCCATTACCAATGTCTCGTTTTACAGCATTATTTCACATAAGATTACTCTGCTTACTGAATAAGCATATTCTGAATTAAAAACACACAAATTTAATTACCTTAATTTTGAGTATTTAAGGTAATTAGAAAAACACTTTAAGAAAATTTAATTCGCCTTTTTTATCCAGATGCCATTACCCCTAAGTAAATTCACCTCCTGAATAAAATCATTATATTTCACATTTTCTGCAACCGTATTATTTACTGCACTTGAAGCATGCTCATGAACCAGCTCAATGGTTGCCTGATGAAACGCTTTATTTAGCTCTTTATGAATATCTACATTATCTGTATTTTGCAGTTGTGCAGTAAGCTCAACAAGCTGTTGGGCCTTTAATTGTACATTGTTATCATTAAATTCAGCTTTAGGTAGATTATAATTAAATACCATATTGATGGAGTTAACACCTTCATCATCTAACGTTGCAGGCATTAAGTTTTGCTCATATTCATTCGCCATATACTTAATTAATTCAAGTTGATCAAAACATTTCGATTTAATATTGCCATCTGACTTGTCATCATAAAGTGTTATCGAATCAGGAAAAGCCTCCCCAATTGGGTAACTACAGCGAAATAAATTAGTATCGATGATTACGGCATTTGCACTGCGAATAGGCAATTCTAAATCATGGCCATTAATCGTGATTGGGTAACTTGCAGGCTTAAAACGCTCTGCTTTCCCATCTACAGCATAGACTTCAGATAAAGTGTAATAGACAAAATGATCGGGATTAAGGATCCCTCCAGAGTTATTTTCAAAAACCATAAACTCCGTTATTTCACCTTGAGCATTTTCTAAATGGTGCACCCCACTCGAAAGCATAACCACGCCATTTCCATTGGGTAACACTTCATATTTTTTCCCATCAACCTTAAATGAAATATTACTCGTGCTTGGGTTGCTGTAGTGAAATTTACCTTTACTTCCACTAACCCCTAAGTCATCACATGCCGAAAGAAATAACAACGAGGCCATTAAGCAGATGGATCTCAGTAGTGTTTTCATTGAATACTCTCAATAGACTGAGCATTCTAGTAATGTATTTAAAATCAATTAGTTATTTTTATACAGGTAAGTATTTACTAGAATGCATTTTAAAATTATTTATCTAAATAATTTAAATCTAAATGAATAAAAAATACTTTACGATAAATGCTTTAATCTTAGGTAAGTACTTAGTCATATTTTTATAATAATCAACAGAGTTACACTCGATAAAAAAGCATAACGATTTCGTTACCCTTTTTTGCCCTTAAGTGCAGTCAAAAGTATCTGAAAAATAGACTCTATCATCGGTGTTGACGCTGAATTATTACGAATTAAAGCGACAGTTCGAGCAAGTTCAGGCTGTTGAAGTTGCAGTACTTTTAGTTCAGGATCGCATAAATGGGCTGTATACAGTTGGGGTAAAATTGCAATTGCTAATTTTGATCGTACTAAACCGTACAGCGTTTCAATGTAATCAACTTGGTAACGTGGGTTCAGTTTTAATCGATGGCTTTCAATGGTTGCCGTCACCAATCGCTGAATATTTCCTTTTGAAAAAACGGCGATATCACGGCCGTTAAGTAATTTCCAAGGTAGGTGAAACTCATTATTAGCCAATGCATCATCACAATGAATAACAGCCACAAATGGGTCATCTTGCAGAGGAAAAATACGTAAATCTTGAGGCACAAAGCTATCAATAACACCGATCCCAAAGTCAATTTCATGATTAATCAATTTATTGACCAGCGAATCATTAGTTTGATCATAAAATTCAATCTTTAGCCTTGGAAAGTGTTGGCTTAATAATTCAGGCACCGCAGGAAACAGCAATGAGCTCACCGAAGGGACAAGGCCAATTCGCAATGTACCATCGCCCCCCTCTTCTATAATTTTTTGAATTTCACTAAATGCACGATGTGAGACACTCAATATCTGTTGAGCATGGGGCAAAATAGCCGCCCCTAACTCTGTTAAAGAAACGGATGAAGCCGTTCGGTTAATCAGCTTTCCACCTAAAACAGACTCGATTTGCCGTATCGCGCTACTTAATGCAGGCTGACTGACCGCTAAACGGCTTGCCGTTTCCGTGAAATGACGTAATTTTGCCAAAGTGACAAAATACTGAAGTTGCTTAAGCGTGAGCGCGGGCAAGCGTTGCCAAGGTTCAGTCATAGCGGCCTATTATTAAATTGATTAAATATTCCTGAAGTATTTACCGCATTATAACCTGTTCTTATGATCTGATAAATTTTATCATCTTGGCAAACGTTTGCGTTGCTCATAAAGTAACTGTCATAATTTGTAGGGATGGTGTCTTATGTGCAAAAAAGAGCAAAGCCGACGTCACGTCGTTCAATCTGCAAAAGGGGATATTCCTTTTGACCTTTTACTCACCAATGCCAATATCATTGATATGGTCACGGGTGAAATTCGCCCTGCGGATATTGGCATCACGGGTAACCTTATTGCTAGCGTTCACCCAACGGGAACACGCACAGATGCAAAGGAAACCCATGATTTATCAGGCTACTTTATCTCCCCGGGACTGATTGACACACACGTACACTTGGAAAGCTCCCATTTACCACCGATACGCTATGCCGAAATTGTCTTAACACAAGGCACAACAACCGTCTTTTGGGATCCCCATGAGCTTGCGAATGTATTAGGCCTTGAAGGTGTGCGTTATGCCATTGATGCCAGTCGAAATTTACCGCTGGACGTGATGGTCGCCGCGCCCTCCTCTGTGCCTTCCACTCCGGGATTAGAAATGTCAGGTGCCGATTTCGAAGGCAAAGATATGTCGACCATGCTGAGTTGGCCAGAAGTCCATGGCGTCGCTGAAGTCATGGACATGTTTGGTGTTCTTCATGGCAGTGAACGGATGGAAGAGATTTTAGAAGCTGGGCTGCGCTCAGGGAAATTGATTGAAGGGCATGCCCGTGGGCTAAAAGGGGCGGATTTACAAGCCTACTTAGCGGCAGGTGTCACATCCGATCACGAGCTGACCTCAGCAGAAGATGCCCTCGAAAAATTACGGGCAGGACTCACTCTCGAAATTCGCGGTTCACACCCTTACCTGTTACCTGACATTGTCACTGCATTAAAATCACTGCCCCATTTATCTTCACAAATTACCGTGTGCACCGATGATGTTCCACCTGATATGCTACTGGAAAAAGGCGGCATTATTGCTCTGCTTAACTTATTGATTGAACACGGTATGCCTGCGACTGACGCACTGCGCTTTGCAACGCTGAATGGTGCCATCCGTTTACAACGCAATGACTTAGGCTTAATTGCTGCAGGTCGAAAAGCCAACTTAGTGACTTTTGATTCATTACAATCATTAAAAGCCCATTCGGTGTATGTCGCTGGCCAAAAAATTGCTGAAAAGGGTAAGTTACTCACCGCTATCAGTTCACCAAATGACGTTTTGCCGCCTCGTGAAACAATGCGCCTTTCCCCGATCACTGCTGATGATTGCAAGCTTAGAATTGATGGCATCAATAACGGTACAGCACGTTTACGCCATATTCAAGGCGCCCGTTTTACGCAATGGGGAGAAGTTGACGTAAAAATTAATGATGGTGTTGTCCAGCTTCCTGATAACTTTAGTTTTATTCGTGTCCAACACCGCCATGCACGCCATGAAGCAGAGCCACAAATCGCGCTCCTTGCAGGTTGGGGGGAACTTCGTGGTGCCATCGCAACAAGTTACTCCCATGATTCTCATAACCTTGTTGTATTAGGGCGTGACCCGCAAGATATGGCCATCGCATGCAATTTATTAATTGAAAGCGGTGGCGGTATGGCATTAGTGCAAAATGGCAAAGTCTTAGCTCACGTTGCGATGCCAATTGCGGGAATGCTCTCTGACCTCCCAGCCCCCGAGCTTGCTGCACAATTTCGCCAACTCCGTGAGTTGAGCAGCGAAATTGCGGATTGGGAACCACCTTACCGTGTATTTAAAGCAATTGAAGGCACTTGTCTTGCATGCAATGCAGGGCCGCATTTAACCGATTTAGGGCTCACTGATGGCACAACGCGTCAAATTGTTGATGCTGTTATCCACCGTAATGAACATGCATAACTTAATTAAAATAATAAAAGGAGAGCCAACTCATGGCTGACAATTCAATGAATAAGCCAGTATCAGGGAATTGGCTTGAAAAACGTTTTGCCTTGCGTGAACGCGGCAGTTCAGTCAAAACTGAATGTTTAGCGGGGATCACGGGGTTCTTGGCTGCCGCTTACCTTTTAGTCGTCATCCCCGGCTTACTTGCTGCGGGCGGAATGGATAAAGGCGCTGCAACCACGGGCACGATTATTGTCTTCGTTATCGCGAGCTTATTAATGGCTTTCTATGCCAATTTACCTTTTATTGTCGGCCCGGGAATTGGCGGTTCGGTATTAGTGGGTATCACCCTTGCAGGCAGTGAAGGCATTGATTGGCAAATCGGTTTAGGTATCGCTTGTTGGTCGGGCATTTTATTTTTCCTGCTCACTAAGTTTGGCTTGCGCGAAGTTGTCACTCGTTCTGTTCCGCAATCAATTAAACTCGGATTAACTGCATCAATCGGCTTATTTGTCGCAATATTAGGCTTTCGAAATGCAGGGTTAGTCCTTGCTAACCCAAAAACAAATGCACTGATGTTAGGGGATTTTTTATCTCCCGGCGCCCTCGTTGCACTGGCAGGCTTTTTTGTTGCCATTGCCTTGCAAGCACGCAAAATCCCCGGTGGTATTTTGTGGGCCATTTTATTTGCCACTCTTTTAGGTATTCCTTTTGGTGTCACAAAATTACCTGAAAGCTTTATTGGCGTGCCACATTCGGTTGCCCCAGTATTAGGCCAAGTGGATTTAATTGGTGCCTTGAATATTGCCTTTTTACCGTTCTTATTTGTCTTTTTTGCCGCCGAATTCTTTTCCACAATGGGTACCACATTGGCCGTTGGCGGTGAGGCGGGTTTATTAGATGAAGAAGGTAACATGCCTAATATTAACCGCCCGTTTATTGTCGACTCCATTGCAGCGGCATTAGGACCATGGGTGGGGATCCCCGCTGCGACGGCATTAATTGAGTCATCTGCTGCCGCAGAAGCAGGCGGTAAAACAGGAATGACTGCCTTAGCAGCTGCTATTATGTTTTTATTGATGCTGTTATTTACCCCAATTGCGTTAATGATCCCCGCGCAAGCGACAGCACCTGCATTGATTTTAATTGGTTTAAATATGTTCAGTGGGTTACGTAAAGTCGATTTAGCTAATTTTACTGACGGATTGCCTGTATTAATGATGGTGATGATTACGTTAATTGCCAATAGTTTCGGGACAGGTATCGCAGGCGGGCTGTTATTTTATATTTTAATTAAAGCAGTTGCAGGCCAGTGGAAAGAAATTCCAATTAGTTTGTGGATCCTCGCGGTTCCGTTAGTTTATTATTTCTCGACGCTCGTTAAACACTAATAAACCTTGAGATATAAAAGCCGATTTAATTATCGGCTTTTTCTATTTTTTGGGAGTTAATTTAAAACTGCGTGGGCTTCAATTTCGATTAACCACTCCGGCAGTGAAAGCCCCGTAACGATAATCCATGAAGAAGCGGGTGGCGCATCACCAAATTTTTCTTTTAATGCCTTAGCGATGTCTAATTGTTCTTCGTGGCTATTCGCCCCATCCTTGATGTAAATACGCAAAACAACCACATTGGATAAATCGCCCCCTGCCTCACGCAGTACATGTTCGATATTCACCAGTGACTGAACCGTTTGCTCATAAATTCCCCCAGACACCGTTTCTTGATTAGCATTTACGCCCACTTGGCCCGATAAAAATAATTGGCGAGTTCCGGTTGTTTCTATTGCTTGGCTAAAGCCATACTGCAAAGAATTAAAGACAGTTGCAGGGTTAATTGATTTTTTTTCCATATTTTTATTCCCTCATTAATCAAACAGTGATGCAGTATAAATAATTTCGTCTTTAATTCTTTAAACATCGAGCAAACGGCGTTTTAATGGCACTTATAGAGCATCAAAACACACAATAACGTGCAAAAAAATAGCCCCTAACGAGGAGCTATTTAATAAAATCACTAATATTAAATCAGTGGTGGAATTGAGGGTAAAATAGGAACTTCAATTACCGTTGGCCCATTACGCTTAAACGCCTCTTCACACGCTTTTTTCACGTCATCCACTGTTTCTGCTCTTACCGCAGCACAACCGTATCCTTTACCTAAAGCCACAATATCTAAATTTGGAATATCAAGCCCCGGCACACCCGGAGTTTCTTCCAATACCGCAAAGGATTTTAAAATGGCATATTCATTGTTCTTTGGAATAATAAATACAATTGGTAAATTCTGCTGCGCCGCACTCCATAAACCTTGAATCGAATACTGCATGGAGCCATCACCAATAATGGCCATCACTGGGCGATGACGCCCACTGTCCCTCTCAGCCAATGCAATCCCTACACTTGCCGGTAAATTCCAACCTAATGAACCACTTGCAAATGTATAAAATGAGTCAGGGAATTCAATCGGCCACTCACGGTGAAGTTCTCCAAGGTTTGATGGGGACTCTTCCACTAAGACAGTTTCTTTAGGTGAAACTTCCCTTAACGCGCGAAATAACTGTGTTGCGCTCAATGTTGAGCTCTGGCTCGTTTGTTCTGGTGCCGCAGGGTGTGGCGCCATACCATGGAGTTGTTTCACCACATTTTTTGATGCGACACGCGGTGCAACTAAGTTGATTAACCCTTCAAGCGCAAGCACCGCATCACTTAATAAGCTATCACCAACCGGGGCTCTACCGACTTCGATTGGGTCATCCGTAATATGCAATAACCGTAACCCTTCTGGAATATAACTCCCTGCAACATAAGGATAATATCTAAATACTGGGGCACCAATAACAATGGCTAAGTCATGTCCTTCAAGTTTTTCAGATAATGGCTTGGTCGCAAACGGCAGCCCACCAGCATATAAAGGGTGCGTCTCAGGGAATGGCGGACGCTCAGAAGCAGGCGCTGCCCACACAGGGGCATTTAATTTTTCAGCAAGTTTAATGCCTATATCCCACCCTTCACCCCGAGCAATCGCGGAGCCATAAATCAGCACTGGGTTCTTTGCGTTGGATAACTCAGTAGCAAACTCTTGTAATCGAGCAGGGTCATAACCGATACGCTGTGGGACTGACCGAACAACCGCTTCTTGTGCCAATGCAGGCTTATCCCAATCATCCAGTGGGATTGACAAAAATACGGGGCCCGCTGGCGGTTGTAGTGCCATAGCATAAGCGCGCATAAAGGCCGCTGGGACATCTTCTGCGCGCACAGGCTGGTAGCTCCATTTTACCCATGGTTTTGGTAAAGTTTCAGGTTCTATATTCGTTAGCCAAGGCTCCATCAATAACATTTCCCGCGTTTGGTTTCCCGCAGTGATGATTAATGGCGTGCGGTTCATATATGCGGTCAAAATATTACTCATCGCATTGCTTAAACCTGCAGAGGTATGCACATTCACCATGGCAACTTTACGCATTCCCTGTGCGTAGCCATCGGCGGCAGCAACGGCTGAGGCTTCTTGTAAGGTTTGGATATATCGAAAATCACTCGGAAAATCTTTTAAGAATGTTTCTTCTGTTGAACCAGGGTTCCCAAAAACGGTGGTAATATCCAGCTTACGTAATAAATCGAAAGTAACTTGGCGGATCGTTTTTTGCATTTAAAACACTCCATAAAACAATATTAAAATTATCTAATAAAAAAGAAAGTTTAAGTTTAAAAGCTGTTTAAAGTTGTACATTACATCATTATAAAACAGTCAGAATACGACCTAACCCATTGTAATTATGGCCATCATAGCAAACAATTGACTCACGATATATTCGCGTAAATTTTACTTTTATATGTGTTTTAAATATTTTTAATAACAATAAGCGTATTAAAACAAGCCATTAATAAATTAGCCAAATTCGATAGCCTGAATAAGATGGTAAAAAAAACCAAATATGAACATGAAACAAAATTATTAAATAAATTTTGGTCATTATATTTGTACTTATTCCATTTAAAATTAACTATCAATAAATTACCATCTAAAAAATCGGATAATCATATATGTTCAACTAAGGGGCTGTTGACGATAAGCTAAGTAAAATTTAGGTAAATCAACAAAAATAGATTATTGGCCTCATTTTTAACGCTTAACAGCACATTTTCTTTTATGTTGTACATCACATTTCTTATAATTACTTGGTTTCATAGTGCGTCATCCTATTTGCTCGAAAAAAAAACGATTTTATTGTTGTATCGCTACCTTCAAATAAGCGCTTTTTCTGCAAGTCTGCTATTCACGCTACCTCTCGCTATTTCCTATTAAGAAATGCACATACAAAAGCGCATTACTTTCTATTCTAACAATCCACGCAGAGTTAACTAAAGGTTATAGATACCCAAACAAAACTCATTGTTAAACAAAGGTTGCACAAAGTAGCTTATTTTATCATTAATGTTAAATAACGATAGAAAAAGCTCAGGTAAGCTTATTTGAGGTAAAATAATGATTTTAGATGCCAGCTACACATTATTAGTCGCTTGTTTAGCGCTATTGATTGGAATGTTTGTTGTTAAATACACGCCTTTTTTACAAAAAAACCATATTCCTGAAGCTGTTGTTGGTGGTTTTATTGTGGCGATTATCTTATTGATTGTCGATAAAACGGCAGGGTATTCCTTTACTTTCGATGCATCCTTACAAAGCATCTTGATGATCACCTTCTTCTCGTCAATTGGGTTGAGCTCAGATTTTTCGCGATTAATCAAAGGCGGTAAACCGCTGGTATTATTAACTATTGCCGTCACCATTTTAATTGCTATTCAAAATACTGTCGGTATGGGTATGGCTGTGATGCTTAATGAAAGTCCATTTATTGGCTTAATTGCAGGTTCAATTACCTTAACAGGTGGCCATGGCAACGCAGGTGCTTGGGGGCCAATATTAGCCGACAAGTATGGTGTTACAGGCGCCGTTGAATTAGCAATGGCATGTGCCACATTAGGTTTAGTCTTAGGCGGGTTAATTGGTGGCCCAGTAGCACGCCATTTATTGAAAAAAGTGACAATCCCGAAAGCGACTGAATTAGAAAAAGAAACTATCGTTGAAGCCTTTGAACAACCCAGTGTTAAACGTAAAATCAATGCCAACAATGTCATTGAAACTATCTCAATGCTGATTATCTGTATTGTGGTTGGTGGCTATATTAGTGCCTTATTCAAAGATACCGTCCTGCAATTACCAACCTTCGTTTGGTGTTTATTTGTCGGCATTATCATCCGTAATGTATTAACCCATGTATTTAAACACGAAGTGTTCGAGCCGACCGTTGATGTTCTTGGTAGTGTGGCGCTATCGTTATTCTTAGCCATGGCATTAATGTCTTTAAAATTCGGCCAGCTAGCCAGTATGGCAGGCCCTGTTTTATTAATTATTGCCGTACAAACGGTGGTTATGGTGCTGTTCGCCTGCTTTGTCACCTTTAAGATGATGGGTAAAGATTATGATGCTGTCGTTATCAGCGCAGGGCATTGTGGGTTTGGTATGGGAGCAACGCCGACTGCAATTGCGAATATGCAAACCGTCACAAAAGCATTTAGCCCTTCCCATAAAGCGTTCTTAGTTGTGCCAATGGTGGGTGCATTTATTGTGGATATCTCAAACAGTATCTTAATTAAAATATTCATCGAGATAGGTACTTATTTTACCTAATCTATTTTATAAAGTGTCAGCTTATAACCAAAAGATATGAGCTGGCATTTTCCTTTCTCGTCAATATTCCCTTCATTTAAAAACTTCTTTTCTCGCATCTCATCACAAAATGACAACCTCATCGGGTTAAATAGGATTAATTCGGTAAAATACTTTGATAGGCAAAAGGGTAGGTTTCATAGAATGAAATTACGGCATCTTGATATTTTTTACGCAGTCATGACTTGTGGGTCTTTAACACGAGCCGCAGAGGTTCTTCATATTTCACAGCCAGCGGCGAGTAAAGCGTTAAAGCATGCAGAGCAGCAACTTGGATTGGTGTTATTTCAACGAATTAGAGGGAAACTCATTCCAACGGATGAAGCGAATTTATTGTTTGAAGAGGCAAAAGAAGTTTATCAAAATTTAGATAAACTCAGAATTTTAGCACAAAATTTATCCCGTAATCCGCAAGGTAAGTTAGCAATAGGTTGCTTACCAAGCCTAGGTCTAAACTTAGTGCCTGAAGTCACTGCCCTGTTTATTAAAAAACACCCCAATATCAAACTTACGATTGGGACACATCACACCACAGATATTCTGCAATTATTAACCCAGCAAGATTTAGACATTGGTATCGGCTTTAATCTTGAAATCGAAGGGGGTATTACTGTACTACCAATTGCCGATATTCCCTTGGTCTACGTCGACAGTAAGCCGCCATTACACTCACCCGTTTCCTTAGTTGATATCGACCAAGAACGTTGGATCCATCCAGGCTCTGATTCGTTATCGCAACTGCTACAAAAGCGCCATCAATTTACTGAATCAAATATCAGCGTACACACTTACCATATGGCTGCCGAGTTTGTTCAAGCAGGCTTAGGTTGCAGTATTACGGATATTTTTTCAGCAGAACACACGTTGCCTGAGTCGATGATTTATCCGTTAAAAGAAGGGTTGCGATTAGCCGTTTCTGTTTTCCACCGTGCTGATAGGCCATTAACTAAAGCCGCACAAAATTACGTCAACACATTAGCGTTAACTCTAGAAAAAAGGAATAAAGTCGTTAACCAAAAGTTATACTCTAGTAATGAAAACTCAATTGTTTAGTTAACCTATTCGCCGTTAAATATTCATTCCTACGTTATTATGGGTTACGGAATATTATGGCTAAACATGTGGTGATTATTGGAGCGGGTGTGATTGGGTTAAGCACCGCATACGCGCTAATTAAAGCGGGTCAAACCGTCACATTGCTTGAATCTGATTCAGATGTCGGTATGCAAACCAGTTTTGCTAACGGCGGGCAACTGAGTTACCGCTATGTTTCGCCACTTGCTGATGCGGGAGTTCCTTTACAAGGGCTACGCTGGATGGGGAAAAATAACTCCCCACTTAATCTAAAAATAACCCCATCAATTCAGCAATGGTCGTGGCTAGCGCAATTTACCTTAGCCTGTAACCGCAAAACCAATAAAGTGAATGGCGCACATCTTTTGCGTTTATCACTATTAAGCCAAAAAATCATGAATATGTGGCGAGAAACAGGTGATATCGCTGATTTTGCTTGGGAAAAATCAGGGAAACTCATTATTCACCGCGATAAAAAAAGCTTTCAAAAAGCCTGCGAAACGGTTGATAGTCAATTTCAAAAAATCTTAACTTCCGCAGAAGTGATTGAGTTAGAGCCATCCTTAAAGCATATTCAGTCCCAACTCGTTGGTGCAATTTATGCCCCCGATGATGAAAGTGCAGATTGTTATTTGTTTTGTAAAAACCTGCTGCAATATTTACACACGCAGCCACAGTTTACCCTCGGCTTGCAGCACAGTGTTAAGTCATTTATTCAACACGATAATTGCATTACCGGAATCGTCACTCACCAGGGAAATATTCAAGCGGATGAAGTTATTGTTTGTGCGGGCAACGGCAGCCGAGAATTACTGAAACCACTGGGAATTAATGTTCCTATGTTAGGTTTAAAAGGGTATAGCCTTAGTGTTGAATATCCACAAGCTGAGCATTGTGTGCCCAAAATTAATGTGACAGATTATGGTAATAAAATTGTTTATGCCAAATTAAACGACCAACTGCGTATCGCAGCTATGGTTGATATTGGTTATGATGATTCAGGGCTGCGTATTAACCGTGTGAATGCCTTAAAAGAGATCGTAAAAAAAACATTCCCGCATTTACCTAAAGTGGATGATGCACCCGCTTGGTATGGGTTACGACCTTCAACGCCAAAAGGCCCCCCGTTATTAGGAAAAACTGCATACAAAAACCTTTGGCTAAATATTGGTCATGGGAGTTTAGGGTTTACTTTAGCGGCGGGCAGTGCCGAGATATTAAGCCAATTGATCACCGCACAAACATCCCCTATTTCTCTTACAGGATTAACGAGGTAAACATGAGTATTAAACGTAATAACCCAAAACCGCGCCTAGCAGACAGTGTTGAGTTTGGTGGCCTTGTGTACTTATCTGGCCAAGTTCCGAGTGATTTAACAGGCGATATTACCCAGCAAACTCAAGAGGTTCTTGATAAAATTGATGCATTATTAGCAGCAAGCCAAAGCGATAAAACCTGCATTTTATCTGCTCAGGTATGGATTAAAAATATGCCACGCGACTTTGCTGCATTTAACGCAGTTTGGGAAAGCTGGATGCCTGTTGAGCATAGCCCTGCACGTGCAGCTGTTGAGGCGAATATGGCGCGAGAGCAAGTTCTGGTAGAAATTATGGTGACGGCAGTTCAACGATAACGCCGAATATTATTGAGTAAAGGGCGACAAAATTACCGCCCTATTTCGACTGATAACTCACTGATTTACTGCCGATAAATGGCATTTATCTTG
This sequence comes from Providencia sp. UF-183, assembly GCF_058246155.1. Taxonomy (NCBI): domain Bacteria; kingdom Pseudomonadati; phylum Pseudomonadota; class Gammaproteobacteria; order Enterobacterales; family Morganellaceae; genus Providencia; species Providencia sp. UF-183. The sequence goes on along the minus strand of NZ_JBSICD010000001.1, from coordinate 41,304 downwards.
TTTATCTTGTTGGCCTTTGACGCCATTTTTGTATGCAACAATATCCGCCATTATCGCTAACGCTATTTCAGGCGGTGTTTTACTCCCGATGGGAATACCAATGGGGGCGTGAATGCGGTCGATTTCCGTCAGTGACATTCCCCCCGTGCCCAATAACCGTTCACGGCGGCGTGCACTCGTACGGCTTGACCCCATAGCGCCAATATAAAATGCTGGAGTATGCACAGCCTCCATTAATGTTAAGTCATCAATGCGAGGGTCATGTGTTAAAGAGACAATCGCCGTATTGGGTGTACAACTTCGCGACTCTAGATAACGGGCTGGAAATAATTTAATGACGTCAAACTGGTCAGAAAGCTGCCCAGCAAAACGCATTAATTCATCTTCACGGTGTTCACAAATGATCACTTCAAACCCTAATGTTGCTGCAAAACTTGCACAATAAATCCCCACATTCGAGATCCCTGCAATAATTAACCGTGGCGGTGCAGCAATAAAAAATTGGATATCATCACCAGTGCGCTCTATTTGGGTTGGAATTTGTTGATTCTTGACTGTGCTAATTTCACCGCGTTGGGGTAAGGTGATTTTTTTATTAATTGCAGTATATCCCAATAGTGCTTGATGTATTTCAGTGAGATAGCTAATACTTTCATCACTCTTAGGTAAATATTCAATTAAAACATCTAAACTACCATCACAAGGTAAATTCACTTTGGCCTCTAACCCGCCACGACCATAGCGAACAACTTGGCTACCCTGTAGGTATTTCGCATCTTGGACTCGTTGAATGAAATCCTCTTCAATACAACCGCCCGATAATGACCCAACATATTGGCCATCAGCCTTTGCAACAAGGAGCGAGCCTGGACTACGAGGTGAAGAACCGTACGTACTCAATACTGTGCATAACCAAATTGGCTCTTCTTTTATCCAAGAAAGGGCTTGAGAGATAACAAAAACATCTTCACGCAACATACTTGCTCCTATTCATTATCAACTATTGGATAATCAATATCTTTAATAACACTTTTATCATTTATCTCTAATTCATAAACAAAATGGTGACGTAATATTGATTTTGCCCCTTCATCACCGGTTAATTGAATTAACTCCGAATAATACTTTGTAGATATTCCCACAGGGTGACCAGGCTGCCCGTTATATACAGGCCTAACTAATGAATATTGATTTAAATTATTTGCGACACTCATAAATAGCTCGCTACTTATATAGGGCATATCCGCCAACTGAATTAACCAACCATCCAAATAAGATGTATTTTTAATACCCAACGCAATAGATTCACCTAACCCATCACTATTCAACAATGAAAAAGAGACGTTAAATTGTAAGCAATTGTGAATAACAATTTCATTATCAAAACGTGTTACCACATGAACAGGAAGCCCACTTCCTATTGAATTTAATAGTGTTTTTTCAAATACAGTTTGCTTTCCTAAAGAGTAGTTTAACTTACTCCCTTTTCCACCCGCATTTTTAAAACGCCGACTATGACCAGCTGCTAATATTAATATGCCAATATTCATAATTTTTATTATTCATCAGTATATTTATTTATGTTCTAATAAATAAAGGATATTCAATAAGATAACAAGCTTTTATTTATCCTTGCTTGAAATCCATTCACATTTAGACAATATTTGAATCAGTATGTAATACTTTTCAGAGTAATGATAAATACAACAATATAGATATAATATAATATAATATAATAAGTGTAAGGGTTTATTATGAGCAAAAGCAATGTTGGACTCTCCCGCAGACACTTTCTTAAATGTGCCGTTGTTGCTGGAATTTCAGTGTATCTCGCCCCTTTATATAGCCGCGCTTTTGATGTGCTATTTGAGGAAAAAATTCTCCAGTCCCCAGACTGGAACCCCGTTGATAAGCGAATCAAATTTCGCATTGATGCCTTTTCTAAAGTGCAAGGTGAAAAAGTTTTCGCCAGAGACATCCGAGCACGAGATATCCCTCACTGGCCAAAACAACAAGGTCACGCATTTTTACTCAGAGTGACGCAAGCGGACAAAATTTACCAAGGTTTTAACCTCGATAGGCTCAGCGATGGCTTGATGCCAGACCGTATTGTGACGGCAAGTGACTTAGAAAAAGACGGTGTGGCTTTCCCTGAGTTTTACGGAGAAGACTTGCTTCTTCCCGAAGGAAAAACCCCTGCCTATTTAGGCCAAGCTGTGGCACTGCTCATTTACCATGACTTTGCCAAATTCCGTTTTGCCAAAGAAACACTTAAATTCCACGATGATATTATTCAATATGGCGCATTTACTGGGCCATTAGAGCGCGACCCTTGGGGCACCTACCGTGGGGTACGTATTGGAAGTGAAAATCCTTACGACCCAGATATTTATTCCAGTATGAAAGACATGCCTATCTCACCGATTGGGATGAAAAAACACCTCCCTGTATGGCCTGAAGGCCGTGAAGGTGGAAAACTGGATGAAGAAGGCATGTTGTTTGCTGACGAGCTGGCAAAACAGCTGGAAAACCCACCAGAAGATTGGTTGGTGATTAAACGTAAATATACGACCCAATCCATTGATACCGCGGCTCTAGAGCCCGACAATGCCAATGGCTGGTATGATGCAAAAACGCAATCATTCCACCTTGTGATCCCAACTCAGTCACCACAAGAAGTGGCGGCATCGTTGCCTGAAATGCTGGCTAAATCAACGTTCCCAATTAAGCAAATATTCCTACATCCTTGTTTTACAGTGGGTTATGGTTCAAAAGACCATGCCCCATTCCCTTATTATGGCGCCATGGCAACACTATATGGCGATGGCGTACCTATTCGTCTGGCCAATGACCGATATGAGCAATTCCAATCCAGTATCAAACGCCATGCCTTCGACATGGATTACACATTAGCCGTCAACAAGAAAACCCATAAAATTGAAGCGCTCAATGCCTCATTTATTGGTGATGGTGGTGGGCGCTGTAACTTTACGCCATCCGTTGTCATGGTGGGTGCCACAGGTGCGCAGGCCATTTATTATATCCCTCGTAGTGACCTATCTGCGGTTGGTATTGCATCACGGGCAGTCGATGCAGGCTCGGCACGAGGCTATGGCACGCTGCAAGCCATGGCTGCTACCGATATGTTAATGGAAGAAGCGGCGAAGCTGCTCAAGGCTGACCCCATTGAATTTCGCCTAAACAATCTAATCAAATCAGGGATGAAAAATACCCAAGGGGCAATCCCGGGCGGCGCTATTCGTGCCGATGAAGTATTAACGCGCTGCGCAGCTCACCCGATGTGGACCGAAAGGGCCAAACGCAAAGCCGATTACGAAGCCAAAAATAGTGGGAAATTTTTTGGTACAGGGATTTCCTGTGTGCAAAAAGACTTTGGGACAGGCGCGGAATCATCATTTGCTCGTGTAGAGCTAACGCGAGAAGGCAAAATTGCCATCTACCACAGTGGGGCTGAAATGGGGACGGGCATGTCAACCTCTCAAGCCGTTGTATGCGCAAAATGGCTTGGAAAACCCGCTGAACTTGCTCACTTTTCTGTAGCTGATTGGTCGATTTTACCTATGGTATCAACGGGTAACCCGTTTGCCATGGCACAGGAAGAACAAGACCGCTTAGCGCAAAACCCACTCTGGACGCCAAATTATTGCTCACCGTCAAGTGCCAGTAACTCCGCATACTACTTTACCCACAGTACCGAAGAAGCGGCACGACTCGTATTCGAACATGGGTTGTGGCCTGCCGCAATGTCAATTTGGCAAGAAGGCATTGGCGGAGGACAAGCGGCACCATTAGTTGTGCGCCGCGAAGATGCACGTTGGGTTGCCGAGGGGCTAACGGCCGATGGGCTAGAAGTGCTGAGCTTACAGCGATTAATCGATCGCACCTTTGAAATGGGTGGTGTGACTGGTGTGGTTAGCCACGTATTTAATCGCTGGCAATGGGCTGAAGCCGATTTTAGCATTCAAGGCGAAATGCGCCGCTTACCCGTCGATGGGCTCGCGTTGCGTTTTGCTGAAAAGGATTACCAAGTCTGCCATCGTGAAAAAGCCTATTACCCTGATACACAAAGAAATAACGCAGGTGTAACCTACTACAGTGCGGTGGCGACTGTCACAGAATTGTCCATTAATAAAGCCACTGGGCAGGTTGAATTACTTGACCACCACACCGTTGTGGAATGCGGTAATTTAATCGTTCCACAATTGGTTTCAGGGCAAATCCAAGGCGGGCTCGCTATGGGTATCGGCCATGCCCTTCATGAATATTTACCTCTGTATGAAGACGGACCCGGCAATGGAACATGGAACTTCAACCGTTACCATCTTCCGCTCGCCAGTGACGTTGCAGTTTGGCAGCAGACCAGTGAAATCCTACCGGGACTCTCAGACACCGATCCTCCAAAAGGGGTTGCTGAGGTAGTGATGATCCCAGTGGTTTCATCTATCGTCAATGCTATCGCCGATGCAACTGGCCACCATTTCTTGCACCTCCCTGTGCGTGCTACAGATATTCAAGAGGTATTATCATGAGTTTAAATTTCCTTCCACTGACCTTAACCATTAACGGCCAATCTTATGGACCAATGGATGTACCTGAAGGCCTCATGATGATTGATTTCCTTCACGAATACGTCGATTTAACGGGTTCACGTTTAGGCTGCGGTCAAGGCATCTGCCACGCCTGCGTGGTGATCTTAGACCACCCATCTGGCACCAGTGAAGAAGTTCGTACCTGCATCACCGGCGCTCACTTCTTTAACAACAAAAGCATTCGTACCATCGAGGGCGCGGCGACAAAAGAAGAAAATGGGGATGTAAAATTATCCCCTGTACAACAAGCCTTTATCGAAAACTTTAGTTTTCAATGTGGCTATTGCACCCCAGGTTTTGTCAATGCAGCCACCATTTTTATTGAAGAACTTCAACGTAACCCAATCAAAGAGGAAGACTTAGAAGAAGCCATTAAGCAGGCGCTGAACAACCATATTTGTCGCTGCACAGGCTATGTTCGTTACTATGAAGCGGTGCGTGAAGTTGTTCTCGCTACTCCTGGGCTGATTAAGGAGGCAATCAAATGATCAAAAAAATCATTTTATGGCTTGTGGCGATTGTCATTGTCGTTTGGGCGGTGCTTTACTGGTATGAAAGCCGAACATTAGATGGTCCTGTGCAAAAGGTGACTTCGACACCCCAAGAAATTGAACGAGGCCGTTACCTAGCTCTTGCCAGTGACTGCGCAGCGTGCCATACCAGCGCTAACGGCGCACCACTTGCGGGCGGCTTTCCCCTTGATACGCCTTTTGGTACCATCTATAGCAGTAACTTAACCCCTTCTGCGGACTTTGGGATTGGTCGCTGGACAAAAGATGAGTTTTATAAAGCACTAACCCAAGGGATTTCACCACCCAGCAAACACCTCTACCCTGCGATGCCATATACCTCTTATAAGGGCATGACACGGGAAGATTCCGATGCAATTTACAGTTATTTGATGAGCCGCCCAGCGGTGGATGTCGCACCACCCGAAAATTCGTTACCTTTCCCACTCAACCAGCGTATGGCAATGATTGGTTGGAACCTGCTGTTTTTTAATGACAAGCCGCTTCCAGATAGCTCCCAAGGTAGCTCTCCTGAATGGCAACGAGGGAAATATTTAGTTAACGTATTGGAACACTGCTCCGAGTGCCACACCCCAAGAGGTGCATTGGGTGAAATGGAGTTGGATAACTTTATGAAAGGCGGTGCTTTAGGCCGCTTTATCGCCCCAGATATTACGCCAGAAGCACTCGCCGCAAGAGGTTGGACAAAACAGGATTTACAGCAGTTTTTCATGACAGGCATTGCCCCTCAGGGCTCAGCTTATAGTGATATGCACCCTGTGATTTACCTGAGTTCGCAGCATTTAACCCCTGAGGATAATAGCGCAATCGCCACTTACCTAATGGGCGACAACCCACCCGCGACATTGCCATTAAAAATGGGAGAAGGTAACTCACAAGGTCGACAAGTGTATTTAGAAACCTGTTCAGGCTGCCACTCTTACGATGGTAGTGGCAAACCAAATGTTGCCGTTGCGATGAAAGGCAATTCAACATTACGCGATGTAGACAGTACCAATCTGATTAATACTATTTTGGATGGTTTACCTGAACAACAATTTCCGAATAACCAAAGCCTACAAAGCATGCCGGGGTTTGCAAATAAACTGAATGACCAACAAATCAGCGAGTTAGTCAACTTCTTGCGTGTTGAATGGGGTGGGCAACCTGCCGATATCACACCAGAACACGTTAAAGCATTACGTCAATAACCTCCCACAAAACCAGACTAATAATATTAGTCTGGTTTGCCATTTAAATTAATTAATAATAAATCTAAAATAGAATCGTTATATATTTAATTACATATTGGATTTGTTTTTAAATAATTAAAATCATTTCATCCCATTAATTAAAACAATCATTTTAGGTAGTGGTTTTCGTTAAAATTATCTAATAAAGATGACTCTACCAAGATTATTCACTTTCTTGTATAAAACGCTTTACTCACTTCCCATAACCCTTTATAGATACCCATACTATTTATGTAACTTATTGAGTAATCGCACATTAATCATCTAAATATGACTTATTTTATTTATCATAAAATAATCTTACATTTAATGATGCAAATACATTATTTATTGCTACCTCTAATGCAAATCCCCCTAATAATAAAATTTGGGAGTACATAATGACGGGACATATTTCTAGACGTAATTTTATTAAATTGGGCACCATCGCAGGCATTACCGTCATGGTAGGTAAACTCCCTTTTGCCCTTGCCGTTGAGTTAGACTCTGACTCACCGAAAACCGACTGGATTGGGCAAAATGGTAAAGCGCGCTTTCGCTGGGATGGCGTCGAAAAAGTCACGGGTAGAAAAAATTTCGCCCGCGACTACCGTGCCAAAGACATTCCCGGCTGGCCGAAAAAGCAAAGCTATGCCTTTATGTTAAAAGCGACGGATGCAGAGAAAACGTTCGAAGGCATTGATATTTCTATGTTAGGGCCAAATCTACAGCCTGACAGAGTTGTCTTGCAAGAAGACTTGATCCGTGACGGCCTAAATATCCCGCAAGATACAGGAATGGGCAAAGGGTTTTATGGTACCAATGTGCTTGTTCCGTTAGGGGAAACTGCCCCTATTATTGGCCACCCTGTCGCCATTTTGATTTACCAAGACTTTGATAAATACAGTGCGGCACAGCGTATGTTGCGCTTTGCGACAAATACGGTGAAATATGGCGCAGTCACAGGCCCTAAACCGCCAGCAAACTATGGTGCAGCTCGCTATGTGCGAATTGGGGGAGAAACCCCGCTTTCCCCGTCAATTTTCTCCCCTTACCAAGATTCTGGTATCAAAGGGGGTTTTGATGGCAATACGCCTGTTTGGCCCCCTTATGACCCCAAACATGCCATCACGGTTCCCCCCGTTATCCGCAAAGATCGTGGCGGTGGCTTTATTCAAGCCCTTCATCAAGCAGAACAACGGCCTGATAAACAAGAAAGAGCCATGGATTATGCACGGGAAATTGAACAAGAAATTGCCGCCGCACGCCAAAATCCAGACAAATTTGTGCTTGAGCGTCACGGCTTTTCCCAATCCATCGACCCTTGCGCCATGGAGCCGGATAACTGCAACACATGGTATGATGCCGAAACTAAAACTCTGCATATTTTGACAGCAACACAATCCCCTGCGGGTGTAGTCAATGCTGCGGCAGAATTATCCAAAAATAACAAACACTTTGCTGTTGAAAATATTGTTTTATTAACAGGCTCAACGGTGGGTTATGGTTCAAAGGATTATTCGGTTTTTCCATTCTATGCCTTAGTCGCCAGTTTCTATGCAGATGGCCTGCCTGTGCGCATGGCGAATGACCGTTATGAACAGTTCCAAATGGGTATGAAGCGCCATTCTATTGAAATGGATGTGACCATCATTGGCGATAAAAAAACAGGTAAATTCGATGTATTAAAAGGCACGTATAACTGCAATGGCGGAGGGCGTGAAAACTTATCCGTTGCGGTTTCTCACGTTGCGGTGCGTGGCGCACAGTCGATTTATTATTTCCCTAAATCAGATTTAACCGCACTCGCCATGGCAACACCTGCGGTTGAAGCAGGTTCAATGCGGGGCTTTGGTTCGTTACAGTCCATGGCGGTGACTGAGTTGATGGTGGACGAAATCGCTCATAACCTGAATATCGACCCAATAGAGTTACGTCGCCGTAACGCTATTTTAGAAGGTTACCCAAATACCCAAGGGGGCGTGATTGCCGGAGACCCACGCAATGTGGAAATGCTAAACCTCGCCGAAAAACACCCAATTTGGGTCGAGCGTGAGAAAAACAAAGCGGAATACGACGCCAAAAATCCCGGAAAACTGTATGGCGTTGGCTTTGCACAAGTTCAACAAGTGTATGGCTCCAGTGGCGTTCCCACTATTCTTTCCCTTGAATTTGACGCAGATGGCAAACTGACCATGCGCCACTGCATGCAAGAAATCGGTACAGGGGGAACCACCGCCCAGCAAGTGATGGTGTGGCAAGCCCTCAGTAAAGCCCCTGATGTGGTGGAATTTGGCGTCACCGAGTTTGCAGAATTACCGTTAAAAACCAGCTGGGCTGATCAGAAAAAACAAGATGAACTCGCCAAAAGTGACCCGTATTGGACCCCCGCCCTGATCCCAGACATGAGCTCATCCAGTGGCGTCTACTACATCGGTTTCGGAACGCGCCAAGCGGGTCATTTTTTACTGGAAAATACCTTATGGCCTGCGGCAAAAAGCATTTGGAGCGAGGGCCCAGGCGGCGGTGCATTCAATGGCCTAAATGTTGAGTTTTCAGATATTCGTGTTGGCCCCGAGGGTATTGGCGGCGGTGGTATGAAACCAATCCCCTTCAATATTTTAGCTAAGCGTGCCCATGAAATAGGGCTAATTACAGGGATTGCGGTACATGGTTATTCTAGTTGGCAATGGGCTCGTGCAGACTTTGATATCCCAACAGTGGGGCTAAAAAACCTGCCTCTTGATGCCATATCCATTCGCTACGGTGATGGTGCGCCAAATGAATTGAAGAAACAAATGACAACGGGCGGTTACCACTTTATTAAACGTAAAATGGCGTACTACCCACCAACTCAGAGGGCGAAAGCAGACCCAACAACGGTCACTCCCGCGTGTTGCTTAGTCGAGCTCAACGTCAACACCATGACGGGGGAAGTGGATGTAATGCGCCATCATATGATTATGGACCCCGGTACCATGATAGTCCCAGAGCTGGTTTCTGGGCAAATTCAAGGTGGTACGGCAATGGGTATCGGACATGCATTAATGGAAGAACTGCCGCTGTATGAAGATGGCCCAGGTAACGGTACGTGGAACTTTAACCGCTATGTTTTACCCCGTGCAAAAGATGTGGCTGTTTGGCAACAAACTATCGATTATTTGCCGCCGCTGTCTGAAACTTCGCCGCCAAAAGGCATGGCAGAACTGGGGATGATCCCTATCCTGCCTGCCACCAGCAACGCACTCACCCACGCGACGGGGAAGCGTTTTTATGAATTCCCAATTACGGTAGATAAAATTAAAAAGGCCCTCTCATGAATATCACCAATGCCGTTCCGATTATTGAGCGCAAGCCATTAACTCTGACTATCAATGGTCAAAAAATTGGCCCTATTGACGTCCCTGTTGGGATGCCAATGATTGAGTTCCTTCATGAATACCTCGACCTGACAGGGACTCACTTTGGTTGTGGGCAAGGTATTTGCCACGCTTGCACCATCATGGAAATTCAGCCCGATGGCACCACCGTTGAAAGCCGTACCTGTATTTTTGGCGCGCACTATTTTAATAACAAAAACATTGTCACTATCGAAGGGCAAGCAAAGCTGGATGAGCAAGGTAAAGTGGTTGAATTAACCCCGATCCAACAAGCCTTTATCGAAAACTTTTCGTTCCAATGCGGCTACTGTGCCCCAGGTTTTGTGACAGGCGCTACCGTGTTCCTCGATAAGCTCAAGAAAAATCCAGTTAAACGGGCTGACCTTGAACAGGCCATTGAAGAGGCGCTAAATGAACATATTTGCCGCTGCACTGGGTATGTGCGTTACTACGAAGCTGTGAGAAAAGTCGCCCTCGACACTCCCGGCTGCGTGATTGATTAGGGAGAACGACGATGGCTAAATCTCGCTCCATACGTAAAACGTTCTATATCATCATCGGGCTCTTTCTTGTGCTGATGCTGGCAATCCTGTTTGGTGCATTTCGTACTTCCAGTATTGGCCCTGGCTTAGATAAACCGCTTACCTCAGAAGAAGTGGCAAGGTTAATACCTCGTGGGCAAGAGCTCGCAACGGCAGGAGATTGCTTTGGCTGCCACTCATTACCCGAAGGGCCACTTGCTGCGGGCGGACGTGCTATCGGGACACCTTTTGGTACCATTTATTCCACCAATATCACTCCTGATAAACAATTTGGTATTGGTAACTATACCCGTGCCGATTTTCATCGTGCGCTTAAAGATGGCATTGGCAAAGAGAGAGGTAACCTCTACCCTGCCATGCCGTTTGTTTTCACGCATATGACGACTTCAGAAGATATTGATGCGTTGTATGCCTATGTGATGACCTTGCCGCCAATGGCCGTGCCCAACAAAGAGAATACAGGCGTATTTGTTTTACCTGTTCGCCCGTTTATGAACTTTTGGACGCTGCTTAATTTCCCGAAACAAAATGCGCCACATGACCCACAGCGCTCTGAGCAATGGAACCGAGGTGCATATATCGTGGAGGGTCTTGCCCACTGCGGTGCCTGCCATTCACCACGTAACCTGATGATGGGCGTCGAATTTTCTCGCTCATTACAAGGGGGGGAAGAAGCGGGTCTGGCAATTCCAGATATCACTGCACAAGCGTTATCTAAACATGGCTATGACACTGCGTCTTTGAGCCAGTTTTTACTGACAGGTAATGCCCCTCAAGGCTCAGCGTTTGCCGATATGAGCACCGTGACACATTTTTCCACCAGCCAAATGAAGAAAAACGATGTCGACGACATGGCGATTTATTTGATGACGGATAAACAAGGAAAGGTGTTAGGCGCCAAAGCACCACCCGCGCCATTACCTGAAGCCAGTGCTCAACCTACCGCGGATATTGGCGCAACAATGGAAACGGGTCGCTTGATGTATATGTCCACTTGCGCAGGTTGCCACGGCATTACAGGTGAAGGCGTACCGAATGGTATTCCCGCCCTCAAAGGCAATGCCATTTTAGCGATGGACAGCCCTGAAACTTTTATTAGCGTAGTGTTAACGGGTATTCCTACCACCACATTCCCTAATGGGCAACGCATGTACGCCATGCCAAGTTTTGCCGACGATTTAGACCCTCAAGAAATCGCCGATTTGCTTTCATGGGCACGTGCTGAATGGGGTGGTCAAGGCAAGCCCGTTACCGCCGAACAAGTTGAAAAGCTGAAAAAATCGATGCAATAACTCAAAAACGCCTCTTAAATTAAGGGGCGTTTTTTCACAAAATCAACAATACAGACATTATTATCCAGCATATCCTTTATTGTTAATTAGGATTGTTGGCCTAACTTGCACATAATAATTATTTTCGGCACTATTTGCTTTTGGCCAAATGATCAATGCACGTTCATCTTCAGTAATTGAAATTCTTGTTATTTCACTCAAATATAATGAAAGCAAGTCCTTATCTTCTTGCTTTAATATCAAGGAGACACAGCCTTCATAGGCCGTAAAGTAGAATAATAGACGAATATTCCCCTGTTTGAATTCATAGCCAAATGTCACCGCATCTTCAATATCTCGATGAATAGGCTCACTTTCAAAAAAGCTTAAAAAATCAATTTCATCAGGGAGATCGATAAACGCCATATTACTCACCTCTCGGTTTTACTCACAATGGTCCCGCCCATTCAAGTTGTGGTTTTAATTCGTTTGGAACAAGCTCAAACAGCTTTTTAATCAAGGCTAAATTGCTGTTATAAAGAATGCTGATATTCGCATTGCATTTATCGTGGTAATACTTAGCTTGATTGTTTAAAAATGAAATATCATTCATGGTAAACGCATTATTCAATAATTTATTTGGCAGATTATGAACCAATTCAGATTCATAATAGCAGGACATATCTTTTAGTCTTAACTGTCTATCTTGAGTTTGTATATTTCTGAGATGAGGTAACACCCCAAATAACATTTCCACATAGATTTCGTTCTTAGTCATCGACTTTTCTTTCTCTTCTCATAAATATTTCAGACACTTTATCACCAAACTCAAGTTGCCCTCTATCACCTTGGCGTAATACCATAGGGAAATCCATGCGTAACACGTTTGCCTACTCTCATTTGATGGGATCTGTGGTATTTTATACCCTTTCGTGAACGTTCAACTCGCTCACAGAACTTCGTTAACTCAATACGTTAGAACAGACAACACTATGACTGATACGCAAAGCTTCGAATCCCACACACCCATGATGCAGCAGTATTTAAAACTAAAAGCACAACATTCAGACATACTGCTGTTTTACCGTATGGGGGATTTTTACGAACTCTTCTTTGATGATGCTAAAAAAGCCTCACAATTACTGGATATCTCCCTAACAAAACGCGGGCAATCAGCGGGTCAGCCTATTCCAATGGCGGGTGTGCCGCACCATGCGGCCGAGGGTTACCTTGCTAAACTCGTGCAAATGGGCGAATCTGTCGCAATCTGCGAACAAATTGGTGACCCTGCGACCAGCAAAGGCCCCGTTGAGCGCCAAGTGGTACGTATTGTCACTCCAGGCACCATTACTGATGAAGCATTATTAAACGAACGTCAAGACAATCTACTTGCCGCAGTCTGGCAAGATGCTCAAGGCTATGGTTTTGCCACATTAGACATCACATCTGGCCGCTTTATTATCAGCGAAATTTCTGATGAGGAAGCCCTACAAGCTGAATTACAGCGTACCCGCCCTGCGGAGCTTCTGTACCCTGAAGATTTCGCCAGTATGTCACTGATTGAGCACAATAAAGGCTTGCGCCGCCGTCCACTGTGGGAATATGAACTGGACACGGCAAAACAACAGCTTGGCTTGCAATTTGGCACTAAAGATTTAATCGGTTTTGGTGTAGAGAATGCCCATAAAGCCCTGCGTGCCGCGGGCTGTTTACTGCAATATGTCAAAGATACCCAACGCACCTCATTGCCGCATATTCGCAGTATTGTGATGGAAAAACAAAATGATAATGTTATTTTGGATGCGGCAACGCGTCGTAATCTAGAAATCACCCAAAACCTCGCAGGTGGCACTGAAAATACCCTCGCATCTATTTTAGACATGTGCGTAACGCCAATGGGCAGCCGCATGTTAAAGCGCTGGTTGCATACCCCACTGCGCAATATTCAAGTATTGAATAACCGCCAGCAAGCAATCAGCGCTTTGCAGGAACAAGGTTTTGAATTACAACCATTTCTGCGCCAAATTGGTGACTTAGAGCGGGTTCTTGCTCGCCTTGCACTGCGCTCTGCCCGACCACGTGACTTAACTCGCATGCGCCATGCATTTCAACAATATAGCGACATTCATCAGATCCTTAGCCAGTCCAGCAGCCCTTATTTAGTAGAACTGCAAAGTCGAATTGGCCAATTCGATGAGCTACAAAGTTTGCTGGAAACCGCGATTATTGATGCGCCACCCGTATTAGTGCGTGATGGCGGTGTAATTGCACCAGGCTACAACAGCGAGCTCGATGAGTGGCGAGCTTTAGCTGATGGCGCTACAGATTACCTTGATCGCTTAGAAATTCGTGAGCGTGAAAAGCTGGGTATCGATACCCTAAAAGTGGGTTATAACGCGGTTCATGGTTATTACATTCAAGTCAGCCGTGGCCAAAGCCACTTAACACCAATCCACTATGTACGTCGCCAAACCTTAAAAAATGCTGAGCGCTATATCATCCCTGAGCTCAAAGAGTATGAAGATAAAGTTCTGACCTCTAAAGGAAAAGCATTAGCCATCGAAAAAGCATTGTATGACGAACTGTTTGATATGCTGCTTCCACATCTTGCTGCACTGCAAACCAGTGCAGAGGCATTATCAGAGCTTGATGTCTTAACCAACCTTGCTGAGCGTGCAGAAACACTAGGCTATGCTTGCCCGCAACTCACTGAAAAAGCAGGTATTCAAATTACCGAAGGCCGCCACCCAGTAGTTGAGCAAGTGCTCAGTGAGCCATTTATCTCCAACCCACTTTCATTATCCCCACAACGCCGTTTGTTGATCATCACGGGGCCAAATATGGGCGGTAAAAGTACCTATATGAGACAAACTGCACTGATCACGCTGCTTGCCTATATTGGTAGCTTTGTGCCCGCGAGCAAAGCGGTTATTGGCCCGATTGACCGTATTTTTACCCGTGTCGGTGCCTCGGATGACCTTGCTTCTGGTCGTTCAACATTCATGGTGGAAATGACTGAAACGGCTAACATTCTACACAATGCGACCGAACATAGCTTAGTGTTAATGGATGAAATCGGTCGCGGCACCTCAACATATGATGGGCTTTCCCTTGCATGGGCGTGCGCTGAAAATTTAGTCAATAAAATCAAAGCAATGACATTGTTCGCGACCCATTATTTTGAATTGACAACCTTACCTGAAAAACTGGAAGGTGCTGTGAATATCCATCTCGATGCCATTGAGCATGGTGATACCATCGCCTTTATGCACAATGTTCAAGAAGGTGCAGCAAGCAAGAGTTATGGTCTTGCGGTTGCCTCGTTAGCAGGTGTGCCAAAAGACGTGATTAAGCGTGCAAAGCAAAAGCTAAAAGAGTTAGAGGTTATCTCCAACAATGCTAACTCCAGCCATGTAGATAGCGCACAACTGAGCTTCTTAACGGCTGAAGAAGCTGAGCCATCCCCAGTATTGGTCGCATTAGAAGGCATTGATCCCGACAAACTAACGCCACGCCAAGCCCTTGATTGGCTGTATCGTTTAAAGGATATGGATAGCTAACATGGATGAGTATGCGGCGCTACTTGCGCCAATTCGGCAATTTTTACAGTGCGAAACCCCGGATGAATGGGTGCAAAAAGCCAGTCAACCTGAAAACTTGCCAATTATCCTTAAAGACCACTTATTGTGTGAGTTAAAAGCGGCGCAAAGTGCCCTGTTTTTGATCCGCAAATATGCCGTGGATAAAGACAGTGCCGCCACATTACTTGAGTGGTTTAAGCCTTATGAGACCTTTGCTTACGATAGGATTGGGGATGTTCACACCTTAAGAAATAAAAACCAAATATCCAAACAGATACTGGCACGTAAGCAATCACCTTACAGCCAAGATTTGATTGATAAAATGGTGCTGCTAATCAAAGAAGAGCTACATCACTTTTACCAAGTATTGGAAATCATGCACGAGCGCAATATTCCTTATGATGGCATCACGGCGGGGCGCTATGCAAAAGGCTTATTTAGTCATATTGACCCACATGATCCTAAAACGTTAGTCGATAAACTGATTATTGGGGCTTATATTGAAGCGCGTTCTTGTGAACGGTTTGCAAAGTTAGCGCCTTATTTAGATGAACAGCTGGCTAATTTTTATATTTCATTATTACGCTCTGAAGCTCGCCACTACCAAGACTATTTGCAGTTAGCTCAGTTAATTAGTAAACAAGATATTACTGATCGGGTTAATTATTTTGGAATTATTGAAGCTGAATTAATTTCAACGCCTGATGATGATTTTAAATTTCATAGCGGTGTCCCAATTAATTAACACTATTTCTAGCCAATAAAAAAATCCCTATAAACTTTCACTTATAGGGATTTTTATTTATCTTTTATCTCATTAACACTCTACATATTGAATAGCGACTCTAAAGTCAGCTCTTCACCATGTAAAATATCTTTTAATCGCCTTAAACCTTCCACCTGAATCTGACGAACTCGTTCACGAGTGAGCCCAATTTCGCGCCCAACCTCTTCAAGAGTTTCTGCTTCATAACCTAAAAGCCCAAAACGTCGTGCTAAAACCTCCCTTTGTTTTGGGTTCAATTCATATAACCACTTAACGATATTATCTTTTAAGTCGTTGTCTTGAATTGTATTTTCTGGACCTGAATCATTATCATCAGACAATACCTCAAGCAAAGATTTCTCTGAGTCCCCTGCAATTGGAGTATCAACAGATGTAATGCGTTCATTTAAACGCAACATGCGGCTGACGTCTTCGACAGGTTTATCTAGCTGCTCAGCGATCTCTTCAGGGCTTGGCTCATGGTCCAACTTCTGGGCTAATTCACGTGCAGTACGAAGGTAGATATTGAGTTCTTTGACGATATGAATAGGAAGGCGGATCGTTCGGGTTTGATTCATAATAGCGCGTTCGATCGTTTGACGGATCCACCACGTCGCATACGTCGAAAAACGGAATCCTTTTTCTGGATCAAATTTTTCAACAGCGCGAATCAGCCCAAGATTGCCCTCTTCGATCAGATCGAGTAAAGCAAGACCTCGGTTATTATAACGGCGAGATATTTTCACAACTAAGCGAAGATTACTTTCTATCATGCGCTGACGCGAAGCGACATCGCCACGCAGTGCACGTCTAGCATAGAAAACTTCTTCCTCAGCGGTGAGGAGTGGTGAAAATCCAATTTCACTTAGATAGATTTGGGTAGCATCCAGAACACGTTGACTCGTGTTCTGGAGTAAATCCATTTCTTCTTCCTGTTCAGAAACCAGATCTTCTTCTTTAAACTGACTCTCATCAAAAGCGTCGTCTAAATTGCTTTCGTCAAGGTCATTATATAACTCGTTAACTTTCAGCGAACTTTGGCTCATCAGTGACTCCTACCCTAGATAATGCGGACAGAATGTCAAAGCACTCTGCCCAGTTTATCGTTGCGGTAAATAACGCAACGGGTTTACTGATTTTCCCTTGTAACGAATTTCAAAGTGTAGTCTAACTGAACTTGTACCAGTACTACCCATCGTAGCTATTTTTTGACCTTCAGTAACATCCTGTTGATCGCGCACAAGCAACGTATCGTTGTGTGCATAAGCACTCAAGTAGTCATCGTTATGTTTTATAATTATTAGATTTCCATATCCACGCAGTGCATTGCCTGCATAAACGACTTTTCCTGGCGCAGAAGCGAGCACAGATTGACCTCGAGAACCGGCAATATCCACCCCTTTGTTCCCGCCTTGAGCATCAGAGAAACCTTCAATCATTTTCCCTTCTGCTGGCCAACGCCACTTAATTGACGAATTATTTGTGCCACTTGCTGCCGTAGAAGCAGTTGGTGCGGTAGCCGTGTTCGTTGTTGTTGTCGTAGAAACTTGCGTTGCAGGTTTTCTATTATTCGGCAACATCTTACCGGAAGTTTGACCACCACTATTTGCAGGATACTCATTAGTTGTTCGAAGATCAACCGGTTGCTGATGACTATTTGATGAATTTGACGCCAATTGCGTGTTCGAGTTCACATTTGTGTTACCAATATTAATTACCTGACCAACATTTAAGCTGTATGGTTCAGGAATATTGTTTTTCGATGCTAACTCACGGAAATCATTACCGGTTATATATGCGATGTAAAATAACGTGTCACCACGCTGAACGGTATAGCTATTTCCGCTATAACTACCTTTTGGAATACTGCCATAATCACGGTTGTAAACAATGCGTCCATCAGTGCTGGTGTTCACTGGTGCTGATGTACGATTTACTGGCTGATTATTGGTATTACTTGATAAATTTGGGCGCGATGACGGCATTGCCGTACTCATCCCTGTGTTACTTGGCGCAGTAGATGTCGTCCTTTGAGCCACTGGCTGACGCGATTGGCTATCATTCACACTCGAAATAGGTGCTGCTGGGTGATATGGCGTAGAACAACCTGCCAATAACGCTCCGCTAAATGAAAAGATGACTGCCCATCGAATTCTGCTTATAGGGCTAACAATTTTCATGCTTCTTCTCCCGTGAAGAAAAATCTGACGCGACAATTCAGTTTTATGTCAGTAATAGAGTTACCATAAAATATTTCACTTATTAAAGCAGAAATACAAAATAGTGAACAAGTTAAATATATCAAAAAGATAACAATTTGAGATTATGACTTAATAGTTTAAGCCATTGATTCAATTTTAGATGGGTAAAATATCATATTTGGAATAGTTTTACTGCTATTTGAGTTAGTAAAACTTTTGCAATGGCATTTTATTTAACATCATTATAAAAAATCAATTCACTTTTATAATTCAGAAATACCATTGCAAATAAATTAAAGTAGCTCACCCGCAATAAGTGGCACAAAACGCACTTTTTCAATGACATTGGCGTGATAGTCATTACCTCGTCGAGTAATTAACTTCAGAGACTGTTCTTTATCCCCCACAGGTAATACCATACGCCCACCATCTTTCATCTGCCCTAATAACAGTGTCGGGATTTCTGTCGGTGCTGCGGTGACAATAATTGCATCAAATGGGCCTTTAGACTGCCACCCTTCCCAGCCATCACCATGACGCGTGGACACATTGTGCAAATCAAGCTGTTTTAACCGACGTTTGGCTGTCCATTGTAGGCTTTTAACGCGTTCAACTGAAAAAACATGGTGCGCAAGATGCGCTAATACTGCCGTTTGATACCCCGAACCTGTGCCAATTTCCAGAACATTATCATTGGCTGTTAACGACAGCAACGCCGTCATTTTTGCGACAATATACGGCTGTGAAATAGTTTGCCCGTGACCGATTGGTAACGGGATATTATCGTAGGCTTTATGTGAGAGCGCTTCATCCACAAACCGTTCACGCGGAACTTGTGAAATTGCATCCAATAGGCGCTCATCGTGAATTCCCTGTTGGCGCAATTGTGCCAAGAGTTCTTTCATGAGCCCTGTTTTCATTTTACTGTCACTCCTGATTTCTCCAGCCACTCTTCAACTAATGTATGCGCTTTATACGCAGTTAAGTCGACTTGCAATGGCGTAATGGAAACATAACCATTTTGGACAGCTTCAAAATCTGTCCCCGGCCCTGCATCGCGAATTTCGCCAACAGGCCCTAACCAGTAAAGCATATTCCCTTTAGGATCTTCAAGGTTATACACTTCTGACGCAGCATGGCGGCTACCACAGCGCGTGACTTTGATGCCCTTAAGTTCTTCATAAGGAATATCCGGCACATTGATATTCAGGATATTCCCTGCACGTAACGGGTTCTTTTGTAGCATAGCAAGAATGTCGCAAGTCACTTTTGCCGCCGTTTCATAATGGACTTCACCATCTAACGAAACCGCAATCGACGGCAACCCTAAGTGGCGTCCTTCCGTTGCGGCTGCTACGGTGCCTGAATAAATCACGTCATCCCCCAAATTAGGGCCGCAATTGATCCCCGACACGACAATATCCGGACGCGGGCGAACAACTTTATTTACACCGATGTATACGCAGTCGGTTGGTGTCCCTTCTTGAACAGAAAGGTCACCGTTACTTAATGTTTGAATTTTTAGTGGTCTATCTAATGTCAGTGCATTAGATGCGCCGCTGCGATTGCGGTCAGGCGCAATCACTTGAACATGATAATATTGGCGCAGCGCTGCCGCAAGAGTTTGAATTCCTGGCGCATTTACGCCATCGTCATTACTCAATAAAATCTTTAGCATCGACATTATCCTGCCCGTTTTGATTAATAATTTCTCGTACAACGCTGGTCGCAAAGCAACCTGAATTCAAGAAGAACGTCAGTTTTACCGTTGAATCATCTAACCATTGCCATGTAAAATCTTGCGGTTTAGCAATAATTGCACGACGAGCTGGCGAAACACGTTCGCGCTGCATCAGTGGCATAAATGCTTGATATTCTGCTAAACATGCTGTTTCGAATGCCAGCGCGTCATCTTGCGTACCTAACTCACCATCTCCAGGCAAGGGTGCTGTGACACTCAACTCTGATGTGTGTAAACGGCTTTGCAATGATGGAAGTTCTTCTTGTGTTGCTACAAACCAGCTGCCCCGCCCCGTTAATTGCAGTGCATCACCTAACAGCGCTTGCTGCGTGGTCCCTTGAGCAATTCGCTCGCTCGCCACATGATTAAACATGGCACTACGCGCTGCTGATAGATAAAAACTACGCTTATTACGTTCACGAACTTGAATTTCTTGGTTAGCCCAGCGTAAAGCTTGGGTCAAATTCTGCCCATCACGGCCAAAACGCTGCTCACCAAAATAGTTTGGCACACCCGAAGTGGCGATTTTTTGCAGGCGTTGCTCAACGTCATTGGCATCTGAAATATCACGCAATGTGATTTCAAATTGATTTCCTTTCAGAGAACCAATACGTAATTTACGCTTTTGTCGCGTCACGGCAAGCACACGGCAACCATCTAATTGCCACGCTGAGAAATCAGGCGTGTCTTTACCTGGCATTTGCAAGCAAAACCACTGTTCCGTCACCGCATGTCTATCTTTTAAACCGGCATAGCTCACAACACGGGCTGAAATTTTAGCAAATTTGGCAAGTTGCTCTGCCACAAACAGCGTATTACAGCCTGTTTTTTCCACACGCACCATCACGTGCTCGCCTTCGCCATCTAACTCGAAGCCTAGGTCTTCTTTCACGATAAAATCTTCAGGAGTACTTTTTAATGTTCCTGAAGAAAGAGGTTTACCATGCAGGTACTGAACATTCATTGCTTTCATTACTATTATCTTTCACTAAAAGGACAACGGCGGCACACGCAATGCCTTCTTTACGACCGACAAAGCCTAATTGCTCTGTTGTTGTCGCTTTCGCATTCACATCATCCATATGACATTCTAAGACTTCTGCAATATTCACGCGCATTTGGGGAATATGAGGCAGCATTTTCGGGGCTTGCGCCATAATGGTGATATCGATATTACCAATACGATAACCTTTAGCACGCACGTGGCAAAAGGCTTCCCTTAATAAAACACGGCTATCCGCCCCTTTAAATGCAGGGTCAGTATCAGGGAATAATTTACCGATATCCCCTAGTGCCGCAGCACCTAAAATCGCATCCGTTAATGCATGTAACACCACATCACCATCTGAATGGGCCAGTAAACCTTGCTCGTAGGGAATACGCACGCCGCCAATTACGATAGGGCCTTCGCCACCAAACTTGTGTACGTCAAAACCGTGTCCGATTCTCATTATTTTTCCTTAGTTATTCATTCTTGAAAGATAAAACTCTGCCAACGCGAGGTCTTCAGGCTGCGTCACTTTTAAGTTATCCGCACGGCCTGCCACGAGAACAGGTTGGTAGCCGCAATACTCAAGTGCTGAGGCTTCATCGGTGATCGTGGCATTTTCTTTCAAGGCTTTACTTAGACAGTTCCGTAAGAGTTCCAACGGAAAAAATTGGGGCGTCAATGCATGCCATAGTGACTCACGTTCGACGGTATGGTCGATGAATACGGATGTTTTTACACTACGTTTCATGGTGTCACGCACAGGGGCGGCAAGAATACCGCCACAGCAACCTTGTTCCGTTGCTAGTTGAATAATGTTGTTGAGATCGTGTTGGTGGAGACAAGGCCTCGCCGCATCATGCACCAGTACCCAACAATCATGATAATCAGGTTGTGAGCTAAGGTAGTTAAGCCCTGCCAAAACAGAATCGGCACGCTCTTTTCCCCCCGTGACGACGGTCACCCTAGGGTCTTTAGCAATATCAAGTTGCTGAAAATAATCATCATCGGCGCTAAGTGCAATAACCACCGTATTAACGGTGTTATTCGCTAACAATGCATCAATGGTATGTTCGATAATCGTTTTGCCCGCGACGGGTAAATACTGCTTAGGGCAATCAGCATTCATACGACTGCCGATACCTGCTGCTGGGATCAGTGCAACAATTTGTGGGGCAACACTTGGATTTGTCATTATTTGGTTCTTACATCAGAAATTATCAGGCAAATGGGCGCATTATTTTAGGATTCATATTATTGAGCTGATTTCTGGTTGCTACTTTCTTTTACCATGCGATAGAAAGACTCACCCGGTTTAATCATACCGAGTTCACTACGCGCACGCTCTTCGATTGCATCTTGACCATCATTAAGGTCATTAATTTCAGCAAATAGTTGTTCATTACGCATTTTCAGGCGCGAGTTAACAATTTCCTGCGCGGCAACATCATCTTTGACTTGGACATAATCATGTATGCCATTCTTGCCTAACCATAAGGAATACTGCAACCATGCTAATATCGCGATTAATAGTAGCGTTAATTTACCCATCTTGCCCCCTGAAATGATGTGCTAATCATCCCATAACTCAGCGAATCGCGCTACTGTGACAAAAAATTATATTAAAAAGTCAGAATAAATCGGATTTGTAACCCTTAACTATCACCTTATTTTATCACCAAAAATAAAAAACTGGGATTTAAGATGATAGCTAAGTGGCATTAATAATCCATTTGAATGATATTATTGCGCAGTAATAGGGCAATAATATTAGAAAGAGAATCGGAGATAGGTAGCTGCCCATCAAGTCGTAATTCAGGGCTTAAGGGGATTTCATAAGGGGAATCAATCCCTGTAAACTGCTTAATTTTACCTTCCCGCGCTTGTTGATATAACCCTTTTGGGTCACGTTGTTCACACACGTCGACTGGCGTATCAACGTATAACTCTAAAAATTGATTTGGTTCGAATAATTCACGAACACTTTGTCGATCCGATTGGAAAGGCGAAATAAACGCGGTTGCCACGACTAACCCCGCATCCACCATCAGTTTAGCAACTTCACCCACTCGCCGAATATTTTCTTGCCTGTCAGCCTCACTAAACCCAAGGTCGCGGCATAACCCGTGGCGAATATTATCGCCATCCAATAAATAGGTTTTCACGCCAATCGAAGCCAGCTGGTGTTCAACCGCCCCTGCCAGTGTCGATTTACCCGACCCAGATAGCCCTGTAAACCACAGGACCGCTCCTTTATGACCATTATTGCTTTCCCGCAAAGGGCGAGTCACCGCGTGTTGATGCCACACAATATTATTATCTTGAGTCATTGGTTTATTTTCCACCCAGTACGTCCCGAGCGCCCCAATGAGGAAAATGTCGACGGATCAGCTGGTTAAGCTCAATTTCAAATTCGCTAAATTCTCCCGTTGCCTCAAAAACTGGCTCTTGTGCCTCTCGTACAAGCCCAGCGCCCACCGTCACATTTGTCAGCCTGTCGATAAAAATCATGCCACCTGTGTCAGCGTTACGTTGGTAGTTTTCCAACAACAAAGGTTCATCAAAGGAAAACTCCACTAAGCCGATACCATTTAACGGCAATTCCGTAGCGACTTTTTGGGTGAGATTATTCACATCCACTTGGTATTGAATGTTTTCGACTTTCCCACGGCTGCGTTTTCCCGCAATTTTAATATCTAATTGCTGGCCTTGAACAAGGGGTTGTTCCGCCATCCACACCACATCAATCAACGCATGTTGCGTGGCTTGCAAGTTTTCGTTTTCTGCGACGATTAAATCTCCGCGGCTAATGTCAATTTCATCATCCAACACCAACGTGATGGCCTCACCGGGTATGGCGAAATCCTGCAAGCCTGAAAATGTCACAATCTCTTTAATTTTGGCCGTTGCCCCCGATGGCAGCACTTTCACTGCCTGCCCAACTTGGACAATCCCTGATGATAATGTGCCGCTATAACCACGAAAATCTAAATTGGGTCGATTCACATACTGCACAGGGAAACGCAGCGCTTGCTCGAAGGCCTTTTGCTCAACCTGCACATTCTCTAAAATAGACAGCAATGTTTCCCCTTGGTACCAAGGTAATTGCTCACTCGGGTTAACGATATTGTCGCCATCAAGCGCTGAAATCGGCACAAACCATACATTTAATTCAACAGGTAATTCAGTAGCAAACTGTTGGTAATCCTGCTTAATTTTGTCGAATACAGCTTCACTGTATTCCACCAGATCCATTTTATTCACTGCAACAATCAAATGGCGGATCCCCAGCAATGTACTAATAAAGCTGTGGCGACGCGTTTGCTCTTGCACGCCTTTTCGAGCATCGATCAACAAAATAGAAAGTGAGCAAGTTGATGCACCTGTCGCCATATTGCGAGTATATTGCTCATGTCCGGGGGTATCTGCGATAATAAATTTGCGTTTCTCTGTCGAAAAATAGCGATACGCCACATCGATGGTGATCCCTTGCTCACGTTCTGCTGCAAGGCCATCCACCAGCAGGGCGAGATCGAGCTTTTCCCCTTGCGTTCCCAGTCGCTTACTATCACTTTGCAGCGTTGTGAGCTGATCTTCATAGATTTGGCGGGTATCGTGCAATAAACGCCCGATTAATGTACTTTTTCCATCATCCACATTACCGCAGGTGAGAAAGCGTAAAAGCCCTTTTTGTTGCTGCGCAAGTAAGTAAGATTCCACGCCGCCTTGCTGTTCAATTTGCAGCGCGATTGATTCGTTATAAACAACTTGTGCCATCATTTGCTCCCCATCTTAATCTTGCGAATTAAAAATAACCTTGGCGCTTTTTTAGCTCCATGGATGCTGACTGGTCACTATCAATCAACCGACCTTGTCGCTCACTGGTGGTCGAAATCAACATTTCTTCAATGATTTCAGGCAATGTCTGAGCTTGGGATTCAACCGCTCCCGTTAACGGCCAGCAGCCTAACGTTCTAAAACGCACTTGCTGCTTGCTGATCACTTCCCCCACTTTTAAATCAATGCGGTCATCATCTACCATCAACAAGGTGCCATCTCGCTGGATCACTGGGCGCTCTTTCGCAAAATATAGCGGAACAATATCGATATTTTCCAAGTAGATATATTGCCAAATATCCAGCTCTGTCCAATTTGACAGTGGGAATACACGAATGCTTTCCCCTTTATTGATCTGCCCGTTGTAATTGTGCCAAAGTTCTGGGCGTTGGTTTTTTGGATCCCAACGATGAGATCGGTCTCTAAATGAGTAGATCCGCTCTTTTGCACGGGATTTTTCTTCGTCACGCCGTGCACCACCAAAAGCTGCATCAAAACCGTATTTATCGAGCGCTTGCTTCAAGCCTTCGGTTTTCATGATATCCGTGTGCTTTGCACTACCATGCACAAACGGGTTGATCCCCAACTTTTCCCCTTCAGGGTTACGGTGGATCAATAATTCAAAACCGTATTTTTGCGCCGTCGCATCGCGAAACTCATACATTTCGCGAAATTTCCACCCGGTATCCACATGCAATAATGGGAACGGTAATTTCCCCGGATAGAAGGCCTTACGCGCTAAATGCAACATCACAGAAGAATCTTTGCCGATGGAATACAGCATCACAGGGTTCGCAAATTCAGCGGCAACTTCACGAATGATATGAATACTTTCTGCTTCTAATTGCTGTAAGTGGGTCAATTTTTTCTCGTTCACAATAACCTCCATCATTAAGCCAGTTCCAGCACAGCACTGCGCCAGCGGATATCTTCTTCTGTTTGCGAACCAAACCATGCGAGTTCGTTATGCAATGCAGTGACCTCGCCAATGACAATCAATGCAGGTGCGGGAGCTTGCTTGGCTAGAGCGTCGAGATCATGCAATTTGCCCGTTACCACTTTTTGGTCACGCCGTGTCCCACATCCCACAACGGCGACAGGGGTGTCACTCGCACGACCAAATTTAATCAATTGTTCACTGATATTGGCCGCCTTTACGGTACCCATGTAAATTGCTAGCGTTTGCTGACCACGCGCCAATGCCTGCCAATCCAGATCCGCACCATTTTCACGGCAATGCCCAGTAATAAATGTGATGCTCTGTGAATGCTCTCTATGAGTGAGCGGAATACCTGCATAGGCCGTCGCGCCGATTGCAGCGGTGACACCGGGTACCACTTGGAAGGGGATCCCCGCTTTTGCAGCAACTTGCAACTCTTCGCCGCCACGCCCAAAAATAAACGGATCGCCACCTTTTAGCCGCACAACTTTTTTACCTTGCTGAGCAAATTTCACGATCATTTCATTGGTTTCTTCTTGGGAAACGCTGTGATTCCCCGCCCGCTTACCTACGCAAATTTTGTCTGCATCACGGCGTACCAATTCGAGGATCTCCTCGCTCACCAAATGGTCGTATAAAACCACTTCCGCACTTTGCAGTACTCGTAGCCCTTTAAGTGTGAGCAGCCCTGCATCACCAGGACCTGCACCAACTAAAATCAATTCGCCGCGGTTATTTTTCTCATACAGTTGACGCTCAAGTTGTTGTTCTGCTTCGCTTAACTGCCCTTTTTCCACTAAAGAAGCAAAACGCCCACTGAAACTTTTTTCCCAAAAACGCTTTCTTTCTCGCATATTGCTTAGCGTCTCTTTGACTTTCCCACGCCAGCGCCCTGCAATCTCCGCCATTTTGCCTAACGACAATGGCAGCATGGTTTCCAGCTTTTCTCTGAGCAAGCGCGCCAACACTGGGGCCGTACCACCAGAGGATATCGCCACAATCACCGGTGAGCGGTCGATAATAGAAGGGACGATAAACGAGCACAGCGGCTGGTCATCAACCACGTTGACAAAAATTTTGCGCTCATTGGCATCGTAAAATACGGTTTCATTGAGGAGTGCGTCATCCGTTGCTGCAATCACTAAAAAAGCATCATCCAGCAACGAAGAACGGTACTCTTGTGCCAACCACTCAAAGTGACCTTGCTGGTGTTGCGTTTGTAATTGAGGACATAACGACGGGGAGATCACCACAAGCAGAGCCTGTGCCTTGATGAGTAATTCGGCCTTGCGCGCAGCCACTACGCCACCGCCAATTAGCACCACTTTGCGCGTACGTACATCGACAAATAACGGTAAATAATCCATCTTGCTCACCCATCGTTATACAAACAAATTATATGAAACATAAAATTGACTATATGGCGTAAAAGTTAAGGTTTGAAATGCTAAAAGAATATGACTTGTAACTGAAAGGAATAAGCCAAACTTTCACTAACAGGCAAGAAATCAGGTCAAAAAATGCAAAATGACCAAAACTTAACTTAAACTTTGTTTTTATTAATTATTTATAAAAAATAATAGATATCCATTTTTTAAATAAAAATATCCCTTTGTAATTAAACAAATATTTTATTAAATCTATAACTATCTAAATTTTAAACTCAAACTATGCTTTAAATCAGGACTACCCCATACTCTAAGCAATTCATGTTGTCGCTAGGCGGCAAGTCAATGAGTCGCTAGGAGCATACATAAGTATGTGACTAGCGAGAATGCACGCAGCCAACAACGCGACAGCTTGAATTATGACGAGGATGACGAGTAATTAGTTCTCATGAAGCCCACACTCCCGCTTCAGGCCAAAAAAACGCGTATCTTCCTCATTCATACCCGCTTCCCATTTGCGAGTTGTATGAGTATCCCCAACAGAGAGATAACCTTGCTCCCACAGCGGGTGGTATGGCAAGTTATGCTTTGTTAGGTATTCATAAACTTGTTTATTGTTCCAATCAATTACAGGTAGGATTTTAAAAATCCCTTTGCCGATGCCTAGCACTGATAAATTTGCACGGCTTGCGGATTGCTCTCGCCTTAACCCTGAAAACCAGCTCTGCGCTTGTAACTCATTTAAGGCTCTTTCCATGGGCTCAACTTTGTTCAATTTGTTATAACGTTCAATCCCATCAAGGCCTTGCGTCCAAAGCTGCCCGTAGATTGCTTCTTGCCAAGCAGCAGTTTGTTTAGCGCGATACACCTGCAAATTCAGGTGGAGTCTCTGTGTCAATTGCTCAATAAATTGATAGGTTTCAGGGAAAAGATACCCCGTGTCAGTCAATATCACTGGAATGTCAGGCAATACCTGCGTCACCATATGCAAGGTGAGCGCCGCTTGAATGCCAAAACTGGATGACAACACAAATTGCACCGGTAAGTGTTCTACCGCCCATTCAATACGCTGCTGCGCAGTCTTATTTTCCAGCAAGGCATTAAACTCAGATAAATACGTCGTTTGCTGCGCTTTATCTAACCCCTGTAACGCTGAAAGCTGAAGTCGGCTCATACCGCCTCCTTAACCTCATAGAAATCCACGGCAGAATTTAGTACCGGTTTCACCACCGCAGTGCGGATCAGGAAATCACCAAATCCCTCTTGTGCTAAGCGGTTTTTCGCCCAATCACCAATCAGCTCATCTAGGATAGATAAAATTTCTGCACTGCTAATATTTTCGCGATACATGCGAGGAATGCGGGTTCCAATGCGATTGCCGCCAAGGTGTAAGTTATACCTATCTAACGCTTTACCGACTAACCCAACTTCCGCTAGCATCGCCCTTCCACACCCATTAGGGCAACCTGTAATGCGTAGAACAATGTGCTCATCCGCTACATTGTGTGCCGCCATAATGTTTTCAACATGGGTCGTAAACTCAGGTAAAAAGCGTTCAGCTTCTGCCATCGCCAAAGGGCATGTCGGAAAAGAAACACAAGCCATGGAGTTTTCACGTTGCGGTGTAATCGCATCGCTCATTAACCCATGGGCTCTCGCAATGGCTTCTATGGTTGCTTTTTCACTTTCTGGCACCCCCGCCACAATAAGATTTTGGTTAGCCGTTAAGCGAAAATCCCCTTGGTGAATACGCGCAATTTCTGCAACGCCTGTTTTCAGCGGTTTATCTTCTAAGTCAATCAATCGGCCATTTTCAATAAATAACGTTAAGTGCCAACGATTGTCGATCCCTTTGAGCCAACCAATTTTGTCACCGCGCTCAGTAAATTCATAAGGACGGATCGGCTCAAAACTCACATCTGCGCGCTTTTCAACTTCTGCTTTAAATGTATCGACGCCAACACGTTCTAAGGTGTACTTAGTTTTGGCATTTTTGCGTTCAGTACGGTTACCCCAATCACGCTGTGTGGTAACAATCGCCTCAGCAACCGCCAGCGTTTTATCTAATGGAATAAAACCAAATTCACTGGCTAAGCGTGGAAATGTTGCGGTATCACCGTGAGTCATCGCTAAGCCGCCGCCCACTAACACATTGAAGCCAATCAGCTCACCATGTTCGGCAATCGCCACAAAATTCATGTCGTTGGCGTGTAAATCCACATCATTCAACGGTGGGATCACCACCGAGGTTTTAAATTTTCGGGGTAAGTAAGTTTGCCCTAAAATTGGCTCTTCATCCGTTGTCACCACTTTTTCTTTATCCAGCCAAATTTCAGCGTAAGCACTGGTGCGCGGTAATAAATGCTCAGAAATTTTCTTTGCCCACTCATAAGCTTGCTGATGTAGCTCTGATTGCACAGGGTTAGATGTACATAACACATTACGGTTAACATCGTTTGCTGTGGCGAGTGCATCCAATCCGACATGGCTTAACATCTGGTGGGCAGGTTTCACATCTCCTTTAAGGATGCCGTGAAACTGAAATGTTTGCCGATTAGTAATGCGTACGCTGCCATATAACGTGTGCTCTGAAGCGAACTTATCAATATCAAGCCATTGTTTTGGTGTGATAATTCCCCCCGGCAAGCGGCAGCGTAACATCATTGCGTGGCGAGGCTCTAATTTCTGCTCTGCACGCTCAGCGCGAATATCGCGGTCATCCTGTTGGTACATGCCATGGAAGCGGATCAATAAAAAATTGTCCCCATCAAAGCCACCCGTTAAACCATTTTTCAAGTCTTCCTTAATAGTTCCGCGCAAATAGTTACTGTCTTGCTTCATACGTTCGCTATCGGCCAATTTGCCTTCGACGATTAAGGGTTTTTGTTGCTGTTCATTGCTCATTAATAAACATCCCTCTGATAACGGCGCATTACGCGCAGCTCACTTAAAAATTCATCGGCGGCTTCAGCGTCCATGTTGCCGTACTGACCGATGATATCCAATAAAGCCTGTTCAACATCTTTCGCCATTCGGTTTGCATCGCCACAGACGTAAATATGCGCGCCTTCTTGCAGCCATTGCCACACCGCTTCCCCTTGCTCGCGCAACTTGTCCTGTACATAGACTTTTTGTTGTTGATCACGCGACCAAGCCAAAGAAATTTGCGTTAATAAGCCATCTTTCACATAACGCTGCCATTCCACTTGATATAGAAAATCATCAACAAAATGGGGGTTACCGAAAAATAACCAGTTTTTACCCGTTGCACCGTCGTTATCCCGCTGCTGTAAAAATGCACGGAATGGAGCGATACCTGTTCCAGGCCCAATCATAATGACAGGCGTTTCTGGGTTTGCAGGTAAACGGAAATTATCATTGTGTTCAATGAAAATACGTAGCTCATTACCTTCATTGAGTCTGTCAGCTAAAAAACCCGATGCGCCACCAGTACGCGGGCGACCATCAATGTCATAGCGCACCACACCCACCGTGGCGTGAACTTCATCTTCAGCCTCTGACTGAGACGATGAAATGGAATACAAACGAGGCGTTAATGGGCGCAGCAAATCAATAAACTCTTGTGCACTTGGCTGAGATGCTGCTTGGCGTACCATATCCACAATTGGCGTATTTTGTGCGTAATGCAAAATAGCGGGCTTATCACTGATCAGCGATAACAACGCATCATCTTTAGAAAGCTGAGCGTATTTTTCCACAATCACAGGGGTATTTTGTGTTAACTCTAATTGGTAAATCAGCGCATCACGCAAAGCGTGGCGTTGAGTCCCAATAAAGACGTCTTCATCACCCTTCAGCCACAGTAATGCCACCAGCTCATCCACTAAAGCAGGGTCATTATCGAACCACACGCCTAGCGCATCACCCGGTTGATAACGCAGCCCAGAATCCCCTAAATCAATTTCAATGTGCCGCACGTCTTTTTGTGAATCTCGGCTAGTGATTTTCTGGTTACTGAGCAGTGATGCCGTTAATGGCGCTGTTTTACTGTACGGTGATGTGTGAATTTCGTTCACGCTACCCGTTTGTGCGGACAACAGCTGGCTGTCACTTTGTGCTGGTACGCGCGCTTTCAAAACGCTCGTTAGGTTCTCAACCCATTCATCGGCAATGGATTGGTATTCCACATCCGCATCAATTCGCTTAAATAATGATTTCGCGCCCAATAAGGCAAGTTGTGAATCAAAGTCTTTCCCCGCTTGGCAAAATTTTTCATAGGAAGAATCGCCCAGCGCAAATACTGCATATTCTGTTTGTGATAAATCAGGGGCTTTTTTCGAGAACAGGTATTTGTAGAGCGCAACCGCCTCTTCCGCAGGTTCCCCTTCACCTTGGGTCGATGCCACGATAACCAACAGTTTTTCTTGGTTAATTTGCTTAAATTTATAGTCGCCTGCATTCACTAAATTGACATTAATTTTTTCGCCAACTAAACGCTCTCTAAGCTGTTCCGATAAACGGCGGGCATTCCCCGTTTGGGATGCAGAAATAATCGTCACGGTTTCTTCAGGTGCAACAGGGGCACTCACAGACACATCTGTGGTTGCTGTTTGGTTTACCATTCCCCACAAATATCCCGACAGCCACGCGAGCTGGTGAGATGAAAAGTCGTCGACTGCAGTTTGTAGACGCGTTAATTGCTCAGTTGATATTGGCAGCAATGCTAATGGCGGCTGTTTTTTTGTCATTATCCTGTAACCCCAATGTCGCTCATCTTTGAATTTTTCTCACAAGCGAGTGAAGTGGGCTAATTAGTGCAACCACTCACTCGGAAAAGATCGACAACCTATCGCTCAATCGTTCCCCTAAATAATTCAGGTAACAAAGCAAAAAATGCCGTGTTACCTCCAATATGCAGGGTATACGATTAGGTTATAACAACCGTCAATAACGGGATAAGAAACGATAGCCATAAATCATAACTAAAAAGCCTAAATGAATTACCCGATGGATCATATTGATAAAACAGGTTAACTATAATTTGGCAAATAACGACAATCTGTTCAAAAAATACAGTACAATACGCTGTTTATTAACATTAAGGAGCCACTAATGAGCACAACTATCTATAAAGATTTCACCTTTGAAGCTGCACACAAATTACCCCATGTTCCAGAGGGACATAAGTGTGGGCGCCTTCATGGGCATTCTTTCATGGTGCGTTTGGAAATTACTGGTGAAGTCGATGCGCACAGTGGCTGGATCATTGATTTTTCTGAGGTCAAAGGGATATTTAAACCGATTTGGGAACAGCTAGATCACCATTATCTGAATGATATTGAAGGCTTAGAGAACCCAACCAGTGAAGTTTTAGCGCAGTGGATTTGGCAACAAACTAAGCCGCGTTTACCATTACTCAGCGCTGTCACGGTGAAGGAAACCTGTACTGCAGGTTGTGTTTATCGCGGGGAAGCTTAAATAATATAATTATTTAGGTCTATTTTGCCCCAGCCATCTCATTTTTATGACTGGGGTATCAGTTATTGAATATTCAAATACTTATGAGTTTGAATTGATAAACGCCAATTGCGTTGAATACAAGTTTCAATACACAATTTTGTGGCGGCCACTTTTTGGCTGATCGGTTGCAACGCAACGATTGGTAGGTTGTCTGATGTACGCAAGGCTAAAATAGCATCGAGTGCCTCAATATCTTTTTCCCGGGCAACCGGATGTTTCACCTCATTTGCTCGGTTTACTGCCTGAGCCAAAACCTCAAGCCCGCCTTTCATGCCCACTTTTGGTGAAACTGTTACCCAGGTTTTTTCTGAGCAATGAATGGGATAAGTCCCGCTGGTTTCAATTTGGCATTGATAACCACTTTGTTCTAATGACGCCGTCAGTGGTGTTAAATCATAAATACAAGGTTCTCCCCCTGTAATGACAATATGTTTTGCGGTAAATCCCTTTGCTTTCATTAGTTGAATCAATGCATCGCTATCGGCCATTGCCCATGTATCTGAATCAAGCGTCTTTAATGCAATATCGCCTAAGGTGGTTTGTTTGTCTTGTTCTTTTTCCCACGTTTGTTTGGTATCGCACCAGCTACACCCTACTGGGCAGCCTTGTAAACGAATAAAAACTGCTGGAACACCTGTAAAAACCCCCTCTCCCTGCAATGTTTGGAAGATTTCATTAATTGGGTATTTCATATCACTCCTAAATTAGTTAACTAAGTGGACATTATATTGCAGATATCTATCTCACGAACAAGTGAGTTTGTGATAATGTAGCCACCTTGGGTTCAATAATGTACGTCCAACTTAATAAACAATACCGAAACTACATTCGGAACGATATCTCCTAAGAAAAGACAGGAAAAGACATGCAAAGTAGTCAAACAAACCAACTCAGAAAGGGACTGAGTGTCAGGCACATTCGCTTTATGGCTTTAGGGTCGGCGATTGGGACTGGTTTATTCTATGGTTCCGCATCCGCAATTCAAGCTGCGGGTCCCGCCGTTCTGCTGGCCTATATGGTTGGCGGTGCTGCCGTATTTATGGTCATGCGCGCTTTAGGCGAAATGGCCGTGCATCATCCTGTCCCTGGTTCTTTCTCTCACTACGCCAGCCATTATATGGGTCCCCTAGCAGGCTTTTTAACGGGTTGGAACTATGTCTTTGAAATGCTGGTTGTTTGCTTAGCAGATATCACCGCTTTTGGGATGTATATGGGCTTTTGGTTCCCAGACGTTGATCAATGGATATGGGTGTTAAGTATCGTGCTATTTATCGGCGCCCTGAATTTATGTCACGTCAAAATCTTCGGCGAAATGGAGTTTTGGCTATCCATCATTAAAGTGTCTGCCATTATTGCGATGATTATTGGCGGAACCTTCTTGATGTTTTACGGCTTTGGCCAAGAAACAGACCATGCAGTGGGTATCCAAAACTTATGGGAGCATGGCGGGTTTATGCCAAATGGTATTTCAGGGGTGATTGCCTCCCTTGCCATTGTTATGTTCGCATTCGGTGGGATTGAGGTCATTGGGATCACCGCCAGTGAAGCGCAAAACCCAGAAAAAACCATACCGAAAGCGATTAATGCGGTGCCTCTTCGCATCTTATTATTCTATGGACTAACATTATTTATCCTGATGTGTATCTATCCATGGAACCAAATTGGTCAAAATGGTAGCCCATTTGTGCAAATTTTCTCCAGTTTAAATATTTCATCTGCTGCAAATATCTTAAACGTTGTTGTCATCACCGCGGCAATTTCTGCAATTAACAGCGATATTTTTGGTGCTGGCCGCATGATGTACGGCATGGCACAAGACAAACAAGCGCCGCAAGTCTTTACCAAGCTAACGAAAAATGGTGTGCCATGGGTAACCGTTCTCGTGATGTCAGTGGTGATGTTACTTGGCGTTTATCTCAACTACCTATTACCTGAGAAAATTTTCGTTATCATTGCCTCAATTGCAACATTTGCAACGGTCTGGGTTTGGCTGATGATCTTACTCTCCCAAGTCGCGATGCGCCGCCAAATGAGCAAAGAAGACGTTAAAAAGCTGAAATTCCCTGTGCCATTTTGGCCTGTCGGGCCTGCAATCACTATCGCCTTTATGGTGTTCGTTATTGCATTACTGGGCTTCTTTAAAGATACACAAGTGGCACTGTTGGTTGGGTTTGCGTGGGTTGTGATACTCAGCGTAACATTTTTTATTATGCGTAAATTTCAAACCAAATAGTTTCTAGGTCAGATAGCCAAAAGCCCAATACCATTAATGATATTGGGCTTTTTTCATTATGCTAATGCCTGTTTAAGGTCTTCAATTAAATCTCTTGGGCTTTCTAACCCGATAGATAAGCGAATTAATCCATCACTAATACCGTATTGTTGGCGTTCTTCTGCCGTATACGTTGAGTGCGTCATACTCGCTGGATGCTGAGCCAAAGACTCACAATCCCCCAAGCTAACTGCTCGAGCAAACAAATTTAAACGGTTCAAAAATTGCTTACCGGCGTCTAACCCGCCCTTAAGCTCAAACGCTATCATTCCCCCCGATAATCTCATTTGCTTTTGAGCCAGTTCATATTGAGCAAAACTGGGCAATCCAGGATACATAACTTGAGCAACATGAGGATGTGATTCTAAGTATTCAGCCACTATTTGCGTACTTTCTACAATGCGTTCCATTCTGACAGGTAGCGTTTTCATTCCTCGTAATACAAGATTCGCATCATGAGGGGATAAGCAAGCCCCTGTCATATCTTTTAGACCTACCAGCCTGATTTGTTTCGCTAAAGCTTCTGTCGTGACCACAGCGCCTGCCATCACATCACCATGACCATTCATGTATTTGGTCAATGAATGAATAACAATATCAGCCCCTAACTCTAATGGTCTTTGTATATAGGGCGTGCAATAGGTATTATCCACTATCGTGAATATTTCCTGTTGATGAGTTTGTTGATATTGATGAACAATATCACTCACAGCCTTAATATCTACCAAACGCATATTTGGGTTCGCTGGTGATTCAAAAAATATAATGCGTGTTTTATCCGTTAACTCACGAGCGATATTCTCTGGTGAACTCATATCAATATGACGAACCTTTACACCAAAGCGGGCCAAGCCATGATGAAAGAAGGCATAAGTACAACCATAGACGGTCATATCGACCAATAACTCATCTCCTGGACTTAGTAATGTCCAAAGTGTTGATGTTATCGCTCCCATACCTGAAGAAAATACAATCCCAGCATCCCCGCCCTCTAAATCTGCAATGCGTTTTTCTAGTAAACTTAATGTTGGGTTATTGATACGGGTATAAATATACCCATCTGATTCACCACTAAAGCAAGCTGCACCTTCTTCTACGCTCTCAAATACATAAGTTGATGTCTGGTAAATAGGTGCAGTTAATGAGCCTAAATTTTTAGCAGGATCATAATAATTATGTATTATGCGAGTTTCAAAAGAATGCAATTTATCTAAAATCATACCACCTCCGAAATATTACCCCTCCTGGGCCTTATTCAATCGAGAACCAACAATTTGTAAAGTTCGTAAAACGGTACTTATTCCACGTAATGTATCGGGATCTTTTAATAAACTATAAACTGAACGAAAATTATGTGTTTTATCTGAATATTTGGCTTCCATCTTTGCCATATTGTAAGCTGTGCCTAGTTCCCATACAGGCGTTAATGTATCCTCAAAACTATTCGCTAATTTCTCTACTGTGCCTGTATCCATAATATCCACGAGGTCAGATACCAAAGATAATAAATCCACAATATTGTCAAAACGCTGTAAATATAATAATGGGGCTATTTTATCTGCTAAATGATTCGCAGGTTCGCTATTTAGCAATTCAAGAAGTTTTGCTTGTTGATCATTATTTGACATGATTATTCCCCTATTACACTAAACCACGAATAGCAGCCCAATATATTCCTCGATTAAAACCATTCCTTAATAGCCCACCCACTTTCGTTGCTGGTGTCGGAATCACATCGTGTTTATAGTCATACTGCAATGGCATTCCTGCATTAAGCCCCATCTGTGCAACAGCTTGGACACGTCCATCATAAATTGCTGAAGGGTATCCATAAGTGAGCTCCCCGCAAATGTTATCAGCAATTATTGCAGCCTGATTATGACAGCTTCCCCCCGCTTTACTTATTGGCAAATCAACAGTATCACCAATGACATAAACGCCTTCTGTACCATATACTTGCATCGTTTCATGATCGGTTGGCAACCAACCTTCACCATTTTTATGTTCACTTAAATTCGTATTGACTACAGCCTCGACGGCAGTAATTGGCGGTGTGCTAATTAAAATATCAAACGGTTGTTCATCGCCTTCTTTTGAATAAGCAATTTTTTTATCTGGGTCAACCTTATCTAAGGTAAAACCACGTTGCGCTTTGATATTTTTAATATTAAAAATTTCAGGTATCGCTTCACACACGGGTTGTTGCAAAAACAAACAATTTCTAAGTAACTGAGAAACTGTTGGATAGGTATAAACAATTTCAATATTGTCCCGAACCCGTCGTTTACGTAAGAATTCATCAAGCATCAACGTTGTTTCCATTGGTGCTATTCCACATTGATGAGGAACATTTGGCGTTTCAGGAAATGAAACAGTAATAAAAATACGCCCTTTTTCAATCTTAGCAATTTGATCCGCTAATTTTCTCGCGGCATCATAAGCATAAAAATGATTTCCTATTTCTTTCAAACCTTCAATTCTATCTGGTCTCGGTACACAACCTGTGGCGACAACTAAAAAATCATAGTTATATTTTTTTCCACTTCTAGAGTGTAGTTCTTTATTATTAAAATCAAATGATTCAATTTTATCAATCTCTAATTGTATTTCAGGTCGTAATAATGATCCTTGCTCTCTCATCAACTCCTCTTTAAAAAAGAGATTAAATGCAACATACATAAAGGCAGGTTTGTAATAATGTATCGGGTTATCAGTGATTAGCGTGATATTTATTTTTTTGGAGAAAATTTCTTTATTTAATTTTCGGGATAATATATTTGCTAACATTGTCCCCCCGGTGCCACCACCAACTATCACTATATTTATCATAAAATCTCCAAACTAAATAATTAAAATAGATAGCAAGATATTAATTAAATTTATAAATTAATATCTTATAAATATAGTTTGTTTTTAATAATTACCAATAGAATTAATTGAATATAACTTCATAAACAACAAGAAAAATTAATCACATCCAAGTATAAATACCCATGAATAAATTAAGGGTAAAAACTATCATCACAGTAACCATTTTTTCCAAAAAAAATATCAATAAGAATAATGGCCTATGATTTTCCATTTAAATAAAATATCTTCCGCAACTTGGCCATAACCAATGTTATGCATAATTAGGTAATTTTTTTTATCTGCCGCTTTTACTGAAGTCACAACACCAATGTGTGGTCTTCCATTGTCTAATCGCCATGTCACTATATCGCCAGGTACATAATCTTTTGTATCCTTAGTGATAGGTTTATTCGTCCCTTTACGTGAAAAAAACACTTCTAAATTAGGTACTCTACGATGATCAATATTGGTATCCGTTTTACGCAATCCCCAAATACGTTGGCTTGGATATTTACTGAAGTTAGCTTTCATATCTTCATGAACTAATTGTTGCAGATCGATACCTATTTTTCGGTAACTTCGTATCACAACATCAGAGCAGACACCATAATTCGTAGGAACATCTCCATTGGGATAGGCTATTTCCCGATATGCAGGATCATAAATAACTAAACGGGGTAGCTCCTCGGCATGCTTTGCTAAGGCTAAATTAGCACTAATTGCGACTTGAGGAAGGGATAATAATAAAACAACTAACAATGTCGTTTTCAAAGAAATATTCTCCATATAAAGATATGGATAAAATCTACAGTAAAAACCGCGAAAAATAAGGTATGAAAATCTTAATTATCTGGACACATCAAATCGAGTCATAATCGGGTTATGATCAGAGGCATCCGTGATTAACACTTTACTATCAATAGCTTTAAGCCCTCGATAAAAGATATAATCTAATGGTCTACCAAACGCTTTAGTCCGTAAATCCTCATCAAAAGTGATTTCTTTTAGTCCAACACTACGAATAAATCGTTTTAATGCATTCACTCGCTGTCGGCTCCATGCATTAAAATCCCCAGCAAGAATAACAGGCCCAACATGCTTACTAATATGAACACCAAGCTTATTCAATTGCCTTGTATAAACGTCAACGCCAAAGCTAAAGTTGATAGCATGGACATTTGCTACCATTAATTGCTTACCATTGGGCAAGGGATATACCGTAATCAATGCTGATTTAGCAAGTCGAAGCAAAGGCTCTTTTTCTCGTAACGGACAACAATAAATAGGGTGGGAGGTTGCGAGGGTCATGACTCCTGATGGGTGAGGAGAAAAAGGAAGAGCTGGAACTTGATCGGCAATAAGCTGCTGGGAAGCAGCAAAAGAAATCAATTCAGGAGACATCTGAGCTTCTTGCAATAAGATCAACTTACGATCTTTAACTAACTCGCTTAACGCTGCTTTCCAATTTGGCCGCTGTTGTTTATAAATGTTCCATATAACAACATCCAGCGTTTCACCAGCAGCAAACAAAGGTAAACCAATTGGGAGTGATTCCCCTAGCATATGAACAGGCATAGGCTGAATGCGTTTAGCGGGTTGGCCTGCTATATATCGAACAGAATAAGTTCTCTTCGCCAAATTCAACTTCCTACATTATTTACAATAAAATGATAAATTCTAGGCTTTATGACTTGTACTTGTGATTCAGTATACCAAATACACCATGTTATGGCTTATCAAATTTAGCAAATGGCTTCTTTCGCTCTGCCATATCATCTATCAGGCGACCATCATTATCGTTAGTCCCAGCCAGCCTAGACATCCTGTCTGATAGCTTTATCTTCACGCTCCAATCCATCTACATGATTCTTAATTAACAATCATCCTAGTTTGTATAAAAGGTCATTATGAGGCGCATAAGTGCAATAAAGCCGGAATTGATAGCAACAATGCAAGCAAAATTTCCTGCATGAAAGAGCGAAAAAAATATGGAGTCGTAAACAAATGAATTAAATACCTTAAAGCACTAATTAATCGTTAATGGTGAATTAGAGGAAAATGTATTACTGAAAGAGTTGTACTACCAATTTTATAAATAAATGAGATAAGGGCTGTGATAACACCCAAAAACGAGTTACTTAGTAAACTATTGATACATTAATCGCTTTTTGTATTCTTCACTTTCAACTTCAACCACAAGAAGTAACGAAAAGGCAAACCTAGCGAAGTACCACTCTTTGTTATCAAGTGCGTTTAAATTACAAAAATACTATAAATACACAAGTTAATTGCTGAGTGAATTATGGATTAACTTATCGCTTTTTAGTCTCATTCTCTTTCAACCATAAAAAGTAACAGGCAAAGTTAACCAAGCGAAGCACCACTATTCTTTATCAACCTCACTTACACGACTACAGTGCCATAAACAGCTAAGTTAGTTGCTGAGTGGATTATTGATTAACAATAACAAGAAGTGGCATAAAGACAGAGTCCACCCACTAATCTTTACCAACTTCACTTACATGACTACAGTGCCATAAACAGCTAAGTTAGTTGCCAAGCGTATTATTGATTAACAATGAT
Organism: Providencia sp. UF-183; assembly: GCF_058246155.1. Classification (NCBI taxonomy): domain Bacteria; kingdom Pseudomonadati; phylum Pseudomonadota; class Gammaproteobacteria; order Enterobacterales; family Morganellaceae; genus Providencia; species Providencia sp. UF-183. Next base: position 1,132 of record NZ_JBSICD010000001.1, on the reverse strand, counting down.
AAAAAGATCCCTAGATAAATAAGTTAATTGCTAAGTGGACTACTAATTGCCTTATCATTAACTGGCGATGGGCTTTATCGCTTCATCTTCAGGCCTTACCTACGCTAAAAAGACAGCACCAACAATAAGAATACCCGCTAATCTTTACCAGCCTCACTTACGCAACTACAGTGCCATAAACAGATAAGTTAGTTGCTGAGTGAATTATGGATTAACTTATGGCTTTTGAGCCGCTTCCTCTTTCAAACATAAAAAGTAGTGGGCAAAATTAACCAAGTGAAGCACCACTATTCATTCTCAAGTACGTTTAAATTACAAAAGTGCCATAAACAGATAAGTTAGTTGCTAAGTGGATTATTGATGAGCAATAAAAGGTGTCGCATAAATACTGGGGTGATTTCGGATGAGAAAAGGAACTACAATAAGGGCTAATATGATGAAAATTGGCGTAACATACCCGTGAGTTATTGAGTGCAGTATTGATTAGCAATAGCATTAATGCAAAGAACAGTTGCTAGCTGAATGACTCATCACGAAAAGTCACTAGTGGAGTCAACAAAGAAATACCCACTCGCCATCATCCTGTTCACCTAATGGCTTAATTGCTGAGCTGACTACTGATTGCCTTATCACCTTTAATGATAAGTGGATCATTGATTAACTTATGGCATTTGAGCCGCTTCCTCTTTCAACTATAAAAAGTAACGGGCAGAGTAAACAAAGCGAAGCACACCACGTGGCTCACGCCACCGTAAATTGCGCCATTTCCCGTTTCCCCCAAACGCAAAAAAGCCACCCATTGGGTGGCTTTCTCACTAATTTAATGTCTGGCAGTTCCCTACTCTCACATGGGGAGACCCCACACTACCATCGGCGCTACGGCGTTTCACTGCTGAGTTCGGCATGGGGTCAGGTGGGACCACCGCGCTATTGCCGCCAGACAAATTCGGTTCGTTCCCGTTTAATTCACTTTTGTGCACTAAACCAGAACTTCAATCTTAAACAAGCTGTGTGTCCTTCACCTTTCGGCTTCTGACTCTTCATTGAATCAACTCATCTCTCTAAAACACCTTCGGTGTTGTCAGGTTAAGCCTCACGGTTCATTAGTATTGGTTAGCTCAACGTATCGCTA